>JAZRNV010000159.1:0-26822 GCA_045648425.1 Acutalibacteraceae bacterium | reverse complement strand
GTTGCTGTCAGCACTCTGACCTTCGTGTTTATCTTTTCAGTGTTTATGTCAGTGCTTTCCGTTACCGATCTTACCTACGCGGTTGAGGTAAATGTTAAAGGGGAGCGATGCGGATATGTTACCGATCTTGAAACTGTGGATAAAGCAGTTGAATCATTAAACAACAATTCTGTGCAAGAGGACAGGTCATTTATGACCCCCGAGGTTGATTGTGCCTATGCAGTTATCCCATCTTCACAGCTTATTTCTTCTTCCCAGCTTGCAGATAATATCGTGCTTAATGACAGCAATGTTAACAAGGTGGCCTGTGTGATGGTCAACGGCATTGCCTTCGCTAAGACCGATTCGGTTGAGAGCGGTATGGCCGCCCTTGCATCAATAGCAGGCACCAACCGCTTTTACAACAATATCGAAGTAAAAGAATGCGTTTTGTCTTATGAAGGTAAACGACGCCTTAAAAAGCTTGAGGATTGCCTGGATAACAGCGTTATCACAGATGTTAACTATCTTACCCGAAAAGGGGATACAAAAGAAAGTATTGCAGCTCTTTTCAATATATCAGCCGATGCCATTCCTGATTTTGTGAGCGGGGATGAAATTGTGCTTTCGGCAAATCTTCCTGCTTTTGCCTTTGTTAATGAAGAAGAGTTTACAACCAAAAAAAGCGTTCCTGCCACCAAAGAAAAAAGCTCGGGATGGAAAGAAACTATCTATAAAAATATCTATGTAAGCGGTATCAAGGTTAATACTAAAGAGGTTGGCACACAGTTTACCGAAAAATTCCCCAACAAGCCCACGGCAACAAAAATTGTAAAGGCCGGAAATAAGGGTTTTTGTTGGCCGGTAGATACGGGCTACAGACAGTATATCAGCTCCTATTGGGGTGATGACAGAGGTCATACCGGTTATGACATAGCCGCTTCAAAAGGTACGCCGATACTAAGCGTATACGGCGGCAAGGTTATATCTGTTAACGCTTCGGGCGAAGGGTATGGCTTGCACTTTGTTATTGACCACGGTAACGGCGTTGAAACTCTCTATTCTCATTGCTCAAAGCTTTATGTGGGGTTGGGAGACGTAGTTGAACGAGGCGAGGTTGTGGCACTGGTAGGTGCAACCGGCCGCGCTACGGGCACTCATCTTCATTTTGAGGTGCGCAAAAACGGAGTCCGCGTTGATCCTTACAGCTATATAGGCAAAAGATAATAAGTAACGGAGTGTTTAAATTAACACTCCGTTATTGTTTTATTCATAAATGTGTGGTATAATTATAACAAATACAGAAAAGTTGGTGCGTTATGGAAGTATTTGATGTTTTTGTTGAGCAGCTGGTGGCTCGAAATATTAAAAAGTCAGAGTTTACGCTTAAAATGGTGCTTTTTGCCATATGCGGACTTTTTTCGGGCTTGTTGTTTTTGCTGGGCGTTTTTAATCTGGTGATGATGCCTCTGTATGCTTTGGTGATAGCAGGTGCAATTTTTCTTGTTTATTATCTTGGCGGTCGCTTCAATATTGAGTTTGAGTATTGCCTTACCAACGGACTTTTTGATGTTGACATTATTACCAATATGAAAAGCCGCAAGCGTATTGCTTCTTTTGAGTGCAAATCGGTTGAAGATTTTGGGAAATATGATTCTGAGGCACAGTATGGCTGCAACAAAAAGATAATGGCGGCAAATGCAGATGCCGATCAGCTTTATTATTTTATATATAATTCTAAAGAGTCGGGCAAGGTGCTTTTAGTAATTGAACCTAATGAAAAAATGATTAACGGATTAAAGCGCTGCTTGCCGCGCCAAATGACCTTTAAGGTGTTTGGATGATAATACGGTGGTGATTTGATTGCTTATCTACACAAAAAAAGAAACTGTAACCGTTGAGCAAAATGCAATGACGTCGGGTATTTCACAGCAACGCCTGATGGAGAATGCCGGCAGCTCAGTTGCAAGAGAAATTCGTAACCGCTTTGAGCTTAACGGGCTCAGGGTGACGGTGCTTTGCGGCAACGGCAACAATGGCGGTGACGGCTTTGTGGCGGCACGCCGACTTTTTCAGGACGGTGCTGATGTAAAGCTTGTGATGATGAGCGGCGCACCTGTCAGCGAAGCGAGTGAAACTGCCTACGGCTATATACAAGGGATTGGTTTGCCGGTTTTCAATGCAACTGATTTAGATTCCTGCGAGCGATTAATAGCCGACAGTGATGTTGTAATTGATGCAATATATGGATTTGGATATCACGGTGAGCTGCCTGAAACGGTTTCAAAAATCACCCGTATTGTTAATAAGAGCGAGGCCTTTGTTGTCAGCGTTGATATTCCCAGCGGCGCCGAGTGCGACGGGGGAATATGTGCTGAACATTCTGTCAAAGCACAGCTTACCGTAACCTTTGTTGCACATAAGCCGTGTCATGTTTTGTATCCCTCCGTAAAGAATTGCGGTCAGATAGTGTTGGCAGATATAGGCATCCCCAAGGGTGCCTACATAACCCCTACCATTCAGATGGTTGATGAAGCTTGGGCTAAAGCGATTTTGCCTCGGCGAGCTCCCGACGGCTTCAAAGGCACCTTTGGCACCTTAAGCGCCGTGTGCGGCTCTTACGGAATGTGCGGTGCAGCAGAGTTTGCGGCCAAATCAGCTATGAAAAGCGGTGTCGGGCTGGTTAAGCTGTCGGTTTCCGACTCGGTTTATAAAATTCTTGCAGCAAGGGTACCCGAGGCAGTTTATAAAGTATGTACTCCTGATGGTCAGAACGATCTTGATTGCTTTTCGGTTGCGCGAGTTATAAAAAGCATCGGCTCATCAGATTGCCTTTTGTTTGGCTGCGGCTGCGGTGACAGTGATACAACCTATCAGTTGCTTGAAAACATTGTCGGTGCATCAAAAATCCCCGTGGTTTTGGATGCTGATGGCATAAATGCTCTTTCTCGGAATATAGATATATTGCGAAGTGCTGATTGTGATGTGGTGCTGACACCTCATTACGGCGAGATGGCTCGTTTGTGCGGCATAACCGTGCCGCAGCTTATGACCGACCGTTTGGGATACGGCAGCAGATTGGCCGACCAATATGGAGTCGCCGTTGTTATGAAGGGCGCGAGAACATTGATATTTTTGCCTGACGGACGCATTTTCGTTAACCTTAACGGCAACAGCGGAATGGGTACTGCAGGCAGCGGAGATATGTTGGCAGGGCTTATATCGGGACTCATCTGCCAGGGCGCTGCTGTCGGTGACGCGGCGGTGGCAGGGGTTTATATTCACGCCATGTGCGGTGATATTGCTGCCCTTGAAAAAACGGAGTATTCTATGACCGTTACCGATATGATTGACAGTATCCACACGGCCTTCGCCAAACTCACCTGTGGGGATGATTAATTGCGCGTTGTCTGTGCAGCTACCCTTGCTTTTATAATTTTTGCCTTTTCCTCTTGCTCGTCAGCAGCGTCTGCTCCTACACCCATTACCGACGGTGTAGAGTGCACGGTCGTTGTGCAAAAAGAGGAAAAAGAACAAACGCTGTACGTCAGCCGCAAGGGAGCAGAGTATGTTGCTCGATTTGTTGAAGGCGGGTCCTATTCCGGACTTACTGTGGATGTTTCTCCGGGCGGATGCTTTATTAGCTTTGAGGGTATGAGCAGTCAGATTGCGCCACAGCTTATATATGACAGTCTGCCAATGCTTATTTACACTGCATTTACCCATGATTATTCGGCCGACAGTTATAAAAACGGTTGCTATTTCAGTAACGATAAGTGCGGTAGCTTTTGCGTTTGGGTCGATGATGACGGAGTTATAAGCTGCATAGAATTTAGCAAATTTAATTACAGGTTGACTTTTGATTATAAAAACATAGCCAATACATAAAAAACGTCTCTTGTCACTTTTTAAGTGAAAAGGGACGTTTTTGTTTTAATGCCGTTGATGTCATAATCTCTGCTTTTTAAATATTATGTAATGATGTAACAAATGTGTTTAAACCTCGGCAATAAGGGTAAAAATATTTGTGTACATCATTGATATTAAATCGGAGAGTGAAGTTTAATGACAATAAAACGCGGAGATATATATTATGCCGATTTAAGTCCGGTTGTTGGATCAGAGCAGGGAGGGGTAAGGCCTGTGCTTATTGTTCAAAACGATGTAGGCAACAAATACAGCCCTACCGTAATTGCGGCTGCCATTACCAGCCAGCGCGATAAAACTAATTTACCCACGCATATAAAGGTCAATGCCGACAACAGCGGATTGGCAAAAGATTCCATCGTCCTGCTTGAGCAGATCAGAACGATTGACAAGCAACGCCTGAAAGAAAAGATGGGCAGTCTTGACGGACATTCTATGGATATGATAAATCAAGCGCTGTCGGTATCTTTCGGTTTATAAATTCAACAAAAAAGTGACAGGATGCGAAAGTATCCTGTCACAGTTCATATATAATTTTTGCTATTGCGCTGTCTTTAAAGCTGACGGTGGTTCGGTCAGCTGCTTGCTTAACAGCATCCACCGCGTTTTCAACGGCGTAACCGATATCGGCCTCTTTGACCAACGGCACGTCATTGTCGAAGTCGCCTACACCAATGGTGAGGTCGACACCGGTAAGATGATTTTTAAGCTCTTTAAGCAATGCGCCCTTTGTGGCGTTTATATCCAAAACCTCAACAGAATACTCCCAACTGCGTGAAAAATAGAAACGGTCGCCATATTCTTTTTTGTATTGCTCAGACAATGTTAAAGGAGCGGCTGTGCTGTTAAAAACATATACGAGCTTAAGCAAGGGCAGCTTTAGGGCTCTTTCAAGGGCCACAAGAGGAGCTTTGTCATCGCGTTTAACAGCCACGGTGCTGTAATCACCGCAAACCATACGCACCATATTGCAATCGGGGTGACAGAATATCTCTTTGGCAAAAGCTGAGGTGTCACCAACAGGTATTTTTATAAGCTCTTTTTGATTTGATGAGTCAAACAATACCGCGCCGTTTACACTTATCATTGGCGCGTTGGGAGCAAGCTCCGGCACGCTCTCGGCAATGTGTTGGGGAGTTCTGCCTGTCGCGAGGGTGAATCTGCCACCGTTAGCTTGAAACATTTTAATTGCTTCAATATTTTCTTTTGAAACGGTGCTGTTAACAGCCAAGGTTCCGTCGAAGTCAGAACACATCAAAACGCCATCATAACGCATATATTAACCTCCTAATAGCAAAAATTCCCCGACTTGTCGGGGAATTGAATGCTTGACAATAAAGAATCAAATGGCGCGAGTAACCTTGCCTGAGCGAAGGCAACGGGTGCAGGCATAAACTCTGCACGGAGTACCATCAACAATAGCTTTAACACGCTTTACATTGGGTTTCCAGGTTCTGTTTGAACGTCTGTGTGAGTGAGACACCTTGATACCGAATGTAATCTCTTTATTGCAGATTTCACATTTAGCCATTATCTGCACCTCCTTTTAATTATCGAAAAAAGTTACCGTATTATAATAACAGACAAAAACAAAAAAATCAAGTGTTTTTTTGAAAATTTACAAGCGGAGGCAAAATATGTCCCAAAAGACCAATAATATTCAATCAAATGCACTGAATAATATGGAAAACATCAAAAAAATATTTCATTTTCCCACAAACAAAGATATAGTTATACGTTCTTTTAAATCAAGGGCCGAGCAAAATTGCGTTGTTGTATATATTGATGGAATGGCCAATTCTGTTGCAGTGAATGATTTTATTGTCAGGCCTCTTATGCAAAGCACCTCAATCCCCATCGATATGCTCAATACCGTTGAGTTTAATGACTGCGTGAGGGTGACCGATATGCCTTCTGCGGTGGCAAGAATTTTGCTCGGGGATACGGCGATTTTTGTTGACGGTACAAGCTATGCGGGAGTGTGCGAGACCAAGGGATTTCCTCGTCGATCGATAGCTCCGCCTCTTACCGAAAAAGTAGTAAAGGGCTCTCAAGAGGGCTTCAGCGAGAGCATACGCAGTAATATATCCCTTATCAGACGCGGAGTGAGAACACCCGACCTGGTTACGGAAATGATAACGGTTGGAAACATAAGCAACGATATATGCGGAGTAATGTATATTCAAGGGCTACCCGACCCTAAACTCATAAGCAGGGTTAAAAAGCGGCTTAAATCGGTTAAGGCCGACTATGTTTCGGGTAGCGGGATGATAGAGCAAATGATAGGCGATTCCGGGTTCTCTCTGTTTCCGTCGATACTTTCCACCGAGCGCCCTGAACGAGCGGCACAATATCTTAACGCCGGCCGAGTGATAGTCGTGTGTGACAACTCGCCCTATGTGCTTGTTATGCCTGTTACATTCTCAGAGTTTCTTGATTCTCCCGAAGGTAATCAGCAACGCTGGCAAAGCGGAACCTTTTCGCGATGGATACGCAGCTTTGCCTTTGTGTGTGCCTTGCTTTTATCGGCTTTTTATATTGCAGTAATAAATTTTCACCACGAGATGCTGCCCTCGCAGTTGCTTTTGCTTATTGCTCAGTCAAGAGCATCCATACCTTTTTCTTCGTTGATGGAGCTTTTGGTGATGGAGATATTCTTTGAGCTTGTTCGTGAGGCAGGTGTGCGCACTCCCTCGGCAATCGGTGGAGCAATCGGTGTTGTCGGCGGCTTGATTTTGGGGTCTGCGGCAATAGATGCCAATATCGTCAGCCCTGTCACTCTTATTGTGGTGGCGGTGTCAGGGCTGGCTAACTCCGTGTTGCCCGATGCTGATTTAAATTTCGGAATAACCGTGTGCAAGCTTTTGCTTGTTGTATTGGGTGGCACGCTGGGCTTGTACGGAGTCTTTTTCGGTGTGGCGGTTATCGTTTTGCTTTTGTCCTTGCAACGCTCTTTGGGAGAGGATTATGTTGCACCTCCTTTTTCGGGCAAGACGGTCAACAGCAATGCTTTTTTACAAAAGCCCTTGTGGAAGCAGCAACTGCGCCACATGGGTTTGGGAACGCTCAGACCCGTGCAGCAACCAAAAATTTCAAGGCGGTGGGAAGATGATGAATAAAAAAATCAGTGGAATCGGAGCAGCATTGTCAATGCTTGTGTGCATTGCCGGTGAGATAGTTTTTTCGGGCGCAATGAAAAATGTTTTTGCAGTTGCCGGCAACGGAGCTTTTTTGTGCTTTGCGGTCAGTTCCGTGGCGATAATAGCTCTTGCTCCTGCTTTTTTAAGGATGTCTCCCGGTGTTATATCTGCGGCGGTGAGCACGGTGTACCTTTTGCCGGTGCTTTCACGTCTGGCCCAAAGTATGACCCTCTTTCAAAGCAAGGCAACCTTGGTTGCGGTGCTTGTGTGCGTGGCTGCTTTGTGTGTTCTCTCCTTTGGGGTAAAAACAAAAGGTGCTGCTCTGTTTACTGCCTTAAGCTTTATACCTGTGGCAGGAGTGTTTGTGCTTTGCTTGCTGCTGGGGTGGGGGGAGTATGACCTGCAAAACGCTTTGCCCGTAGTCAGCAACGGCTTCGGAAGTTTGATGCTTGGCACCTTAAATTCCTTTTCGGTGTTGTTTCCTTTGCTGCTGCCTCTCATATATATCGACACTCAAAACCGAAAAACAGGGCTTATTGGGTTATCGTCCTGCCTGGCGGGAATAACTCTTTCTGCTGCTTTGGGCGTTTTTGCCTTTGGACTCACGGCCTCCGATTATCAGTCGGTAACTGCAGAAATATCCAAGAATGTTTCAGTGGGCAAGTTTTTTCAGCGTCTTGAGGGACCTGCCGATATTGCCTATATTTTATCGGCGATTTGTGCAATAACCTTGCTTGGGGCAATGGCAGGGGGAGGCGTGTCGGGCAAAATAAAATTCAATGTGTCACTGTGTTTGTTTTCGTCGACGGTTGCAGTGATAACGGTCGTTTCATTTTTGTCTGTAATGTATGAGCCGGCATTTCGCCTTACACAAACGGTTGCTGCAGTGACGGGGTGCGGTTTGCTCTTTTTTGTGCCGAAATGGTTTGGCAATTTCAAAAGAGTTGCTCCTGCGGCAATAGCGCTTTGCTTACTTCTTTGCTCTTGCGGTGGCCAAGAAACAGAACGGGTAGATTATGTGGTGGCAGCATCTTATGACAGCCGCAGTCAAACGGTTTACTTTGCAACCGAAAGGGGAGATGGAGGCCATTTTTATGCCTTGACTGCGCAGGATTTTGACGCTGCCCGTCAAGCGGCCGAAAGAAAGTATAACATCGCCCTTTCGTTTAAGCAGCTGGGCGCGGTGATGTTTGATGTCGATTGCCCAAATATCCACAACCGCATAAAAGAGATGATACAGTCCGAACTGCCCAATTCGGCCGTGCTTTGTTTTTTCGATTGCGATTTTAGAGATTTGTACGATGAGCAAATAAAAAGCTACTCGTCGGCATTTGATTTTGTGTCAGCCGTCAAATCCGGTGCAGAGGGTAGCGACTCGGTAGTAAGAAATCTAAGCAAGATAAATCAGATGCTTTCAACGCCCTCAGCCCTTGCTTCTGCAGGGGTAATCGGTCAAGAGGGATATGACGGGTGCTTGATTTTTGACCGCGACGGGGGATTGGTGCGTCTTGACAGTGAAGATTCGGTAATATATAACGGTATGCTTGACATAAATTATACGGTCGATGTGTTTGGCAGCGAAATGTGCTGTGATATAACAGTGAGCGGATTTAAAACTGAGCGACAGATGCAAATTGCTGACTATATTTACAATGTAGCCGGGTGTGACGGATTGTATTTGAATGATGTAATAAAAAACGTTAACAGGGCTTATTCACACACATACAGCTTTGAATTGACAAAAAAATGACAAACTTTTTGTAAAACGATAGAAATACAGTAAAAAAGATTGACAAAAAATTAACAAACCGCTTGACAAAGCAATTCCCATCATATATAATTGCAGTATTATTTTAGGAGGTATTAAAATTATGTCCAGAGTTTACAATTTCAGTGCGGGCCCCTCTGTGTTGCCCGAATCGGTTCTTAAAATTGCCGCAGCAGAAATGCTTGATTATAAGGGCAGCGGCCAGTCGGTTATGGAGATGTCTCACCGCTCCAAAACTTATCAGGCAATTATTGACGAGTGCGAGGCATTGCTTCGTGAGATTATGAATATTCCTGATAATTACAAGGTTCTTTTCTTGCAGGGTGGCGCATCAACTCAGTTTGCAATGATGCCCCTCAACTTTATGACCAAGAGCGGCAAGGCAGACTTTGTTCTTACCGGTCAATGGGCAACCAAGGCACAAAAAGAGGCCGCCCGTTATGGCGAGGCAAATGTTGTTGCTTCTTCAAAGGATAAAACCTTCAGCTACATACCTAAGCTTGATAAGGCCACCTTTACTCCCGATGCAGATTACTTCCACATCTGCGTAAACAACACTATTTACGGCACCAAGTGGAACACCCTCCCCGAAACCGGTGACGTTCCCCTTATTGGTGACATTTCAAGCTGCATTCTTTCTGAGCCCATCGATGTTTCCAAGTTTGGTATGCTTTATGCAGGCGCACAGAAGAATATGGCTCCTGCAGGTCTTACCGTTGTTATCGTTCGTGAAGATTTGGTAGGCAATGCATCCGATATTTGCCCCACCATGCTTAATTATCAGACTCACGTTGATAACGGCTCAATGTTCAACACTCCTCCTTGCTGGTGCATTTATGTTGCAAAGCTTGTTCTTGAGTGGATTAAGAACGATATCGGTGGCCTTGAAGAAATGAAGAAGATTAACGAGGCCAAGGCAAAGATTCTTTACGATTTCCTCGACAACAGCAAGATGTTCAAGGGCACCGTTGTTCCTGAGGACCGTTCTTTGATGAATGTTCCCTTTGTTACCGGTGACGAAGAGCTTGATGCCAAGTTTGTCAAGGCAGCAACCGAGGCGGGCTTTGTAAACCTTAAGGGCCACCGTTCTGTTGGCGGTATGCGCGCATCTATCTACAACGCAATGCCTATCGAGGGCGTACAGAAGCTTGTTGAGTTTATGGCTCAATTTGAAAAAGAAAATGGTTGAGGTAAGTTATAATGTATAATATCAAAACTCTTAATAAGATTTCTCCTTGCGGTCTGACCCGTTTCAAGACCGACAAATACACCTGCGGTGACGATGTTGAGGCCCCCGAGGCAATACTTGTTCGTTCCGCTTCTATGCACGAGATGGATATGCCCGAGTCCTTGCTTGCCATCGCCCGTGCAGGAGCAGGTGTTAACAACATTCCCGTTGAAAAGTGTGCTGAGGCAGGTATTGTTGTTTTCAACACTCCCGGTGCCAATGCAAACGCTGTTAAAGAGCTTGTTATCGCCGGCCTTTTCCTCTCATCACGCAAGGTTATCCCTGCTATTGACTGGGCCAAGACCCTCAAGGGCAACGGTGCCGAAGTAGGTAAGATGGTTGAAAAGGGAAAGGGCGCCTTCGCAGGTCCCGAAATTTTGGGTAAAAAGCTTGGCGTTATCGGCCTCGGCGCAATCGGTATTTTGGTTGCCAATGCCGCCTGTGCATTGGGTATGGAGGTTTACGGCTATGACCCCTATTTGTCGGTTGATGCCGCCCTTAAGCTTGACAATTCCGTTAAGCACATTTCTGATGTAAATGAGATTTATTCCGATTGCGATTATATCTCTGTTCACGTGCCGCTTACACCCGACACCAAAAATATGATTAACGAGCAGTCTATTGCCAAGATGAAGGCAGGCGTAAGAATTCTTAACTTTGCCCGTGGCGACTTGGTTAACAGCGCTGATATTATCGAAGCACTTGGCAACGGCAAGGTGGCTGCATATGTAACCGACTTCCCCAGTGATGAGGTAATCGGTGTTGAGGGCGTTGTTGCAATTCCTCACCTTGGCGCATCTACTCAGGAGTCTGAGGATAACTGTGCAGTTATGGCAGCAAATCAGATTGTTGATTACCTTGAAAACGGTAATATCAAAAATTCTGTTAACCTGCCCAGCGTAGTTGCTCCCCGCACCACCGCTTGCAGAGTTTGCGTAATTCACAAGAATATCCCCAATATGCTGACTCAGATTTCCGGTGCTGTTTCTGCTCTTGGTTTAAACATCGAAAAGATGGCAAACGAGTCCAAGAAGGAGTATGCTTATACCATTCTTGACGTTGATGAGCTTGTAGGTAAGGATGCTGCCGCATCTATTATGGCTATCGACGGCGTAATCAAGGTAAGAGTAATCGTCTGATAAATGTATAGCTAAAATCCCTATGCAAGCAATCCTTGCATAGGGATTTTTTCAGCCCATCGTGACGAAGGTTATATAAGCACTTGATTTCCTTTCACAAAAGCGCTAAAATATAGTTACACACCAAAAAGGATGTGTTATAATGAAAAAAAGAATCTGTGTACGATTATCGTCCTTGCTGCTGTGCCTGACGACGATTTGTTAAACGGCAGTTATATATTTTACAACATCGTGCAAAGAAAATATATGTCGTTAAATATGACGTATAACACAGTTGGATGGTATGAGCAATCTTAAAATAGTCGATGATCAGCATATATTCTATACCGATCAAATGATATTAGAGTATTATGGATACAGCAATTGAATTAAGGAGGAGTATTTGTGTCAAGCATTGTTTTTGACTATATGTTTGGCTCGTTAACAGCAATCGTATGGGTAATAATCATAAATTCAATATATACCTTTTATTACACCTACCTTTATTCTAAGGTGCGCATTGATAAAACCGTAACGTTAAAGAATTCAATCATAAAATATATTCTTGCAAGCTTTTTATATCCTATCTTTTTCATCGGTCACTATCTTGGTATCGTTACATTGCTTAAAAACGCCAAGATTGATTATAATGATGACTTGCTCGTGGTTGGTGTAGCACTGTCAATGTCGTTAATATACTTTACCGTTATTCAGTTTATGGTGTTTAAAAGGGATTTCAGCGTTAAAAAGACCATTCTATTTATAACTCCTGTGCTTGTTGCGGTATTAGTACAAATTGCCGCTGTTTGTGCCGAAATTTACATTGACCCATTTTTGCCCAACTACAAGGATTGCTTAAAAACGGTGTGCAACGTGCAGTTTTATTCCTGCGGACTTTTAACGCTGTGTCAAGCCGCGGTAATGTTTATTCCTGCAATCAGAAAAAAGGTTGGAATATAACTTCTTTAGGATATAAAGTGCCGACGCAAAACTTTGAGAATGACCTGTTGTTTAGTTAAGGAGGCAATAGCATGGATGATATGCACAATCCGGTTCCGTTAAAAAGAGATGATTTGCGATGCCCTCATTGCGGTGAATACACCTATCTTTCAGTTGCTCACTATATATCCAGAACCAAATTTTTTGAACCAAAGTATAAGTGTGAACAATGCAAAAGACAGTTCTTTCGTAAAAATCCAGAAGCAATAGTTTTTCGTGTGCTCGCTGCCATTGGCCCGATTTTGTTGCTGATGTCTGCTTTAACCTTTAAATGGTATGTGGTTTTGGGTTGTTGTTTGCTTTTGTTAATAGTTCTTTTAGGCAATTATTACGTTAAGACTTTGGGCTACCACGCTCATCCGGATGGAAGCCCACCAAGCGGTCGCCGCATAAGTGTTAAAATTGACAAGACAAATTCGCCAAAACGAATGATAAAAAAACACCGCATTTATGATTTGGCAGGATACACGAAAGGCAAGCGCGGAGTTATATATGCACAGTGCGAATATGTACACAAAGAGGGCGCGTATTTCAGAATCATCACTCAAAAAGGATATAATGCTCCTCTTGGTGATAATCTTTGTGTTATTACACCTAACGGTGACATAGCGGGGGTTGTTGACGAAGAAACCAAGCCGCCCGACCAACCCCAACAATAACGTTAACCCCGCTCGGCTTACGCCGGGCGGGGTTTTGCTGTGCTGCTACGATTGACAGCCATTTAAATAATACAACACAAAAGAGCAAGTTCAGCCGAACTTGCTCTTTGTTGTTGTTTTTTACTTAATTATGGCCTTGTGGAACACCTTTTTGCCCTTGCGGATTTTAACGCCCTCTACCAAAGCGGCCTTGCTGACTATCTGGTCGTGCTGTTCAACCTTTTTCTCGTCAAGGGTTACGCCACCCTGCTGAATAAGGCGGCGTGCCTCACCCTTGCTGGGAGTCAGACCGCACATCATAAGCAGGTCGATAATGCCAACACCATCATCGGGGATGTCGGCGTCGTTAAGCTGGGTGGTGGGCATATTGCTGTCGTCACCGCCGCCTGCAAACAAAGCGTGGGATGCGGTCTTTGCCTTGTCGGCCTCTTCCTCGCCGTGAACAAGAGCAGTCAGCTCGTATGCCAGCAGCTCCTTCTTTTCGTTAATGCGTGATGCATCCCACTCCTCCATCTTTTCAATCTCTTCAATGGGGATAAAGGTGAGCATACGAATGCACTTCATAACGTCGGCGTCGTTAACGTTGCGCCAATACTGGAAAAATTCAAAGGGAGTGGTTTTGTTGGGGTCAAGCCAAACGGCGCCGTTGGCTGTTTTGCCCATCTTTTTGCCCTCGCTGTTCATCAGCAGGGTGATGGTCATTGCATAGGCGTCGTGACCCGTCTTTTTACGGATAAGCTCGGTGCCGCCCAGCATATTGCTCCACTGGTCGTCACCGCCAAACTGCATATTACAGCCGTAGTTGTTGTGCAGATGATAAAAGTCATAAGACTGCATAATCATATAGTTAAACTCAAGGAAGCTGAGGCCCTTTTCCATACGCTGCTTGTAGCACTCGGCGCGAAGCATATTGTTAACCGAGAAGCAGGCGCCGACATCACGCAGCAGCTCAATGTAGTTAAGCTTTAAAAGCCAGTCGGCGTTGTTGACCATAATGGCCTTGTCCTCACCAAACTCGATAAAACGCTCCATCTGCTTTCTGAAGCAGTCGCAGTTGTGCTGAATGGTTTCGGGAGTCATCATTGAGCGCATATCGGTTCTGCCCGAGGGGTCGCCGATGTAGCCGGTGCCGCCGCCGATAAGCACAACGGGCTTATTGCCTGCCATCTGCAGGCGCTTCATCAGGCAAAGTGCCATAAAGTGACCTACGTGCAATGAGTCGGCAGTGGGGTCAAAGCCGATATAAAAACGGGCACCGCCGTTGTTTATAAGCTCTCTTATTTCGGGCTCGTCAGTAACCTGAGCGATCAGACCTCTTGCTTTAAGTTCTTCATAAATCTGCATTTTTATATCCTCCAACGGGTGATTAGTATTTTATTTCATAGTTGGTGCCGGTGATGGCGGGCACAACGCCGCGGGCGATAAGTGCCTCATTATCCATACAGCAAATAATCCATTTGTTTTTGCGAAACAGCATAGGGTTGCTGTGCTTGTTTTCTAAATCGGTGTTGGTGCCTTTCGGCAGAGCAACCACACAACCAAAGCCACCTTTGCTCACCTCGATGGGACAAAAGTGCATAGATGTGGAATACACCTCTATGCAGGTGCCCTTTGGCACATAAAAGCCCTTTACCGATGACGAATCAATTTTGCCGTCTTTAAGCTCGCTTAAAGGAGCCAGCAGCAAAACAAGGTCGGTCACGGCAACGTTTATTTCAGATGACGTGTGCCACTCAAGTGCGTTCAGCTTGTTGCTGTGTCCCCAGCAATAGCCAACCTGAGCAGGCATCTCGCCAAAGTGGTTTTGGCATATTTCATCGGCAATGGCAAGGCACTCAAAATCTTCACAAGAGGGAAGATAGCTTGAGCCGCTTTCAGGCAAAGAAATTTTTTCGCCCGCTGCCACGATTTCGTCTGTGTCGATGTTAATAACCCTGCCAAAAGGAGCAAATTCGGGGTCGTTTACCGAAAAAATCTTAACATCGGGATTAAGTTGCGTTAACTTTTGCAGCATAAAAACATCTCCGTTTTTCTACATATATAAAGTATATTAGCACAAAACGCCACGGGTTACAACAAAAAAATCGGCAAAGGGATGACTTTTTTACCTCTTTTTGCAAAAAATATAAAAAAGAGGTGGCAAAATGAAAAAAAGAATGAGGGTTATTACCCTTGCCGTAGCGGCAATGCTGACGGTATCGTTGGTGAGAGTCGGCCTTTTGTCTGTGGGCATTATAAAAACCGCATCGGTTGGAAGGTCGGGCTTTACCATTACCGTTACGATTCCTCGCGGCACCGTCTACGATTGCAATATGAACCGACTTACCAATACCGCTACAAAGAGGTTGGCGATACTTACCGCCGACCCCGAAACGGTGGCTTGTGTTACCTCTCAGATGGGTGAAGGGGGCGAGAGCATTCTTGCACGACTTAAGTCGGGCAAGCCCACACTGTGTGAGGTGCCTATGGATTTTGAATGCCCTGACGGGCTGTTTTTTAATGTAGATTCGGGGGTGCCGTCCGACTGCCTTGCTCCTCACATCATCGGCTATCTTGACGCCGAGGGCAAGGGCGTGACAGGGGTGCAACGGGCCTATGAATCTCTGTTGGGGAGCGCCGAGCCCTTGAAGGTCACCTACACCGTGGATGCCACGGGCAGAGCTCTTTCGGGCATTTCACCCACCGTCAGCGGCTCTGCCACCAAGAAGGACGGGGTGGTGCTTACGATTGATGCCCGCGTTCAGCGTATCATTCATAATTGCGGTGAATTTTTGCAAAAAGGAGCCGTCATAGTTATGGAATCCTCAACGGGCAAAATAAGAGGTATGGCAAGCTTCCCTGATTTTTCTCCTGCCGCTGTTGACGAGGCCCTCAGCAGCACCGACGGACCTCTTATCAATCGCGCCCTGACCCTTTATAACGTTGGCTCTGTTTTTAAGCCCTGCGTAACGGTTGCCGCTCTTAACGGGGGCATATCAACTCAAAATTCACACACCTGCGACGGCTTTACACAGGTGGGAAATATTAGATTCAACTGCAATGCACACCGGGGCCACGGGTTAATCGATATGACCGATGCCTTGGCTATGTCATGTAATTGTTACTATATAAAACTGGGGCAGCAGGTGGGTGCGGCTTCTTTGTATAGCACCTGCATAAGAATGGGCTTCAATCGCGCCTATTCTCTTTTTGAGGGGGTGGGTACGTCAGCAGGTCGCCTGCCATCAATAAGAACCCTCAGCACAATGCCTGCAGCCCTTGCAAATCTGTCCTTCGGCCAAGGGGAGCTGATGCTGTCTCCCCTTCATATAGCGGTAATGACCGCATCTGTTGCCAACGGAGGGATGCTGGTTACTCCTTCAATGGTTGAAGCCACTGTGAAAAACGAAAAAAAGATTCCTGCTCCCGAGTCACCTCCTCAAAAGGTGCTGAAGGCAGAGATTGCCGACACCTTATCCCAAATGATGATGCAGGTGGTGCAACGGGGCACAGGAAAGTCGGCAGCTACCGATGATGGGCTGGCAGGGGGCAAAACCGCTACTGCCGAAACGGGCTGGATAAAGGATGGTAAAAGCGTTACACAAAGCTGGTTTGCGGGCTTTTGGCGTGAATATACCGTGGTGGTTTTATGTGAGGACGGAATTTCCGGCTCGGCCGATTGTGCTCCGGTTTTTAAAAAAATCTGCGATATGCTGTCTCAGCTTTAACGGCTTGTTGACGAAAAACGCCGGCTGTGATAAAATTAAGACATCAAGCAGACAAAGAGGTGCCGATATGAGCAAAATTTTTATCGCGTGGAGCGGCAACAAAGAACTTGCACAGGCGGTTGCTAAATATATTAATGAAAACAGCCGAGGCAGTGAATGCGTTGTGGGCGGAGACTATTCCGATTCTAACGATGTGTTTTTGGGCCCCACCGTGCTTAAAGAGATGAACCGTTGCCACCGAGCAATTATGCTTGTTCAAAAGCATCCTCGCACAGGCATCATAAGCCCCAATCTGATGTTTGAGTGGGGTTACCTGCTGGCACAGCTGGGTGGCCTTAAGGTGCACAACTATTTTATTGATATCGGTGAAAACGATGAGATAATTCCCAACGATGTAAAGGGCGTTTACGCCGACTTTGTAACCTATGCTTCAAAAACCGATGAGCAGCTTGCCGAAGAGATTGGAAAAGGATTTTTGCAAAAATCCCAGCACCACGTTGTGACGGGCAATAAAATGGCATCAATTATGGAGTGGTATAAAATCAAAGATTTTATTCGTCGTCATTCCGATAACCCCATTTGCTCTGACTATGAAATGGCGCAGTATCTTGTTAACTATATCTACTCTGCTCACATTTTTTCCAACATCATTGACGACGTATATGATGACCTTGAGCAGCTCGGCAAAAACTACAAAACCAATTCACCTGAGTTCAAGGTGTCTTTAAAGGGAGCTCGCACCACCATCTCCCTTTTGAAAGCTATTCGCAATGAAGAGTCCGACCAGACCATTACAATAGACGATTTTTACAAAATAGAAAAAACCTTTATTAATGTGCTTGAGCAAATCGCCGCCCTTGATGACAGCATCGTCAAGGTTTTGCTTGAGGCCATATACGGCAATGTTATTGCCTTCGCCTATTTGCTTATTCTTTACAATGACGGTGTGCCCGCCGAGCTTAAAAAGGCCTATGCCGATAAGCTTATAAAGGTGTCAGAGAGGGTTGTGGTGTTGTGCAACCGTCTTGAAGAGGACTCTCCCGACGACAATAAGCAGCTTTGTGAACTGCTTCGGGCATATATGTATCGCGGAATGTTCTGTGCCTTTGACATATGCAAAAAGCTTGAGACTGCAGGGCAACTGCCCCCTTGCGAAAACCCCGAAGAAAGAGAAGCAAAAATCCGTGAAAATCTTATCAACTCCTTCAATGAGCGCAAGCTTCTTTATCAGGATTACGAGGGTGAAAATATCAACGGCGTTTTCTTCGAAAATGTTGAGATGGAATATTACCTTGCAATGGCAGAGCTATATACATATGAAGAAGATGTTATTACCCGTTTTGAGATGAAACATCAGCTTGAATTTTATGTTTCTGCTTCTGAAAAAACCACAGGTGATAAAATGGTGTTTGTTAAAAAGATAGGGGGCTATATAAGATGAACGGCAAAAAGCCCAATTTGGTAGTGCTGTGCGATTACGGCCTTGACGATGCTGTTGCAACAGCAAACATCTTTAATCATAGAGATGAGTTCGGCAAAATTGATATAATTGCCGTAGGTGGCAATTTTTCTGCCGAAACCTCCTTTAACAACGCCCTTAAGCTGATTTCTACGCTGGCCCCCTATGATGACAGGGTTCAGATTATCAGCACCGTCAACCTGCTTCAAAACAGCAAAGCCCTCTATTTTGTTCACGGCAATGACGGAATGGGTGACGTGATTGCACCTTGCGAAACCAAGGCGCAGTGGATTTATTTTGAAGACTACAATCCACAGCTGACAGCCGACGATATTATTTTAAGTCTCGGCCCAGCCACCGTGGCAAAGCAGCTTGTCGAAAGGTATCCCGACTGCCGCTTTATTATGATGGGCGGCTGCGTTGATGGCTATCCTAATTTTGACGGCGACGAGTTCAATCACGGTATGGATAAAGAAAGCTTCGCCTTTTGCTGTCACCGACCTCACGCCTGCGTTATGCTTGACAGTATGTGCGAGGCCTTAAACATTGAAAACGCACACATTCCCACTGACAACCTGTATCATACTCTTATGAACAATTACCGTCAGCGTTGCGTCCAAAACGGAGAGAAGGGCTGCTATGTGTGGGATGATATTGCGGTGTGGTATGTTTTGCGCCCCCAACTGTTTGAAATTGAGCAAAAAACCGACAAATACGGCAACCTTATTAACTGCCTTAAATATGTGGGCGGCAATTATTTGCAAATGACTTGACAAAACCCGACAGATGATATAAACTGTTTGTGTAAAATTTTTTATGGCAGTGACAAAGCAAAAGGCAATACTGCCTCTGCTTAAGAGAGGGTGCTTTTGGTGTGATGCACCTGCAGAGCGGTTGCCGAGCCGGCTTTTGAGCCACCGACCGAGAGGCGGCGTAATCCCTGCGTTAAAGGGGGTCAAGAGGTCGTGCGAAAAGCGCGGCAAATTGGGTGGTACCGCGGTTTACTCCGTCCCTTTTTTGGGGCGGAGTTTATTATTTTTACGGAGGATTTTTGATTATGAAATGGACATCCCTTAACGAGTGCAGAGAAAAGTATCTTTCCTTTTTTGAGTCGAAAGAGCATTTGCGTCTGCCCAGCTACTCCCTTGTTCCCAACAACGATAACAGCTTGTTGCTTATCAACTCAGGTATGGCACCTATGAAAAAATTCTTTACGGGTGAGGTTACTCCTCCTCGCAAGCGTGTCACCACCTGCCAAAAGTGCATCCGCACTCCCGACATTGAGCGCGTGGGTCACACCGCCCGTCACGGCACCTTCTTTGAGATGCTGGGCAACTTCTCCTTCGGCGATTACTTCAAGCACGAGGCAACTGCCTGGGCGTGGGAGTTTTGCACCAAGGTTATGGAAATCCCCGAAGATTTGCTCTACGTATCTATTTATGAAGAGGATGACGAGGCCTATGAAATCTGGACCAAAGAGGTAGGGGTAGACCCCTCTCATATGGTTCGCCTGGGCAAAGAGGATAATTTCTGGGAGCACGGCTCAGGTCCCTGCGGCCCCTGCTCCGAGATTTATTTTGACCGCGGTGAAAAGCACGGCTGCGGCAAGCCCGATTGTGCTGTCGGCTGTGATTGCGACCGATTTATTGAGATTTGGAACAACGTTTTCTCTCAGTTTAACAACGATGGCCACGGCAACTATACCGAGCTTGCTCAAAAGAACATTGATACCGGTATGGGCCTTGAGCGCCTTGCTTGCGTAATGCAGGATGTTGACAACCTTTTTGAGGTTGACACCGTTCAGAATATTATGAAGCACATCAGCCGCATTTGCGGTGTTACCTATAAAGAGGATGCCAAAAAGGATGTTTCTTTGCGTGTTGTAACCGACCACATCCGCTCCACCGTGTTTATGATCGGCGACGGCGTAATGCCCTCCAACAACGGCAGGGGATATGTGCTTCGCCGACTCCTTCGCCGTGCCGCTCGTCACGGTCGTTTGCTGGGTGTTAACCGCCCCTTCCTTAACGAGGTGGTTGAAACCGTTATCACCGAAAACGAGGGCGCTTACCCCGAACTCCGTGAAAAGCAGGAACTTATTACCAAGGTTATTTCTGTTGAAGAAGAGGCCTTTGCACGCACTGTTGACCAGGGTATGCAGATACTCGATAACTTTGTTGAAAACGGAGGGGGCAAGCTCTCAGGTGAAGAGGCCTTCAAGCTTCAGGATACCTACGGTTTCCCCATTGACCTTACTGTTGAAATTCTTGCCGACCGCGGTGTAGAGGTTGATGTGGAGGGCTTCCGCAAAATATATGACCAATACCGTAAAGACACACGTGCCGCTCGCAAAAACGCAGGCGCAGATGCATGGAAGGGCGAGCAAAATCTTCTTGCCGAGCTGCCTGCAACCAATTTTGTGGGTTATACCGAGTTTTCTTGCGAGAGCAAGGTGCTGGGCATCGTTTGTGAGGATGAAACGGCAGTTGCCGTCGGTGAGGGTCAAAGCGCTGTTGTTGCTCTTGATACCACCTGCTTCTATGCCGAAAGCGGTGGCCAGGTGGGGGATTCCGGCGTTATTGTGGGCGATGGCTTTGAGTTTGCCGTTGCCGACACTCAAAAGACCAATGAGGGCGTATATATGCACGTCGGTAAGGTAACCAAGGGCACCCTGTCACAGGATGCTGCAGTTACCGCAAAGGTAGATGTTGACCGACGCCTTTCAATAATGAGAAATCACACCGCCGCACACTTGTTGCAGGCAGCTCTCCGTAAGGTGCTCGGCACCCACGTTGAGCAGGCAGGTCAGCTTGTAACGGCTGACAGTGTACGCTTTGACTTTACCCACTTCTCGGCTATGACTGCTGAGCAGATTGCTCAAACCGAGGCCATTGTCAATGCTGCAATTTTGCAGGGCGCTGATGTTTCAATGACCGAAATGCCCATTGAAGAAGCTAAAAAGCTTGGCGCTATGGCACTTTTCGGCGAAAAGTACGGTGACACCGTTCGCGTTGTCAATGCTGACGGCTATTCTATCGAGTTCTGCGGCGGCACCCACGTTGATTCAACCTCAAAGCTGGGTCTGTTCCGTATTGTTTCCGAGGGCAGCGTAGCCGCAGGTGTGCGCCGAATCGAGGGCGTAACAGGCACAGGCCTCATTAAGCTTATGCAGTCTACCGATGCTCTTTTAGCGCAGGCAGTTGCCGTTGCCAAGGTCAGCAAGGCCAATGAACTTGCCGACAGAATATCAGCTATTATTGCCGAATCGAAGAACAAGGATGCTCAGATTGACCGCCTTAATGCTCAGCTTGCATCGGGCAAGTTTGACTCTCTTATGTCATCAGCCGAAAAGGTTGGTGCCGTGCGCGTGGTTGCTGATCTTTTCTGGGGTGGAGATTTGCGCTCCGCTTGCGATGTTGTTAAGGATAAATATCCCGATGTTGTAATGGTGCTTGCCGATGTTGGTGAGGGCAAGGTTACCTTTGCCACCGCTTGCGGTAAGGATGCTGTCAGCGCAGGTGCCCACGCAGGCAATATCGTTCGTGAGATTGCTAAAATCGCAGGTGGCAACGGTGGCGGCAAGCCCGATATGGCAATGGCAGGCGGTAAGGATGTAACCAAGGTTAAGGATGCCCTTTCTGCCTTGCCCGGCATTGTTTCGGCCCTTCTCAAATAACAAAAGGAGTGATAATATGGACTGCCTATTTTGTAAAATTGCGGCAGGTGAAATCCCTTCAACCAAGATTTATTCGGATGACAAGGTTTACGCCTTTGCCGATATTGATCCCCAGGCACCTTTTCACGCTATCATAATTCCCCGATGCCATATAAGCGGTGCCGATAAAGTTGACTCCTCCAATTCAGGCGATGTTGCCCGCGTTTTCGAGGCGGTCGCAAAGATTGCTCAGGAGCAAAAGCTTGAAAAGGGCTTCCGTGTAGTTAACAACTGCGGTGAAGAGGGCGGCCAGACAGTGGGCCATATCCATTTTCACCTGCTCGCCCGTCGCAATCTTGCATGGCCTCCCGGCTGATTATAAGGAGATGACGATATGAGACAGACATACAAGGTTAATATCGCAGGGGTAGAGAGGAATTTGCCTCTTTACGCAGTCAGCGAAACGCTTGATATTGCCGCCTTTATTCTTTTTGGTGATGTAGAGGTTACCGTAGCTGCGGCAAAGGGCTTGCTTGAAAAAGCCCCCGATTTTGATTATATTCTTACTCCCGAAGCAAAAAGCATCCCCCTGGCATACGAGATGTCAAGGCAGTGCGGCAAGCCATATGTGGTTGCTCGCAAGGGTGTAAAGGTTTATATGGGCGACCCTGTTAAGGCAGAGGTGCGCTCAATAACCACTCAAAAGCTTCAAACCCTCTATCTGGGTGAGGATGAATGCAACCTTATCAAAGGCAAAAAAGTGCTGATTGTTGATGATGTGGTCTCCACCGGTGAATCATTGATTGCAATACGCAAGCTGGTTGAATCGGCAGGCGCAACTGAGGCGGCAACCTGTGCTGTCTTGGCAGAAGGCGATGCTTCTGAAAGAACAGATATAATCTTTTTAGCAACAATACCTCTGTTTTTTAAATGAAATATCTACCTGCCATAGCAATAGGATTTCCAATGTTAGCAACGCTTACAACTGTGTCCTCTTTAGGTTATAAAGGTGGACGTGTTGTGAGCGTTTTACTTTTATTGGCGGCATTTGTGTTTATAATGCTGTCTGTCATAAGATTTTTGCAAAAGGGCGAAAAGAAGGCCTTTTTGATAACAATAATAGCTTTGTTTATGTCGGCCGCGGCGGCTTTTAATATGACCGTGCAGCTAAAAAGCGCACAGCAAGTCGCTCAGGCAATAGGTGAAAGTGAATGCTACGTTGAAGGGCGCGTTGCCGAGGTGCCCGGCTATGACGGCACCTATCGATACATTATTCGCACCGACGATGGCTTTGAGTTTGTGCTCAACACAAACGAGGCAATGAAGGCCGATGTCAATGACCTTTTTAAAGGGGAGGCAGTGCTTACCTCCTCCGCACCTGTAACAGTGGAAAAGGCGGTGCAGGGTTATGGCGAAAGGCAAAGCATTTCCTTTTCCAAAGCATCGCAAAAGGGATTCGCCAAGCTTATATACGAAGCCAGACGTTTAGCGTCTGATTATATTGACCGATATATTTCCGGACAGCCGGGTGCCTTTGTAAAATCTGTATTGCTTGGAAATAACGAGTCCTTAAACTTTTATGTAGAGCAAGATTTTGCTTTTGCCGGATTGGCTCATTTGCTGGTTATTTCGGGTGGCCATCTATCGGTTGTGGTGGCCTTGCTTATGAAGTTTTTACCTTGCGGAAATTTGCGGCGTCGGTTGGCTGTTATGATGCTGGTGCCCATAATATTTTATATGCTGATTTGCGGAATGGGTCCATCGGTTGTAAGAGCAGGCATCTGCTCGGGTATGCTTTTAATCAGCTACACCTTCAAAAGGGATGTAAATCCAATCAATTCTCTGGGCATTTCGGCCATGTTGATAAGCTTGGTCTGGCCTCAGGGAGCAGTCAGCTTTGGATTTTTACTGTCTTTCTTTTCTACCTTGGGTATGTTGATTGTTTGTCCACCCATAATCAATTACATAATACGCACCCCTTTGCCACGATTGATAAAAGTGGTGGCATCCATCTTTGCTTTGACTCTGTCTGCGCTGCTTTTTATAACAGCCCTTACCCTTTTGTGGAATGGCAAGGTGAGCCCCTCTGTGCTGATTACCAATATGCTTTTAGGGTGGCTTGTAAGCTTGGTGATAGTTTTCGGCACCCTTATGCTTATTTTGGCGGCGCTTATAGTAACACGGCCATTTGCTGTGATTGTATCATTCATAGTAAGATGCGCTTCGGCCATAAGCGTGGCGGTGGTGGCTGCATTTACAGGCGGTGACAATTCCGCCATAACGGTATCCCGTGAAGAAACGATGCTGGCCTTGGCTTTGATTTTCGCAGGTATTATTCTTGCGGTAGGGGTAAAAAGAAACAAAAAGGTTGCTGTTATCGGCTCGACCGTTGCCGTGATGGGTGTTGTGTTTGTTTTCTTAGCGGGCTGTTTGGCCTCCAACCGTGCGGTTATTACCAACGTGACAAATGATTGCACCGTTGTAAGATACAAAGATAAAACTGTAGTGATAGGCAACTGCACAAGTCCAAAAGAAATAGGGCGTCTGCGTCAAGCAATATATCAATCAGGCAAAATCGCTCCCGATGTTGTTTCGGTTCATCGCGACAACGGGCAAGTAAATGAGTGGATGGCCGATTATCTGCAACCCGAGCACAAGCTGATGGGCAAAATCGATCCCAAGCCGGTTTGTGTGGATGAGGGTGTTGTTGTCACCGTCGGAGAGAATTATACCTATATCGATTTTGACGGGCTGACCATTGCCGTGGCAGAAGAGGGGGCAGACCTGTCTCATATAAAAGATGTTGATTGCACGCTTGCCAGAGGATGGTGTGCAGCCAATACAAAAAGCAGTATTTTAACAGAGGGTGGAAAGGTACTTGCCAATGATGACAACAGAGTGTATAATGTTGAAGAAGAATATTTTACAACAATCGTCAGCAGAAAAACGGGCGTTGTAAACTGAGGCGGTGAGGTAATGGCAGAAATAAACGAAAAAGACCTGTCTGTGTCAATAAAATCGACACGGTTTGAGCCAATATACCTTTTCTATGGGGAAGAGGATTATTTAAAGCGTGTCTATATTGAGCGCATAATAAAGGCCGCCGTTACCGATTTTGAAGAGGCCAATATACACCGACTTGATTCTGCCGCCTCGGCCGATGATATTACCTCTGCGGCCGATGCCATACCTATGATGAGCCCTTATTCCTGCGTGGTGGTCAGTGATTACCCCTTCTCATCGGTCAGCGAGGTGCAGTACAAGCAGTTCAAGGCGGTGCTTGAGCAGCCAAACGAGCAGTGTGTGCTTATTTTTACCTATGAATCTGCATTGCCCAAGCCCAAAAGCGATAAGGGCAAAGAGCTTTTTGCTCTTGTTTCAAAACGGGCTGCCACTGTTAATTTTGCCCACAAAACCGAAAAAGAGCTGGCCGATGCCATTTGCCGCCGAGCAGCCAGACGCAATATAAATCTTCAGCCAACCATAGCAAAGGGGATTATTTCCCGTTGCGGAGATAACCTTGAAAATCTGCTCAACGAAACCGATAAACTGTGTGACTATGTGGGCTCGGGCGCGGCGGTAACTATGGAGGATGTGGATACAATATGCTCCAAAACGGTGGAAGCATCTTCTTTTGCTTTGGCCGATGCCGTTTGCGCAGGCAACGCAGATCTCGCTATGTCAATTTGTGCCGACCTTTTTGAGGCAAAAACGGAACCTTTACTTATTCTGGGCGCCCTTTCAAGTGCTTTTGTAGACATATATCGCGTAAAACTGGGTGAGGGCGAGGGAATGCGCACCGATGATACTGCTGCCGCCTTTGGCTACGGCAAGGCCTCTTTTAAATTGCGCCGAGCCGCTCAGTCGGGCAAAAGAATGTCACAGGCCTCTGTGCGCCAAGCATTAGAGATTTTGCGTCGAACCGACCTTGCCTTTAAAACAAGCCGCACTGACCCAAAGGTTATAATGGAGCGGTGCTTGGTTGAATTGGTGCGTACAGCATCGGGCAGGCAACTATGATTTCGTTACAGCAGGTAATAGTGGTTGAGGGAAAATACGATAAAATTAAGCTGTCAAATTTTGTTGATGCCCTCATTATCACCACCGACGGTTTCAGAATATTCAAAGACAGCCAAAAGCTGGAGCTTATTCGCCTTATGGCCAAAACCCGCGGTATAATTCTTATGACCGATTCCGATTCAGCCGGCTTTATTATCCGCAACTATTTGTCACAAGCGGTTAAGGATGGACAGGTAACTCACGTCTACATTCCCGAAATTATCGGCAAAGAAAGACGAAAAGAAGAGTGGAGCTCCGACCGTCTGCTGGGCGTAGAAGGTGTAAGTGAGCAGGTTATATCAGATGCGTTAATGGCCGCCGGCGTAACAGGCGGAACAAAAGAGCGCTTTGCCCCTGTTACAAAGCTTAAAATGTATGAGGACGGTTTTTACGGCCAAACCGATTCATCCCGTCTAAGGGCAGAGTTATGCAGGGCTTTAGGTCTGCCGGGCCGAATATCATCCAATATGCTGCCTCGTGTAATAAGCGAAGTTTGCGGCGAAAAAGAGTATAAAAGGGCAGTAAAAGAATTAAAATGCGAAAAAAAGCAATAAAATTCATTTTTGCTCTTGACAACCCTTTGTATAAAAAGGTATAATGTAGCGTGTATTGTAAGTTTCGGGCGTGCAGTCCGAACCTTCGCTTAATCCGGAGGGAGGGAATTTTAGATGAGTCAAGTGCGTTTAAAAGAGAACGAAAGTCTTGAAAATGCTTTGCGTCGATTCAAGAGGGCTACCCAAAGAGACGGCGTAATCCAAGAGGTTCGTAAAAGAGAGCACTATGAGAAACCTTCCGTCAGACGCAAAAAGAAGTCGGAGGCAGCTCGTAAGCGCAAGTTCCGCTGATTTCGTCAAGCGGCTGTCGGTAACGGTTGCCGCATCATAGCGAAAAAAGAAACAAAAGCCATTGCAACACAGCTTGCAGTGGCTTTTTCCTTTTAAAACAGTTGAATCTGTAAAACGAATGATGTATAATACCAATGTATTTATAATGGTTATGGTTAGTCGAAACAAACTTGTTTCGACACAAAATCTTTGATTTTGCGGCAAATTTTCTTTGAAAATTTGTCCATATCCATTGCAATGAATGTTGTGCAAAATTAAATCATAGAATTTAATTTTGCT
>JAZRNV010000158.1:0-14148 GCA_045648425.1 Acutalibacteraceae bacterium | reverse complement strand
GACATGGCTACGATCCGACTTCTCACGCCTTAAAAAGCCCCCAAAGATTGCAAGGCCATACCCTTGTCCCGTGCCGATTAGTTACCAAATACGCGAGCGCTGACCGAGTGCCAGGTCTTGTGCACCTGAGCCCCGTTGCCTGTTGCATCGCATATGACTTGCCGCGATGTTGTTCAAGTCAAGCTCGAGCTCGGGTGCCTTAGCATATGGGATTATATGGTCGGGTTCCCACGCCAGCGGTGCCGATGACGGCTGTATATTGTAGTCGATACGCTCACCGCAAATATGACAGGGCGCCCGATTCTTTCTGTCACGATCCCAGGCAAGGCGCCTGATGCGTTCCCACCTTTTGCCGCTTCTGTTCTTGCTCATATCTCAAACCTCGACGGCGTTGTAAATGTCGCCCTGATGTATTGACCGACTTTGCCGTCGGTGAAGGTGTCATCGTCGGTGCTCAGGTAGTCAGGCAACACCGGGACTGTGTCAAGGCTGTATATCTTGACATCAGGGTGGTCGATATACGGCACGCGGTTGATGTTGCCGTAAACTGACCGCATCTGAGGTGACGAGCACTTCGCCAGTGTGTCGATGACCTTTGCCTTCTCAAACAGCATCGGGGTGTGAATGTCATAATTGACTTCTGGGCACCCCAAAACCTTGAGCTCCTCGCGTGCCTTGACAAGTGTGCGGGCATAGTGATTGAGCCAGGGGTTTTCCTGTTTAAAGTCTTCGATACGATCTGTCAGGGTCCTGTCAGCCATATTGATAAATTCGCCCGTTTGCCTTTTCATCACAAAAAAGTCATCATTAAAAAGGTAGAAGGTGTCAGTCAATTCGTCAGCCTTGCACGCCTCAATCATCGATGACCTGATGCGAGCCCATTTGGTTTCCCCTTGCTGGGTATGCTTGATGCATCTGTCAGGCTTGAACCCTGACGGCTGTGCACCTATGAACCATACAAGCCGATGCGGGAAGTTTTCCTCGACTGACCGCAAACTATACCTGAGCTCGTCAGTGTTCTTTTGGTCTTGTAGTATGTAGATAATGTCAATCGGCATAGTTAAAACCCCATTAAAAAAGCCCTGGCGGTTGCCGGGGCTTAATGAAGAAAACGAATAATGTCACCGTAAAGGTGATATATCTATTTCAAAATAACATAAATAAAACTATCACGGGGTATCATAATTGCATCCGTTCAAATTTGGCTATGTCATCAGGCTTGTCGATGTCGCACGTGTAGTCATTTATGACAGTGTAGTCGTTTATGATGCGGTTCAATTCGGTGCCTTGTATGACTTGCCACAATTCCCACGATACGGGCTGGCGCTTAAATAGGCCCTGGCGGTCATAGTCTTTGGTGCGTTCGATCGCTGCGAAAAAACGGCGGGTGTCAACGACCTTGAACGCGAACGGCTCAGCCCAGCGCTTCGGGTATTGCATCGCGAACGGCTTGCACGATGCAAAGAAGTCGATTGATTCCGTTTGTTTGTCTATGATTGTCTTGATAGCCTTCGGGCTGTAAACCACATCCCCGTATAGATAGCACACGGGCTCGGTCATCGGGTAGAAGGCATCGAGCCAGGGTGTCAAGGCATCTGAGCCCTCGGGCAAATAGTATCGGTTACTATGCATCAGCAAGGGCACGTCAAACGTAATGAACTGGCTGTCATTTGTGCTGATTGCAATGTCCTTGATGCCGTTTTCACGCAACAGGCGTATTGTCCTGGCGACAATCGGCTCGCCGTGGATCTTGACAAGGTGTTTAGGGGTCGGCCAGTCATAATACTTGCCCCCGCACATAATAATGTATTTCACTTCACACCCCCGATGACCCGCTTGTATGTTGGGTTATTCCACAATTCGCACTGGCGTTGCCTGATTGCCTCGCATAGTGCCCCGTCGTCGCTGTAATCTGTCAACAGCTCGAGAAGTGCCGTTTGCTCGTCGATTAGGTCGTCAAACGATGCCACCTGGCTCAAACTGTTTGGGTTGTCGCGGTGGTAAAACATCGTTACATATTCGCTGACAAATATATAACGCGCCCATTTAAGGCATTTAAGCACGAAGACTTCGTCTTCACCGTGTTTGAGCATAGTGTCAAAATCGATGTCCTTGATTAAATTCGTCTTGAATAACTTGTTGACAGTGCTGACCCATAAAGGCGGTAATCGGTCAAGGTTATACACGCCCTTGCCGCACGGCATCCGCGGGACCGCCTTGCCGTCAGGCGTGATGCGCCTGTGCTGAAATTGTATAATTTCGGCTTGCGGTTTTTCGTGTATCGCCGCCAGCATCGCATCATAGGCATCAGGGGCAAGCTCGTCATCAGCATCAAGGAAGGCGATGTAATTGGGCTTTATGTATTCAAGGGCAAAATCAAGCCCCGTGTTACGAGCCCCGGCAACGCCTGGCGCGCGGTTGTTTATAAGATTCAAGCCCTTGACCTTGTCGGTGTTGAAATACTTTTCAACGATCGCGGGGCCGTTGTCGGTGCTGTTGTCGTCAACCGCTATGACCTCAAAACGCGGGTCAATACTTGCCAGGCATCTGTCGAGCCAGGGCGCTGCGTTGTGATAAGGTATGATGATTGCTATTGTCATACTTCACCCCCGTTGTGTGCAATAAGTGTGCAATTATATGAGTGTGTCAGATATGTCACCCCGTTGATTCTGACTTGTAATTGATCGCCGTCTTCGTAATCGCGCCAGGTTTCGACATTGCCCTCAATAACTGTGCCGTCTTGCAATTTGATGATTGCATAATCGCCTTTTTCAAAGCATCTGCGTCAATTAGTCTCATTTTGTACCTCCTCGACATCGTCGGCAACGATCGCATCGCAATAATAAGGTATCAGCATCAAGCCTGTGTCATAATCACGCCTGAGCTTTTTTTCAAGGGCTTGCATATCGCTGGCGGGTAAATTTATCTTGCATTTGATTATTACTTTTCGGCTCATAAGGCACCTCCGTGCATCCTTACCTCCGCATCAAGCCACTCAGTAAATTTTGCATTTGTCATAGTCCATAATTCAGTCGCATATATACCGAATGTTTGCTTGAATAATTCGGCATTGTTAGCCGCTTGCGGTCTTTCGGGTTCAAGTATTACGCCCTTGCTCGTTGCCCTTTGCCAAATCATTGCAAACCTTGCGACATCCTCGTCAGTGATGTCTTTGAGCTGAAATGTCGGCGTGATCGTCGGGGCGCGGTTGATGTCAGTTGCATACCATACGCGGAAGCCCTCTTCGTCATATGTCGGGTCGTCTTGCCTTAAAAGTGCGTTGGCATCAATAAGCCTGATGCCGGGGTTGTTTTCGCTTTTCATTCGTTTTCCTCCAGTTTTTTGATGCTGATGCCGTCATCGTAATGCTCGCAATATTCGCAACCGCCGAAAAAATAGCCGCGCTTCTCGCATCGATGACAGTCATCGTCGCCAGTGAAATATTTGCAATCTTCGTAAATCATTTGTTATTGACCTCCCATAATGTCAAAAATTGATAATTGCCCTTCAATCGGCTTTTCAGCCTTTTCGGTGTCGTGGTATTCTGTCGCCCAGGTGATTCGCGCCTCGGCAATCGGTAAATATTCGGGTGTCAGCTCGATGCCGATGTATTTGTACTTTGCCTGTCGGTCACGGTTTTCAAACATTGCCGCCTTCCCTGTCGAGCCTGAGCCGTTGAACGGGTCAAGGATCGTGCCCCCCCTCGGTGTGACAAGCCTGATAAGGTATTGCATCAGGTCAACGGGCTTGACAGTCGGGTGAGTGTTTCGACGGCTCGGGACAGAGCCGTCGAGCGAGCCGTCTTGACGGAAGTCATAGGTGCCGCCTTCTTGCTTGACAAACGCATCAAGCCCCTCATCGCGATCGCGTGCTGATGCCTTAGCGCAATAGTAGTACCGCGAAGCACTCCCCTCGTCAGCGGGCAAGGTTGCCCCTAATGTCAGCCTTTTTGCCCCGACAGTCTGAAAATTGCACACGCCCTCGGTACCCCCGCCCATTTCGGGCATAGTGTATGCACCGCCGTTGCTTTTGGTGTCAGGCATACCCCCGCAAACCTCGCGCTCGTCAGTCTTGTCATAAGTCAGGATGACATTTGACGGGTATCGCCCCTGATCGATGACAGTGTACTCGACTGGCGCCGTTTCCTGATATTCGCGGTGACAATTACAAACAAGGTCACCGCGAATATCAGGGTATTTGACCGCCTTGACATCGCCAGTGCCTTCACCGATGCGGCACTCGTCAATATTGAAGCCGCCAACACGATGCGCCAGCACATTGTCGATACACGACCCTTCACACGGCTTGCGTGCCACTATGACGGGCTCATATGCGGGCTTCAGTTGCGTGCCCCAGCCCGCCCATTCGTTTTGAGCTTGCTTGATTTCATATGACCCCGAAGATGTCATCAAACCTGATAAACCCCCGAGCATTGCGTTCGTGCCGCAATGCTCGCGACCCACGACCGCGCTGTCAACGCCGTTGCGCTTGTCGATCGCAAGCCCCAGGTTCATCGATTTCGGGAAGCCTGAGCCGTAAAGCCACATAATACAGTCACGGAACTCGAAGCCAGCATCCTCGATAGCGCACGCGATTCGGTGATAAGTGCGTGAACCGCCGAAGGCAAGCAAATGACCTCCCGGCTTTAAAACCTCATAGCACTTGCGCCAGGTGTCAGGTGTAAAGGCTATGCCTGATGCATCCCACGATTTGCCCATAAACCCGAGCTCATACGGCGGGTCAGTGACGATGCTGTCAATTGAAGCCAGCGGTATCACATCGAGCATATCGAGCATCGAGCCTTCGTAAAGGGTAAAATCAGTATGCTTGCAATATACCTTCATACATCAGCCCCCTCGTCGGTCATCAGCGGACAATTATCGCAATCACACTGACAGCCGTGCGCTTCGTCATATGCCGTGCACTTTTTGCCGAGGTCATATGTCTCGAGGTCGTCGCTGCTACATTCGGGGCAAGTGTTGACCGCATATGTTTCGTAATACATTCCACCGCCGACCGAGTTGTCGACGTATTCCGTGCGGTTGACCTCGTCAGCATCTTCTTCGTAAAAAACCTCACCGCAATTGTTACATTTGAACTTAATCATTAAATCGACCTTCCTCCCTTAGAATTCTCGCGACCTTTTCAAGCGCCCTGGCGTGGAAGCGGTATGTTTGGGGTTGTGAATAGGCAATAACATCGGCGACATCGCTCCAGGCAAGTAATTTGACATATCTGTACTCGATGACATCAGCAAGCACTTCGTTGTCGATTTTCTTGATGACCTTTTTGACCTTGCGGGTTTCCTTTGCCAGCAATCGGCGGGACCTGTCGCACTTGCCCTGTTGCTCGATGTAGTCATAAAGCGCATCATCGCGCCTTTTCTGTGCTTGCTCGTGGTCGATGCCTTCCCCGGTGTTTTCATACTTTGCCGTCGCACTGTTTACACGATCTTTAAGCACTTCGAGCATACGGTCATTAGATTCCACACGCTTAGTAATGACATACACACGGCGAAGCCACTGTTTTGCCTTAAAACATTCATCCGTCATTAGCCGTGCCCCCTTTGACCTTGTTTATGGCACCGAGGTCTTCGACCTGGATGCTGATGCTGGCCTTTTCGGCGTATGTCTTAACCACACGCAAATCAACGACCTGAGCATCATCGTGCCAAAACCCCGCCTCGGTCATTGCATCTTTGAGCTCTTTGACATAGTTGTCGCAATCGGGGCGGGTTGTTTTGTACTTGCCCCAAAGTGTGCGGGTTTTGATGTCAAAACATACCCACACAAAAAGCCTGACAGGCTTGTCGCTGGGCACCCTGGGCGCGTATCGGTTCAAGCGGTAAACAAACTCCTTGCGCATTGCGCTGATTTTGTCCTTCTTAAAATGCTTGATGTAGGGCACACGGCGGCCGTATTCGTCGGTTTTGTATGCTATGCCCTCGCCTTTTTGCTGGGCTGTGCCTTTTGGCAAGCCGTTCTCAAAATGTAAAGTAAATGATTTAACCATTTGACATATCCTCCGCATCCTCGGTCAACGCATCCCATAAGGCATCGAGCCGGGCTTGTAGTTCTGGGCTTAAATCTTCGGGCTTGATGATTCCCGCATCAGCAAGGTGTTTGTCAATTTGCTTTTGAATGTCGCACGCCTTTTTTAATTCCTCAATATTCGGCATAAACGGCTGAGACTTTATCCACGCGTTGACAACCTTGTAAACGACACGGGCATTAGTGTCAGCAAAGAAAACGGCATAAACATCAATTCGGTCGAGCAAATCGTTTTCTGTCGCCTTGCGATCTTGCGGGAAGGCTGCGTGTAGCATATACACGATTTTGGTGGCATCTTGTATAGTCATACATTGCCCCCTTCCGCGCGTTCAAGCGCCAGGCGTGTCAATCGCTGGAGCTGTGTCTCGCCGTCTTGTATCGGTGCCGTGTATGCCTTGCCCGCATCTTTGAGCGGGTAAAACGATTTCCAGTTATTGAGTATTGATTGCTCGACAATTGCCTTGATGACATCAGGCTGGCCGCCGCCCAGGTCGTTTGCCTTTTTGATCGCGATGTTTAAGGCACGCTCGGTCAACGGCGCTTTTATCGCCTTGCGCATCTTGATAAATTCTTTGAATACATCACGAAGGTCAGGGTTTAAGGTTTCTAAGATAGCATCGAACGCATCAGCCTTTTTGCCGGGGTTCTTTTCTTTAATCTTTTCTTCCTTAGTATTTGGTATATTTAGTATTTGGTTAATATTAGTATTTAGTATGGGTACGCGTTCCCCGCACTTCGGCTGAACCGCACTTCGGTTTTGCCGTACTTCGGTTTTACCGCACTTCGGTTTTGCCGTACTTCGGTTTTCACGTAGTTCGGGTGTTTCATACACTATCCACGAATAACCAATAAACTGACCCTTCCCGTTTTGCTGTCTGACCTGTTCGACATATCCCGCACTTTTGAGCTCTTTTATAAGGCGCATAATAGTGCGTTCGCTTGTCTCGGTCATCGTGGCAAGGCCCTTGATGCTGAATTGCCAGTCATCAGGCAACGCCAAAAGGTAAAGCATAAAACCGCGGGCTTCAAATGACAGTCTGACATCACTGGCGAGCTGATTTTGAATAACCATAAAATTGTTTTTGTGGTCGGCTCGTATAATCATAATGTCACCTGGCAACCTCCTTGCAATATTCAAGGGCCGCGTTAAAGTCAGCCGCGGTGCTGTTGGCACCCAGGTTGAACCTTGCCGCGATCTTGTTGCCGTCAAGGTTGTGCTCGCCTATATACTTATTTAAGGCGTGAAACGCGCTGACAGCCGCATCGTGGTCGTCGGGTGTTGTTTTATTGCCCGATGCCTTGCTCGCGTTCTCAGGGCGTTTCTGAGCCTTTGGCGGGGTGTTGGCATCGTCTTCCGTGATTAGGTCTTCCCCGGCATATAAACTGAGCCCGATGCCGTGACGGCCTATTGCTTTTGTGATCGAGCGCTGGATTGCCTTGTTGACATCAAACGAAGTGATTGATGCCAGTGGAATTGACTTATTTTTGTAGTCCATTACGGGCAAATACTCGATATGCTCGATGCCGTTTACCGTCACGCCAGTTTTGACCCAGGCTGTTTGCCCGTCGGTGTGATAATTCCAGCCCTGGGCGTTTTCATACACCGTGTAGGTTGCATCGGGGTGCCTTTTCTTTAATTCGTACCACGCCCACGCCCACGACAGATATGTCAGGCCGTTTTTTATCTCGGTCCTGTTGCTGACATTTATGCGGGCAAGTTCGTCAAAATAGTTGGCGGGTGCTGATGCCGTTGTCTCGGTATCTGTCGGGATCTCGTTTGTTTTCTTAGTTGCCATATATGAACCCCCTTTTTACTTGATGTTGATATGCGTGCCCGTCTCGATATGCGCGATGCCCTCGAGGTCAGGTATCAAGCCGTCATTCTTGAAGTCTTCAAGTATCAGCGCGCGGTTGATCTCGGGCTCGGGTGTAGTCAGGTATCTTGCCGGGATGTTTTCGATGTAGGGGTCATCGATGACGACCTTTGGCGGGTTGTTGCTGATGCTGACCTTAAAGGTGCCGCACGGGAGGTTATTTTCGCCCGCTGCGACCATTGCGGTCTTCATTGCGTTCTTTGCACGCTCGACAGTGTTTTCAAGCGCCTTGCGCCTGTCGTGTAATCGCTTTTCCTCGGCTTTAAGGCCAGCGATGTCAGACTGACAATTTTTGATAAACTTGCAATAGCCCTCGAGCTTGATTGTCAGTTCTTCTTTGGTCGTGTCGAATACCTCGGCAAGCACTTCGTCGCTGATTTCGCCTTCATCAAGCAAGTTCCAAAGTGCCAAAAACTCGCCCGTCAAATCGTATATATTAGCCATTAGTTTGCTTCCTCCTCATATGCTTTGATTAGTGCATTAACTTGTTTGACAAGGTTGTCGATTATGTCTTGAATGATCGCGGCAATTTCCGCGGGTGTAAGTGATTCATCAACGACCGGGGGCGTGTATGCCTTTTTGGGCATCGTCGGCGTGTAGGGTTCAAGCCAGTCGATTATCCCGTCATCAAATAACGAGACTTGCTCGGCCTTGCTGGGCTTGCTGACAGCCTTGATGACCTTTTTGGTCTTGCCTTTGCGGTATGTTGTTTTGAGCACTTCAAGGATGCGCTCGGCATCACGGGCGGCAATCAGTTTATTGCGCTTCTTGCCGTTGATGTCGCCGATGTTTAAGTCACGCGCCACCGCCTTGACCGATGCATATGCACTGTCGTGATTCTTAAAGCGGCCAGGATTCTTTTTGATGATTAGATCGCTGATTTCGTCAAGGGTGTAAACGCCCTTTTTGTAAAACTGTGACATTGTTCGTTTTCCTCCTTTTGTCTTAGAATGTCGTGAAATAGTTTTTGGTGATGTCAGCCGCCTCGGGCCTGCTGTCTTTGATCTCGATGACATTTGCATCGAGCTTGCCCTTGAGCGCTGCGTTTTCGATTCTGAGCCGTTCGTTGTCGTCATAGATTGCGACCACACGGCGCCAGCCGAGCAAGGTGCCGACGATTAGCCCGATAGTTGCACCCGCGATGCCTGACAGTAGTGCCAGCGTTAAAATTTCCATTAAAAAACCTCCTTGATGATCCAAACCTTCACGCCCGATTGATTGTTAAAGGTCTTCGATTCGCTCTCGCTTGTAGTGAAAATGTCGATGTCATACCCGTTGATTGCGGAGCCAGTGTCATCAGCTCTGAAAATGATGTCGTCATAACCCTCGATGATTAGATACGACCCGAGCGGTATGACAGCGGGGTCAACGGCGACAGTGTGGCACTTCGGGTCATCAGTGACCTTGCGCCCTGATGCCGTGATGCCGAGGTCGTTGCCGCATTGCTCAGCGGTTGCCGCATACATCGTGATGTAAAACTCGCCGACATACACATATTGATATTTTTCAAATATGCGGGGCTCTTTTACCGAGGTTGCAACCTCGTAAAGTGCCAGGGCATCGGTGATGTTTACATATACATCGTCATCGGTCTTTTGCTTGATTGCCTTTGATACATCGGGCGTGTTGATCGCCAGCACTGGCATCGTGACTGGGTTGTCGTTTGCCTTGATGTCGGCATCAGTCTCGAAGACTTTTGGCAAGGTGCAAGCAATAAAACCGAGCCCGGCAACAGTCAAAACTGCGAAGGTGTTAAAAATGCGGTCATACATCTTCAAATAATTTCCTCCCGGCATACGCCTCGAGCATTTGTTTTTCGCGGTCGGTGAAGCCTTGCTTTAATGCCTTGTGCACATATGTCGTGCCCCTGTTGATGACATCAGCGACTTCCCGCGCGGTCTTGAATGACTGATAAATAAGCGGGTATCGTACCGAGCCGGGGTGCATCGTTTTCATACCTTTGCCCCCGTCGGTTGTCTTTTTACAACCTTTTGCTCAAAAAAATAGGCATCGACCTCTTCGGCGGGTATGTCAAGCAACCTGGCCGCCTTGAGCATCGTCGTGCCCCTCCATTCACGCCCCGATAAATACCTGTTGACAGTTGACTTGTTGACCCCGAGGGCATCAGCAAACGCCTTCTGTGTGCCGTACTTTTCGATTATGCGCTGTTTTAAACGATCTGAATTGAACAAGTGTTTTACCTCCTTCCCGTGTAGTTGTTTTTGCGGTTGTCATTTCGCAACCGATATATTGATAATAACATTCGGTTGTCAAAAAGCAACCGTCAAAATATGCTTTTTTGCAACCGTCACCAAACTGTCATATAATAGATTGCGGAGGATACGAATAATGAATAAACCAATTAAGGACCGCCTTCGTGAAGCGCTGGCGATGCGCAATATGACGGCCGCCGACCTTGCCCGAGCCAGCGGGCTTAATAAAGGCAATGTTTGGCGATATGTCAGGGGCGATGTCATCCCAAAACAAAACGCAATAGCACAAATGTCAAACGCGCTGGGCGTATCACCCGCGTGGCTGTTAGGTTTTGACCTAAACCCTGACGGCACACCCGTCGTACGCATCGACTTTGACAAACTGACTGACAAAAACCGCGATTTATTGATTGCCTATTACAAGGCACTGCTCGACAGCCAGGAGGCGCAAGGTGGCAACCCCCAAATATAACAAGGCCCGCAAGTTGTGGGTTATTCAAGGTCAGAAAAACGGCATCAAAAAGACTTTTTACAGCTCCACGCCCGGCATCAAGGGCAAGCGCGAGGTCTTAGACAAGTATGATGACTGGGTCGAATACGGCGGGGCAAAATCGCTGACAGTCGCCAGGTGCATCGAATTGTATCTTGATGACATCGAAGCGCGGCTCGGTCGCCGTGATACATACATCAAGGTCGAGGCATACAGCCGTCTATATATCGTGCCTGTGCTCGGCAAATGCAAAATGAATAAATTATCATTGCGAGACTGGCAAGCCGTTATAAACGAAGCTATGCCGCATACAGCGCACGTCAAGGCATTGAGTTATAAAACACTGACACACTTGCGGGCTGTGATCGTCGGCTTGCATAAGTTTGCATACAATAATTATTACTGTGACGACTGGCGCGGTCAGTTATACATCCCGCAAGGTCACAAAAAGGGCGAGCGTGCGATCTTGCAACCTGACGACATCAGGCGACTGTTTGAGCCGTCAGAAAAATGGTATCACCCCGCATTTTTGGTGATGCTGTTGTGCGGGTTACGACCTGGCGAGGCATACGGGATCCAAACAGGCGACATCAAAAAGGGTGTTTTATACATTTCAAGGTCAGTTGATAAAAACGGCACGATAACACCTGGCAAAAACAAAAACGCCAGGCGCGCGATTCCCTTGCCCTTGCTTGCACGCCAAATCATCGAGCAAACGATTGACCGCAATGTCAGGGCGGGTTTAAAAACGCCCTGGGTATTTTGCAACGGCGCGGGCGGTCCGCCCATACCCAGCACCGCACGGCATCAGTATAATGACTTAAAGGCTGAGCGGGACCTTCCCGGCTCGCCGTATTCGCTGCGCCACACTTTTGTCAGCATCGTGTCAAGTCAAACGCACTTAGCCGAGGGCACAATCAAGGAGCTCGTCGGCCATAGCGATTCTATGGATACATTCGGCGTATACAAGCATCAGGTCGAAGGCGAGCTTGCCCAGGCGGCCGACATCATCAACCTGACATTTGAACGGCTGAAAACAGCCGAGCAATAAAAAAGGCCCCGTCAAGTGACGGGGTTGTTTTTTATGTCTTGTCTGATTAGTGCCTTGATTCGGGTTGCCGCATTTCCTCGGTTGAGCCAGTCGGCAATGTCTTGCTCGGTTTCAAGGTTCACCCTGACGGGGTAAAGTTTGCACTTCTTGTTATAGTTGGCCTGTGCCCTTTTCGTTGATTCCCGCATATATAACCCCCTTAGTCTATTAGCTCGCGTTTCACGACATTATTGATGATCTTGTATATTATCTCGTTGTCGTTGTATGTTATCTTGTCGTGCTGATAACTCATATCTACATCAAACATAAAACGGTATAAGTCATCCTTTGACCTGACATTTGCCAGGTCGGTGATTAGTTGCTTAAAGGTTTTATATGTCATAATCGGCGCCCCCTTATTTTGTTATTTTGGGGCGGTTTTTGCCGCCCCGGTTGCTGTCAGATTTCAACAGTCTTGAAGTCATCAGCCTCGGTGATTTCCTTGATGAGGGCCTGTTCATTGTCGGCCTCAAGGATCTTGATATAATCCTCTTTGGTCGGCGCGCGGCCGTCGATCGGGTCGAGGGTGTCGCGGTATGACCAACCGCCGTCCTTCTTGATGTAAACCTCGTAAATGTGCTGTTTCATAATTCGTTTCCTCCTGTTTTTGTTTTGGGCGGTATGCCCGCCGCCCTCGGGTTTTGTTTTATTAAAGGCCGTATTCGTAAAAAACCTTTGCCATTGTCTTTGCCATTTCCTTGTCGATGCCCTGTGCTTCGAGTTCTTTTGCTCTTGCCTTGATTTCGTCTTTTCTTGCCTTGTTGATCTGTGCTGCGATTGCATCTGTGAGCTCGATGTCTTTTGCCAGTCTGTTTAAACCTGTCACCTTTATCATTTTCGTTTCCCCCTTTGCTTTATACTTGTAGTATATACTATAATTGAGGGCGTGTCAATAGGTATTTTGAAAAAAGTCATACAAAAAGTCATACATTCAGAAAACAGAAAAACCCCGCAAGCCTTGAGCCGACGGGGTTTTATTTGGTGGAGATGACGGGAGTCGAACCCGTTGCCTATACTTCGCACGCGTACTCAAAAGGGCTCAAAACGCCTATTATTCAAGGGTTGTTATTTTACACCCCCGCAAACTGTACGCCAGAAAAATACAAAAGTCATACAAAAAGTCATACATTATCACGGCGGATAAGTTCCTTGATGTACCCTTGCACATTGTCGCAGTTCTCCAGTATGGCGATAATATCGGCATCTGTCTTCCTGTTGAGAGATAACTTAATCTGTTTGACGTTCTCCTTGTCATACTTCATAGATGCTCTAACCCTCGGGGAAGTCCTGACGAATTGGTCGAAATATCCGTTCTCATATAACTTCTTCAGTTTCTCTTCCGGGAATGGTTCCATAACACCAAAACAAAACGTTCTTCCCAGATAGTATTCGAAAGGTGCTTGCGGCGGAGTGGGGTTCTCCACCGCTTTTAATGTGATAACCTTTCCATCGTTCATAGTGAATTTCATTTTACTTTACCTCCATTGCAAAAGAATTGATGCGCCATTTGTTCTCTGCGGATAATCTTAATGTTTCGTTGTCAGGGTAGAAGTCCGCATGGGACATATCGTAAAGCGAGCCAACAAAGAGTTCGTTTGTTATGTATAAGCCATAGGCGAATCCTTCTTTATCTACTCTGAAAACCTCTTTGATGTTCGGGTCTTGTGGAAATATATTCTCCAAATAATACTTCTTATCATGTTTCATATTAACTTCCTCCTTAACCTATAACTCTATAATCGATTCTTGCATCTGCAATGTCGGGATAGTTGATATACAGTTCTGCAAGAGGCTTGCTTCTGTCTAACTCAATGCTATTCAGGACCTCTCTTCCTTCTTTCTCTGTCTTGCCTTCCCAGACTGTCTTTGAAGTGTGGTTTCCGTCTTCGTCTTCGTACCACTGAATTATATAAAGAATAGGCTTTGTCATATTGATTTCCTCCTTGTTCCTGTCCATGCGACCTGATTCCCACATGCCATCTTTATTCTCTCTGCGCCCTTCTCGGCTTCTTCCTCGGTTCTGTACTCGTAAATGTCCTTGTCTCCAGTGTCCCAAACTACTACTAATTCGAAATCCTTGTTATTTGTCATTGCTCTTCCCTCCTTACATGTTCTCCAGAAGTCTTGTATATCTCTCTAACGCTTCGGTGTCCTTTTTACGTCTTGTGTACCAATTCTTGCGAGCGTTCTTTGCTTTTCTCATTTCGGGCGATTCGTAGTTCTTGTCTCCCCAAATCCTCATTTCCATTTCGGTTAAAGGTCCTTTGCTCCATACCCACTCTGCGAGGTCTCTTACTTCTTTTCTTGCTCTTGCGAGGTTCTTTGTTTCCCATTCAATCTGTCCGTTGTCAAATGCTATTTCCTTTGCGTAGAACTTAACTTGGTTCTCGTAGAATGCCTTAATCTCTTCGTGTGTCATTGTCTTGTCCTC
>JAZRNV010000157.1:0-11964 GCA_045648425.1 Acutalibacteraceae bacterium | reverse complement strand
TTTTCTTTGAAAATTTGTCCATATCCATTGCAATGAATGTTGTGCAAAATTAAATCATAGAATTTAATTTTGCTATATCCGCTTAAAAAGCGGCTTGTCGAAGCGCTTTCAAGCGTTTCGACAAACAACAATCATTATAATCGGGAGGAACGGCGTTGGCAGTCCTCCCGAAAAAAGTTATTGATTGATTATTTATCGTCAGCAGCAGCTACACCGGGAAGCTCTTTGCCCTCGAGGAACTCAAGAGAAGCACCGCCGCCGGTAGAGATGTGGCTCATCTTGTCGCCAAAGCCCAGGTTGTTAACTGCAGCAGCAGAGTCGCCACCACCGATGATGGTAACAGCATCGGTATCAGCAAGGGCCTGTGCAACAGAGATGGTGCCGTTTGCAAGACTGGGATTCTCAGAAACGCCCATAGGTCCGTTCCAAACAACGGTTTTGGCAGACTTAACGGCATCTGCAAACATCTTTGCACTTTCGGGTCCGATATCGAGGCCCATCCATCCCTCTTCAATAAGGGTTGAGGGGAACACCTTGGTCTCGATGGGAGCATCGATAGGATCGGGAAATGCCTTGGTTGCAACGTTGTCAACGGGAAGAAGAATCTTTACGCCCTTTTCTTCAGCGCGCTTGAGCATCTCTTGGCAATATTCAATCTTGGTCTCGTCAACCAAAGAATCGCCAACCTTGTAGCCCTGTGCGGTGATGAAGGTGTAGGCCATACCGCCACCGATGATAAGGGTGTCGGCCTTGTTAAGAAGATTTTCAATAACGCTGAGCTTGTCAGCTACCTTTGCACCGCCGAGGATGCAAACGAAGGGACGAACGGGATTTTCAACAGCGTTGCCAAGATACTGAAGCTCTTTACCCATAAGGTAACCTACAACACTGGTATCAACAAACTCGGTAACACCAACGGTTGAGCAGTGTGCTCTGTGGGCGGCACCGAAAGCATCGTTAACATAGATTTCGCAAAGAGAAGCAAGCTCTTTAGAGAAGGCCTCGCCGTTTTTAGTCTCTTCTGCGCGGTAGCGGGTGTTTTGAAGAAGAACAACATCGCCGTCCTTCATTGCCTCAACTGCAGCACGGGCATTTTCACCAACAACGCAATCATCGGCAGCAAAAACAACGGGCTGACCGAGATGCTGTGCCAAACGCTCGGCAACGGGAGCCAGAGAAAGCTCGGGCTTGGGCTCGCCCTTGGGCTTGCCAAGGGGAGAGCAAAGGATAACTCTGCCGCCGTCAGCAATAAGCTTTTTGATGGTGGGCAGGGCCTTTACGATACGGTTTTCGTCGGTGATAACACCATTCTTGAGGGGCACGTTGAAGTCGCAACGTACAAGCACCTTTTTGCCTTTGACAACAATATCGTCAACGGTCTTTTTGTTAAGAGTGTTCATAAGTTAACATCCTTTCAAATGTGTATTTACAATAGTATAGCATACCTAATACATTTTAATACAAACTTTACCATTTTTCAAGAGAATAATTTGAGTTTATCCGCTTTTTATTAAGTTTGTCCAAAAAATGACAAATCATCCCCCCGCAATTTTATAAACAGAGGCGACAGTCACAGCAAAGTGTTGCGTTCCGCCAGAACGCAATGAGGCATCAAAAAGGAGGGCTTTCACCCTCCTTTTGATTTTACTTAATCTTTGGCAAGCTTGCGGCGGCAACCGACTGACCTACGCGGCGAGAATTCTCGTCGGGGATGTGGAGCGTGATTTTCTTTGCAAGCTCGGGAAACTCTTTGTCAAGCACCTCTTGTGCTCTTTCCAGCAAGATTACACCGCCCTCCCCTGAGGTTACGCGGCCCATAATAAGCACGTGCTTGATATCATAAAACTCGGTATAAAAGGCGATGGCATAGCCGAAATATGCACCGATTGTGTCATAAATTGCGGCGGCTCTCTCATCGCCCTCGGCCATAAGCCCCTGCACAACCTTTAGCTTTTCGGCAGGAGACAAGCTCTCGTCAAGCTCAATTCCTGCAAAGGGAGCAAGCTTTATTACACCGTCTTGCGAGAAGTATTTAACACCGCAGCCGTAATCACCCGACCACTCATCAACCATAGCGTTTTCGCAAAAATCAACAGGCACAAAGGCAAGCTCGTTGAGCCAACCGGTAATATTGCCCTGGGGGTCAACATAGCCGCCTGCTTCAGATGTGCCCATAGCCACACCAAGCACCGAGTCATCATTCAAATCCATTGCTCCTGCAAGAGCGGTAACATCGCCGTCATTGGCAACCTCGATGGGAATGTTTTCGCCTATCTCTTTTGCCACGTCAATGTACATATTCTTAACGCGTTTGTCAAAATCTTCATCATTAACCTTAAGAAAAAGGGATGCAACCATAATGCGATTATCAACATAAACGCCAGCGCTTGATACGCCAATGGCATCTACACGAGGCATATGGCTTGCGGCGGTTTTCATCGCCTCCAAAATTCCTTGATAGTGATATTCGGGGTCGGAGTTGGTCTTGGGGAACCACACAACCTCTTCGGAATAGACGCTTTCACCGTTGATTACAGCGCTGACCTTGCGGTCACTGCCGCCTGCGTCAAAGCCGATGCGGCATCCGTCAAGGTGGCGGCCGATGGGTGCGGCACCCTCATTATCCTCGGGAGCGTGGGCAAGGTCACACACCTCTACCTCAAAGGGGCGCTCGTAAACACGCTCCATAAAATGCACGTCAAAATCGCGCAGACCGCCGTCTGAAAAGGCCTGCTTAATTTTTTCGCCGATAAGGGTGCTGCCTGCTATTATCACCTTGTAGCCGCCCGCCACCCACAAAAGGGCCTTGGTCATACGCTCAACAAAGCGGAAGTTTTCTTCGTCGTGGCCTGTTCCGTCGGCAAAAACTCGGGTTTTGTAGGTGGTAACGTAACCCTTGTTGCGCTCAATGGCTATAACCAAATTCTGCCCGTTATCCTTGGTTGCCTCGCGCATTTCGCGGCAAACCAGAGAAAGGGGCTGAAACTGAGGGTCTAACTTTGCATTTACTTTAAGCTTCATATCTGATTTCTCCTCCAATAATGGTCTTTTGCACATTAAATTCCTTATCGGTTATGATTATATCTGCATCCTTGCCGCCCTCAAGGGAGCCCTTGCGGTCATCAATGCCCAGCACTGCGGCAGGATTAAGAGAAGCGCAGTTAACGCACTCCCAAAGAGGGATTTGCGAGTTGGTGTATACATTCCATACACCCTTATTAAGGTGCAGCACGCTGCCGGCCACCGTGCCATCCTCCAGCCGACAAACAATGCCGCGATAGATTATCTTTTGACCGCCCAGGGTATACTCACCCTCGGGAAGGCCGCCTGCAGGCAGGCAATCGGTGATAAAGCAAAGCTTTCTTCCCTTGAGCTTGAAGAGCATATCGTAAAAGCATTTGTCAACGTGGAAGGTATCAACAATCAGCTCACAGCTTACATCGCTGTTAAGGGCGGCCGTCACCACACCGGGGGCGCGGTGGGCCAGAGGAGTCATAGCATTAAACAGATGGGTGGCGTGGGCTACGCCTGCTTTTGCGGATGCCATCGCCGTCTCATAATCGGCAGAGGTGTGACCCATAGAAACCACCACATCGGTATCGCGGCACATCTCTCTTATGGCGGCAAAATCTTCGGTATCACACTCGGGTGCAAGGGTTATAATGCTGATAATATCGGCAAACTCTTTAACAAAAGCGGCATCGGGCTTGAGGATATATTTAGCATCCTGCGCGCCCTTTTTGCTCTCGCTTATAAAGGGTCCCTCGGCGTGACAGCCCAAAATGGCACTGCCCTGCCAGGATTTACTTTCTTCTTTAAGGTCGCGGCAAACATTAAGGGCCTTGCGGATGACCCCCATATCTTCGGTCATGGTGGTGGGCAAAAAGCCCGTCACTCCGTTTTGAACCAAGCCGCCAGCCATGGTGCGGATGCTTTCCTCTTTGCCGTCGCACACATCCTTGCCCAGATAGCCGTGGATATGCAGGTCAATCAGACCGGGGGCAACGTATCCGCCGCAAGCATCTATTATCTCGGCATCTGCAGGAATTTCATCAGCGGTAACCAAGCCCTCTATTTTGTCACCGAAAAGCAGGGCTGCTCCCTCTGCAATGCCATCCTTCATAATTATTTTTCCGTTAATTATGGCTTTCATATTACTCAAACCCCATTTTAATATTTACAACTTAATTTTATCATTCTTTTGGGTAAAATCAAGGCACATTTGGTTATTAACCATATGTATTTAGACATATTTTTGACGCTCATCCTGTTTAAACAATAATATAAGCATTTTTCTATTGATAATATATGGGCGTTGGTGTTATAATCCAATTATAATAAACGCAAAAGAGGTCAAAATGAAAGCCATAATTATAATTTTAACCAAGCTTTTATCCTTTGTGGGGCGCCTGCTGGGCAAGGGTACAAGCTTGCCGGGCAAAATTGCCCTTAAGCTCTGCCCCACCATACTGTCACGCTTGACCCTGCCCAAGGATGTTATTGCCGTCACCGGCTCTAACGGCAAAACCTCCACCGTTGAGATGATTGCCTACATCCTCACCGCCGCAGGCAAAAAGGTGGTTTACAACAAAGAGGGCAGCAACCAGATTGAGGGCGTCGCCACTCTGCTTATTTGCAACAGCAGTCTCAGTGGCAAGGTTAAGGGGGATGCCGTAATTCTTGAAAGTGACGAGCGCTATGCCCGTCACACCTTTAAGTACATCAAGCCCACCGCCTTTGCCGTCACCAATCTTTACCGCGACCAGATGACCCGCAACGCTCATCCATACCGCATTTTCGATATTCTGCAGGATGCCGTTGACCTGGTGCCCGAAACCCGACTTATTCTTAATGCCGATGATCCCATCGTGCGCAGATTTGGACAAAACCGTTCCAACACCATCTATTTCGGAATGGACGAAAATCAGTACTCCACCGCCGAAACCGACGGCATTTACAACGACTGCAGCTATTGCCCCTGCTGTAAAGCGCCTTTAAGCTACAGCTTTTTTCACTATGCACACCTGGGCAATTATCACTGCGACAGCTGCGGCTATGATCGCCCCGACACCGCCTATACCGTGCTCTCTGCCGACCTTGACAAAGGCGAAATTTCGGTCAACGGCCATACCGTAAAGCTGGCTTTTTCCAGCCGTTACAACGTTTATAATCTTTGCGCCGCCTTTGCCGCCGCCTCTGTGGCAGGTGTCGACGGTGAAAAAATTGCCGAAGCGATGAGCGATTTCGTTATGAAAAACGGCCGAATCGTTACCTTTAAAGCAGGTCAAAACCAAGGCCTGCTCATCACCTCAAAGCACGAAAACTCCACATCCTACAACCAAAGTCTTGAATATGTCTGCTCACGCAAGGCCCCCTGCGACCTTTATATTATAGTAGACGCCATCAGCCGCAAGTATTACACCTCCGAAACCAGCTGGCTTTGGGATATTGCCTTTGAAAAAATCGCAAAATCCAACGTAAAGCGAGTTACCCTCTGCGGCAGCTATGCTCACGATTTGGCGGTGCGCTTTTCGGTAATGGAGTTGGGCGAGATTGAAATCATCACCCAGCCCAATCTTGATATGATGGCCGAGCAAATGAGGCAAATGCAGGGTATGGAGCTGTATGTCGTCACCTGCTTCTCAGATAAAGACAAGCTTTTCAGCCGCGTTGACGTGCAAACTCCCGTTGCAAAGTGAGGTAGTGTTATGAGTGAAATCAAAATTTTACATCTTTACAGCCGTTTACTCTCTCTTTACGGCGAATACGGCAACCTCGCTCTGCTTAAAAAGATGCTTACCGAAGGGGGGCACTCGGTAACGGTGGATTGTGCAGAAGCCCTCCCCTCCGATTTAAGTGAGTATAATATGATTTATACGGGAGCCGGCACCGAGGGCGATATTATGGCCGCCGCCTGTCAACTGAACGCTGCAGCCGCCGACTACCTTCAAAAGGGCGGATTCTGGCTGGCAACGGGCAACTCGATGGCGCTGCTTGGCAACGAGATAGAGTATGACGGCAAAGTAGCCAAGGGGCTTGGAGCGGTCGAGCTGTCCACCTCTATGAGCCGCGAAAAGCGCTGGCTGGGCGATGTGGTCACAGCGGATGACAATCTCTTTGGTCAGCCCATAATCGGCTATGTCAACACCTCATCGGTTTACACCTGCAACGAGCCCCCCTTGTTCACCTTCAGGTTGGGCAACAAACTTGGCAACGACAAGAAAAGCGCTGCCGACGGCATTCTCACCGACGTAGTAATGGCCACCCAGCTTACAGGGCCTCTGCTGGTTAAAAATCCTGTGGTGCTGGCCTTTATTTATAAAAAGCTGACGGGCGAGGTTCTTGTGCTGAGTGAGAACAACCCAATCAAATCGGCGTATGACAACGCTCTTTCGCAGCTTTCAGCCCGAATGGAATAAAGATCCTTCTGTGGCTTTTCGGCATAATCTGACAAAAAGGACGGATAATATGAATACCATTAATCGCTTGTTAGCCCTGCTCGTTGCCCTGGCGACAATCTTCACCTTTGCCGCCTGCGTATCCGACAGCACTGAAGGGGCCAATCAGCCATCCTCGTCCGTATCGTCTGTCACAGATGAGCACGCGGGCCATAATCACAGCCACGATGACATCTCATCCGACCACGGCGGTTCGAGCTCTGCGGCACCCGTCAAGCCCGATCGGGTGCCTGCCTATTCGGGCAAGGCCTATGTGGCTGTCAATAACAACACTCCCCTTTTCAGCAAGAGCGAGCTCACCACCACCGCCTATGAAAAATACAGTCCTCTCGACTCCTTGGGCAGATGCGGAGTAGCTCTGGCATCCTGCGGTAAAGAGATTATGCCTGCCGATGGCGAAAAGCGCGGCAGCATCAGCAGCATCACCCCCTCGGGATGGGTGCAGGCCAAATACAGCGGCATCTCGGGCGGATATCTGTGGAATCGCTGTCACCTTATCGGCTGGCAGCTTTCGGCCGAAAATGCCAACAAGCAAAACCTCATCACCGGCTCAAGGTATATGAATATCGAGGGTATGCTGGTTTTTGAAAATATGGTGGCCGACTACATAAAAGAAACGGGCAACCACGTCGCCTACCGCATCACCCCCGTTTTTGAAGGCAACAACCTCGTTTGCAGCGGTGTGCAAATGGAGGGCTACTCTATTGAGGATGAGGGCGAGGGCATCTGCTTTAACGTTTATTGCTACAACGTTCAGCCGGGCATAACCATCGATTATGCCACAGGCAAAAGCAGCGACTCGAAATCCTCCTCAGCCGCGCCCTCAAAGGCGGCGTCACAAACCACCTCAAAGGCGCCGTCACCCGTATCGGTTCGCCCCTCTCCTTCTCCTGTTCAGGCGCAGATGGTGTGGATTCCCAAAACCGGCTCAAAGTATCACTATAAATCCACCTGCAGCGGTATGAAAAACCCCTCTCAGGTCACCCAATCCGAAGCCATCAATCAGGGCTACGGTCCCTGCTCAAAGTGCGTCGGTTAACCTCCTTTTGGGTGCTGATTGCTCAAGTTAAAAAATTAAACCCCGTCACTCGCGTGGAAAAGCGCCGGGTGACGGGGGTGTTTATTATTGTATAACGAAAACCACACGCTAAGCGTGTGGTTCCAAAGAGACTTTTGCCAGAGCTTTTACAACGTGACCTGCGGCAATCAGTCCTGCCACCGACGGCACAAAGGCATTGCTTGCAGGCACCCGTCGCCCATTTTCAAGGGCGGCAGGGGGCTCTTTTGAATAAACAACCGTCAGCCCCTCGATTCCCCTTTTGCGAAGCTCCGCCCTCATCACACGGGCAAGCGGGCAAACGGAGGTATCATAAATATCGGCAATTTCAAAGGCGGTGGGATCCAGCTTGTTGCCTGCCCCCATAGAGCTGATAACGCCCCCCGAATGAGCCGTGGCGCACTCTATAAGAAGCACCTTGGATGAAACCGAATCGATAGCATCCACCACAAAATCGAAGGATGAAAAATCAAACTGGTCTTTTGTCTCTTCCGAAAAAAAGACCTTATGGGTAACCACATTAATTTGCGGATTGATATCTTTTATACGCCTTTCGGCAACATCTACCTTATATTCACCCACCGTGCTTGTAAGGGCCACCATCTGCCTGTTGATGTTTGAGACAGAAACCACATCGCTGTCAATAAGATGCAGGGTGCCCACCCCCGAGCGGGCCAACGCCTCGGCGGCGTGTCCACCCACTCCGCCAACGCCGAAAACGGCAACAACAGCCCTTTCAAGGCGAGCCATTCCTTCTGCTCCGAAAAGCATCTCGGTGCGTTCAAACCGCTCATTCATACAATCACCTCTTTGGGAATATGATAACATTAATCCCTTGCTTTTTCAAGACAAACTGTTGTTGTTTTTATCAATTATGGAGCGCGCTTTTTATAAATTTGCAACTAATTTAAATTTATTTCATAAAAAGGGTTGACTTTTATTTTTATCAGTGTATTATATACGCAAACAAAGGTTTTACCTTCATAATGGTTATGGTTAGTCGAAACAAACTTGTTTCGACACAAAACCTTTGATTTTGCGGCAAATTTTCTTTGAAAATTTGTCCATATCCATTGCAATGAATGTTGTGCAAAATTAAATCAAAGAATTTAATTTTGCTATATCCGCTTAAAAAGCGGCTTGTCGAAGCGCTTTCAAGCGTTTCGACAAACAACAATCATTATAACTGAGGTGCTTCAAAATGTCACTTATCAAAACAAACGAAGCAAACACCGATGCTAAAACAACACCAAAAGAAGAGCTGATATTAGAGCAGGATGTAGACCAACTTGAGAAGGATTTTATCGACAAGTACTACGTCCGTAATTCCCGTAGCCCCTTCGCCACACTTATGCGGCTTTACAAAAGGTACTACGGCAAGTTGCTTTTGTCGGCTCTGTTTTTTATTATCAAGGTTAGCCCTCAGCTTTATTTGCCCATTGCGATGGCCAACATAATAGACGTTATTACCTCTCGCCCCGAAAACGCGGCGCAGATCATTATCACCAATGCGGCCATTGCCCTTACGCTGATTGCCATAAACATCCCCTGCCACACGCTGTATATAAAGTTCCGCTCACAGTCTACGCGAAGCGTTGAGGCAGGCCTTCGTGGTGCTATTGTGCGCAAGCTGCAGCAGCTGTCAATTCGCTTTAATAAAGAAATGCAGTCGGGCCGTATTCAGTCAAAGATTATACGCGACGTTGAAGCGATTTTTGAATTTTCCTGCCAGATTTTTGACAACGGTATGGATGCAATCATCAACCTCATCACCGTTTTTGTCGTTATTATCTCTAAGGCCGATTGGCTCGTTATGATCTTTTTCCTTCTCGGCGGCCCTGCATCCACCGTTTTGGTGCGCCTTTTCCGCAAAAAAATTGTCAGCAACAACCGCGAATTTCGCATTGAGATGGAGGTCACCTCCTCTCGCGTAGCCGATATGGTCGAGATGATTCCCGTCACCCGTGCCCACGGCCTGGGTGATACCGAAACCGTACGAATGAACAATCAGGTCAGCCGCCTTGCCGCCAAGGGGTTGCGTCTTGACCGAACCAACGCTCTGTTCGGCTCTTCAAGCTGGGCGGTGTCTAACGTCTTCAGACTGCTCTGCCTTATTTACACCGTCATTCTTGCACTTAACGGGCTTTTGTCAGCCGGTGACGTTGCCCTTTATCAAAGCTATTTCAGTCTGCTTGTTACATACATCAGCGTCTTTGTTAATATGCTGCCCATCATCAGCAAGGGCAGTGAATCCATCAACTCGGTGGGCGAAATTTTGGGCGCCCACGATATTGAGGATAACAGAGGCAAGCAAAAGGTTGACAGCGTCAAGGGCGATTTTGTCTTTGAGGATGTATGCTTCGGTTATGACAGCGAGCACCCCGTTTTGAACGGCCTTAACCTGACCGTCAAGGCAGGTGAAACGGTAGCCATCGTTGGTGAATCGGGCGCAGGTAAATCAACAATTCTTAATCTTGTAACGGGCTTTTACAGTGCTACCGGCGGCAGGGTTCTCATAGACGGCAAGGATTTGTGTAAAATAGACCTTACAAGCTACCGCAAGCACCTTGCGGTTGTGCCTCAGGTAAGCTCTATGTTTACAGGCACCATCAGAGACAATATCACCTACGGCTCCCCCAAGGTTACCAAAAGGCAGCTCGACAAGGTTGTTGAGGCGGCCTGCCTCAAGGATGTTATTGATGCAATGCCCCTGGGGCTTGATACCCCCATCGGTGAGCACGGCGGCAAGCTGTCGGGAGGTCAGCGCCAGCGCATTTCTATCGCCCGCGCCCTTATCCGCGACCCCAAGATTATTATTCTCGACGAGGCCACCTCTGCCCTTGATACCGTGTCTGAAAAGCACATTCAAATGGCCATAAACAACCTGGCAAAGGGTCGCACCACCCTTATTGTTGCACACCGTCTTTCTACCGTTAAGGATGCCGACAAAATTGCCGTGCTTAAAAAAGGCAAGTGCGTTGAGTTTGGCACCTATGATGAGCTGATGGCGCTAAAGGGCGAATTTTATAACTTCCGCAATTTGCAGGTATAATTTAAGTTTAAGGATTTATAATGAAAAGCTTTTTAAAATATGCCGCCTTTTTTGGCATTATGGGCGCGCTTATGTTTGTGCTCAGATTGGTTATGTCGAGCTTACCCAACATTCATCTTTTGGGCGTGCTCATCATATCAATGACCGTGGTTTTCAGAGCGAAGGCCCTCATACCCATTTATCTTTACGTGTTGCTTGAGGGTGTTTTTAGCGGCTTCGCCCTTTGGTGGGTGCCCTATCTTTATATTTGGACGGTGCTTTGGGGCTTTGCCATGCTGCTGCCGAAAAATATGACCAAAGAGGTTGCCCCCTTTGTATATATGACGGTGTGTGGCCTGCACGGTTTAATGTTCGGCATATTGTACGCCCCCTTTCAGGCGCTGGCCTTTGGCCTTAGCTTTGAAGCAACCATAGCTTGGATACTTGCCGGCCTGACCTTTGATGCCATACACGCTGTCAGCAACTTCTGCTGCGGCACCCTTGCAGCCCCTCTTATATCGGCATTTAAATATTCGAAAAAAATAATAGAAGGATAATAAACATCCCCCGTATAACGAAAAAGCTCTCTGCCGCGGCAGAGAGCTTTAATATTATAGGTTTAGTTTACTTTCTATCGCTTTTGAAACGAATTCGGCTGTGCCGTTACCATTCTTATCGATGTTGGTTTTGAATCGTTCATCGGCGACATACATTTGACCGAGACCTGCGAGGATTTCTTTAGTGCAGGTGTAGTAATTCTCGGTAATATAGTTTTGCAATTCTTTTACTAGTGCCTGAGCATCATCCGAGTCTGCGGTGTGTCCGTTCTCTATACACTCGGCAAATTTAGCGAAGATGACCATTAGTCCATCGTTTACATCTTGCCATTTATCTTTAGTGTATTTTGCAGTCTTTTCTGCGTGTTCTTTATAGGCATCGGTTTCTCCCCATCGCTCTTTTGCCTCAACTTCATACTGCTTGCGTGCAGTTTCGTAATCGCTGTTATCAAACGCTGCCATTGTAACCTTTCCTTTCGCGGCACCGTCCAAAGCAATGATAATTCTCTCTATTCGTTCCTTTTTTAACTCCAAGAGTTTTCGTTGCTCGGCGAGTGCTTTTTTCTTGTCATAATCGGGAGATGACAATATCTCTAAAATGCTCTTAAGCGGGAAGTCAAGTTCGCGATAAAACAGTATCTCTTGCATACGCAGAAGAGAATTTTCGTCATAAAACCTATAGCCGTTTTGTGCGTCCACAAAGGAGGGTTTTAAGAGTCCTATTTCATCATAATAGTGCAGCGTGCGCACACTGACACCTGTAAGTTTTGCAAACTCTTTTATCTGCATTTTCACAGTAATCACCTCTCATTTGACAGTATAAGGTATTACGTTACGTCAGAGTCAAGCGTTTTGTTTTTT
>JAZRNV010000156.1:0-82243 GCA_045648425.1 Acutalibacteraceae bacterium | reverse complement strand
ATATTAACGCCTCCATATCGCATTGATTTTATCATGTTACACTAAATTTATCAATAGCTGACAATTTTTTTGTTAAAAACAGTATTTTTACTTGTAAAAAAGTTTTAAATATGTAATAATATATTATCTTTTTTATCGATAAGACCAAAATCTAAATCTGAGGAGGATTTCTCTATGAGCGAAAAAAGAAGCAGCTTTACGGGAAAAATCGGATTTGTTCTTGCGGCTGCAGGCTCTGCAGTCGGTCTGGGCAATATCTGGCGATTCCCTTATCTTGCAGCTAAATATGGCGGTGGCATATTTTTGCTTGTCTATTTAATACTTGCAGTTACCTTTGGCTTTGCTCTTATGCTGGCAGAAATTGCTATTGGCCGAAAGACGGGCTTAAGTGTTGTTGGAGCTTATAGAAAGCTTAATAAGCGCTTTTCGTTTTTGGGTATTTTAGCAGCTGCTGTTCCCATAATTATATTGCCTTATTACTGTGTTATCGGTGGATGGGTAACTAAGTATATGTATACCTTTGCTTCAGGAAATGTTAATGAAGCTGCAACCGATGGATATTTCGGCGGTTTTATTTCCAATGCGACAGAACCTTTTTTGTGGTTTGCTATCTTTTTGGGCGCTACTGCATTGGTTGTTTTGCTTGGCGTTGACAAGGGTATAGAAAAAATCAGCAAGTTCATAATGCCGGTTCTGATCGCTCTAACATTGTTTATTGCAATTTATTCAATATGTCAACCCGGTGCGATGAAAGGCGTCGCTTATTATTTCTATCCCGATTTTACAAAATTTTCTGTTAACACCGTTCTTGGTGCTATGGGTCAGTTGTTTTATTCTATGTCTATTGCTATGGGCATAATGATAACCTATGGTTCTTATATGAAAAAGGATGTTAATATCGAATCTTCTGTTCATCAGATAGAGATATTTGATACAGGCATTGCTCTTCTTGCCGGACTTATGATTGTTCCTTCTGCTTATGTTTTCTTTGGCGGAAATGGCGATAAGATTCCTGCAGGTCCCGGACTTATGTTTGATACTTTGCCGAAGATTTTTGAAAGTATGCCGGGCGGAAAGTTTATTGGCACGTTATTCTTCTTTATGGTTTTCTTTGCCGCACTGACCTCGTCAATTTCTTTGATGGAGACTGTTGTTTCTATTTTCTGTGATAAATTTCATTGGGGAAGAAAGATTACCTGCTTGATTGTAATAGGCATATGCGTCTTGCTCGGTATACCTTCTTCGTTGGGCAATGGCGTTTGGTCACACATTACAATTCTCGGAATGGATTTCTTAACATTCTTTGATTTTATTTGTAACAGTGTGATTATGCCCATTGTTGCATTGCTTACCTGCATATTGGTTGGATATATTATTAAGCCAAAAGCAATTGCAGAAGAGGTTGAACTTTCTGCGAAATTTAAGAACAAGACATTGTTTAATTTTGTTATTAAATATATGGCACCTATTTGTATTGTTTTGATTTTGGTATCATCCGTATTAGATGCATTTAACATTATTAATATTTAAACTTTAATGGGCGCTGTTGTCAGCGCCTATTATAGCTCTAAGAGGTTGCGTAATGGATATTTTTGCTCCTACACTTAATCAGATGCTGTATCTGTTCCTTTTTATTTTAATTGGATTTTTGCTGGCTCATTTTAAGGTCGTTGATAAAACTGCTGCGGGCATATTGGGTAAGTTTGAAAATGCTGTGTTCATTCCCGCGTTGGTTATGGGCACGTTTATCAACAATTTCAAGGTCAGCCGTTTAAATTCTACTTGGAAGATAATGGTTTTCAGCTTGGCGCTGGAGCTGATTATTATTCCGCTTGCATTTGCTTTCTCCAAAATGTGCACCAAGAATATCGATAAGCAAAAGATATATATCTATGGTTTGGCATTTTCCAATTTTTCTTTTATGGGTAATGCCATTGTTCAGTCCATATTTCCGGAAATATTTATGGAGTATATAATATTTACTCTTGTTTTGTGGACAATTATATATATTTGGGCTGTCCCGTCGCTGCTTGTTTCATTCGATAACGGTGCTAAAATGACCATTAGGCAGCGATTAAAGGGATTTGCAAACCCAATGTTTATATGTATGGTAGTTGGTATGATCATCGGCTTGTTGGAAATCAAGTTGCCCCTATTCGTTACCTCTGTAATTGATGCTGCCAGCAGCTGTATGTCGCCCGTTGCAATGCTCCTTACCGGTATAACTGTTGCGGGTATCAGCTTTAAAAAAATATTCTCTGATATAAGTGTGTATATTATTACTTTTATCAGATTGATTGCGTTGCCTGCTGTGTTTATGTTTGCGCTTTTTGGTTTGTCTATGCTTGTTCCTATAAGCGAAACGATATTTATTTGTGCTGTATGCTCAATCGCTATGCCTCTGGGCTTAAACACGATTGTTATTCCCAGCGCTTATGGTAAGGATACAACCACCGCCACTGCTATGGCTCTGATTTCTCATACATTATCGGTTGTAACAATACCGCTTGTGTTTATGGTATTACAAAAGCTAATTGATTTTATGTAAAAAAATGACCTCTGTTTCTACAGAGGTCATTTTTTTAATTGTTTCCCCAATATTTTCTGTCAAGACTTCTAAGCTGAATAGCTTGCAAAACGTGCTTGGTGTCAATAATATCTGCACCATCTATATCTGCGATAGTTCTGGCAACCTTTAATATGCGATCGTAAGCTCTTGCTGACATATTAAGCTTTTCAAAAGCATTTTTAAGCGCTGTTTCTGCGCCGTCTGACAGAGGACAGAACTTCTTTAGCATTTTTGCGGTGAGTCTTGCGTTACAAGTTATTCCTGTTCCTTCATACCTGATTTGCTGAATGCGCCTTGCAGCGTTAATTCTTTCTCTTATCTGTGCTGACGTTTCGGTTTTGTCTTCTTTTGAAAGAGCATCAAAATCTACGGGCGGAACCTCAATGTGCAAATCCAAACGGTCTAGCATAGGGCCGCTCACTCTGTTAAGGTAGCGAGATACAGCTGTTGGAGAACAAGTGCATTTTTTACCCGGATGACCAAAATATCCGCATGGGCAAGGGTTCATTGCTGCCACCAGCATTATCGAACACGAGTATGATAATGAGCCGGCAACGCGTGTAATATTCACAACACCGTCTTCTAAGGGTTGACGCAATGTTTCAAGTGTGTGCCGCTGAAACTCGGGTAATTCGTCCAAAAACAACACACCGTTGTGGGCTAGTGAGATTTCTCCGGGACGGGGTATTGATCCGCCGCCGGACATACCTGCAGGTGAAATTGTATGGTGTGGTGAACGGAAAGGCCTGGTTGTAATCAAAGGTTGTCCTTCTGTTAATATGCCGGCTATTGAGTGTATCTTTGTTGTTTCAATTTGTTCATCAAAGGTCATCTCCGGCAAAATGGAAGGTAAGCGCTTGGCGAGCATACTTTTTCCTGAACCCGGAGGGCCTATAAGCAACACGTTATGACCACCAGCAGCTGCAATTTCGAGTGCTTTTTTTGGAATTTGTTGACCTTTAACATCGCTGAAGTCGGGATAATTGGTTGGTTCACTGTAAGAAAATTGAGAAGCTTTTGCAGGGGCAATTATTTTTTCGCCTGTAAGATGTGCAACAAGCTCTTTTACATTTGTTACAGGAATTACATCAATGCCGTCAACAACAGAGGCCTCTGCTGCATTGCTTGATGGAACATAAAACTTTGAAAAGCCCTTCTGCCTGGCGTGAATAACCATTGCAAGGCATCCGTTTATGGGACGCAAATCGCCTGTGAGCGATAATTCGCCGGCAAACATACTTCCTTCAAGGTTAGTGTTTATTTGGCCTGATGCGCAAAGGATGGATATCAGTATTGGTAAATCGTATACGGGGCCTTCTTTTCTTAGGTCTGCAGGTGCAAGGTTTAAGGTTATTCTGCTTACCGGGAAGTCAAAACCGCAATTTTTTATGGCGGCTCTGACTCTGTCTCTTGACTCTTTTACTGCAGTGTCGGGTAAACCTACAATATCGAAGGAGGGAAGACCTTGTGACAGGTCTGATTCGACCTCTACATTAAAGGCCTCCATACCGAAAAGTCCTGCACTATAAACAACTGAAACCATTTTTTAACAACCTTTGCATTAAATTTAGATAATTTTACCACAGATTACATATAATTTCAATAAATAATTGGATTATAAATCGTCAGCATCCTGAATCGGCTCTTCACCATCCTCAGGAATTCCTGTGTACATACCCAGGGGATCACTTTTGCTTGGCTCTGAATCAATGATATTAAGCGCTGCCTGAGTAGGATGCTTCGATTTTTTTGGCGGGTAATTATCCATGATTTTCACCTCCAAAATGATTATCTGTATATTTTTATATAATATCCGTTTAAAGGGCTATAGTTTGCATTATAATTATTATAAAGATGTCTGCTGTTCTTGACAAAATATATTGAAATGATGTATAATTAAATGATTAAACTAGGTGTATTATATAATCGTAAAACAATACATATCAAAACAGTGTAAAATTTATTTATATTTTTGTACTTATATTATTTAATTCGATGAAAGAGAGTATTTTATGGCTGAAAATAAACCTAAAACATTAAGTAAAAAAAATAGTAAATCATATTCAAAAAAATCTGATAAAAGCAATCCTTCAAAGAAAGCAGTTAAAAAGACCGAAGGAAAAGATATTGCTACAGGCAGGTCGAAAAAGAATTATAAATCCACTAAAACTGCAAAACGCAACACAACTAAAGCTTCAAATAATTATTATGTACCCAATATGCCGCTCAAGGTTATACCTTTAGGCGGTTTGGAAGAGATAGGTAAAAATCTTACTGTTTTTGAGTGCGGTGAGGATATTATTCTTATTGATTGCGGTATGTCTTTTCCTGATGAAGATATGCCCGGTATTGATTTGGTTATTCCCGACTTTACCTATCTTGTAAAAAATGCCGATAAAATCAAGGGCCTTTTTGTTACTCACGGCCACGAAGACCATATTGGCGGTATACCTTATTTGCTTAAAGAATTATCTATTCCTGTATATGGTACCAAGCTTACCGTTGGACTTATTGCCGGCAAGCTTAAAGAACACGGCATTTCTGATAGTATGCTTAATGTTCGTTCGCCCGGTGACCGAATAAAAGCAGGTTGCTTTAATATTGAGTTTATTCATGTTAATCATTCTATCCCCGATGCAGTTGGTATGGCTATCCGTTGCCCCGCAGGCCTTTTTGTCCATACAGGTGATTTTAAGGTTGATATGACACCTATTGACGGTGATGTTATAGACCTAGCTCGTTTTGGCGAATTGGGTGACGAAGGCGTTACGGCGCTGTTTATGGATTCAACAAATGCAGAGCGCCCGGGTTATACACAAACCGAAAGGGTAGTTGGCGGTACCTTCTCCAGTATTTTTGCAAGATCGGTAGATAAGCGTATAATAGTTGCCACATTCTCATCAAATATCCACAGAATTCAGCAGGTAATAGATGAAGCTTCTAAATACGGACGTAAGGTTGCTGTTTCCGGCAGAAGTATGGAAAACACTGTTACCGTTGCTGCTGAACTTGGATATTTGAATGTTCCCGACGGAATACTTGTTAATATTGATGCTATAAAGAAACTTGATGCCGGCAAGACGGTTATTATAACTACAGGTTCACAGGGTGAACCAATGTCCGCTCTTTACAGAATGGCTTTTTCCGATCATAGAAAAGTATCTGTTGGCTATAATGATGTGATTATCATTTCTGCTAACCCCATCCCCGGTAACGAAAAATTTGTTTCTCGAGTTATTAACGAGTTGCTTAAACTGGGTGCTGAGGTTGTTTTTGAAAAAATGTATGATGTTCACGTTTCAGGCCACGCTTGTGCAGAGGAACTTAAACTTATTATGGGACTTACCAAACCGAAATTTTTTATGCCTTTGCACGGTGAATATCGACATCTTTACAGCAACGCTAAACTGGCTCAGAGTATGGGTATTGACAGCAAAAACATTATGATAGGCCAGTTGGGTTCTGTTGTTGAATTTACACCCAATTCAATGAAAACCGTATCTTCTGTGCAGGCAGGAAAGTTGCTTGTTGATGGTCTCGGCGTTGGAGATGTAGGCAGTATAGTTTTGCGTGATCGAAAGCATTTGGCAGAGGATGGACTTATTGCAGTTGTAATGACTATTGATAAAGTTTCCGGCGATGTTGTATCTGGCCCCGAAATTGTTTCTCGCGGATTTGTTTATGTTCGTGAATCTGAGTCTTTACTTGATGATATTCGCAGCTATGTTTGTCATATTCTTTATGATTGTTCCAGAAGAGATTGGACATATATTAAGACGAAAATCAGAGATGATTTGTCAAGATATTTGTTTGAAAAGACCAGGCGTACTCCTATGATACTGCCTATTATTATGGAAATTTAATTGAGGTGAGAACCTTTGAAATTTAAAAAGAATTATCTGGGCATTTTGCCCTACATATTTCTTGCGATAATAGCTGTGCAGGCAATTGCTGTTGGCTTTCTTGGCCATATTAAGCTGTGCATAGTTCAACTTGCTGTTTTATTTGCAGCCGCTGTTGCCTCGATAGTGTACGATTTAATTAAGCATAAGCGCTGTGCTTTGTTTTTAAAATCAATTGTAAATCAAATGTCACCCGGCTCGGCCTCGTTGCTGCGTTTGGATATTCCTGTTATGTCTGTTAAAGATGGCTCGATTTTTTGGTACAATCAGGCCTTTAGAAAACAGATAATTAATGGAAAAGATTGTGTTGGACTGTCGCCTGACTTTATTGTTATGCCCGATTTGATTGAACACGCTTACGGTGACGGTGCAAATATAGATTATGACGGAAAATCTTACCGTTTTTTTGCTTGCAAAGCAGAAAATGATATTACGGTTTGCTATTTTATTGACAGAACTGACGCGGTTTTATATCGCAACAAGTATGAAAACGGCAGACCGGTTGCTGCATATATTACCGTTGATAATATTGATGAGCTTATGCGCGGCACAAGAGACAGTGAGGGCGCTCAAATAAGCAGTTCTATTGAAAAGAGAATAGAAAACTGGGCAAGTGAAATAGGCGCTGTTTGCAGAAAAATTAACAATGACAGATATTTGCTTGTTACAGATGAAAGCGGATATTCCTATATGACCGATACTCGCTTTGATATTCTCAACAAGGTTCGATCAATAGATTTTGGTGATAAAGGAAAGGCAACACTTTCAATAGGCGTTGGACTTGGCGCCGAAAACTTTTCCGGCTGTGAAGAATTTGCCCGTCAGGCGCTGGATATGGCCCTCGGTCGTGGTGGAGACCAAGCAGCAGTCAGAGGTAAGAAGGACTTTGAGTTTTTTGGTGGCACTGCATCAACCGTTACCAAACGTTCAAAGGTTCGCACCAGAATGGTTGCCTCTGCTTTGTCTGAGCTTATAGCTAATTCGGATAATGTTTTGATAATGGGTCACCGTTTTGCTGATCTTGACAGCTTTGGCTCTTGTTATGGTATGTATTGCGCTGTTAAGGCCGCAGGTAAGACTGCCAACATTGTTGTACAACTTGACAAATGTATGTGTAATCAGCTTGCGTCTTACGTATCTGTCAACAGTTCATATGATGATATGATTATTACCCCTCAAAAGGCGTTAGAGCTGGTTGATAAAAACACCCTGCTTATTATAACCGACACCCACAGGCCTACCTTTGTTGAGTCGCCGGAGCTTTACAATAAAGTGCCTACCGTTGTAGTTATCGATCATCACAGAAAAAATGTTGATTATATTGATAACGCTGTAATATTCTATCATGAACCATATGCTTCTTCAGCGTGTGAAATGGTTAGCGAATTGCTGCAATATATGGCGGTCAAAATAGGCAAGACTGAGTCTGAAGCTCTGCTTTCAGGCATTATGCTTGATACTAGAAATTTTGTGCTTAACACAGGCGTCAGAACGTTTGAAGCATCTGCCTTCTTGCGTAATTGCGGTGCAAACACCGTTACTGTAAAAGGATTTTTTCAAAACACTATTGATGTTTATAAGCTTCGTGCAATGGTGGTTTCAACCTCATCGGTATACGGTCGGTGTGCAATTTCTTACACAACTGAAGAAAGCAATATAGTTCGTCTTGCTTGTGCCCAGGCAGCCGATGAGATGCTTGGTATTGAAAATGTTGATGCATCCTTTGTAATGTTTGTTACAGGCAATACCGTTAATATATCTGCACGCTCACTTGGCAGGGTGAATGTTCAACTGATTATGGAAACGCTTGGCGGTGGCGGACATTTAACAATGGCGGCCTGTCAGCTTGACGGAATAACTGTCGATGATGCTGTTGTCAAGTTAAAAGATGCAATAGATTTATATGAAAATCAGAACTCATAAGAAGGGATTGAAAATATATGAAGGTTATTTTAACAGCTGATGTTAAAGGTCAAGGTAAGAAAGGTGAAATGGTTAACGTTTCTGACGGATATGCACGCAACTTTTTGTTGCCTCGCGGCTTGGCTGTGAATGCTGACGCTCAAGCTTTGACCGAGCTTAAATCAAGAGAAGAATCCAAGGCGCACCACATCGCTCAAGAAAAGGCTGCTGCACAGACAGTTGCTGATACTATTAACGGCAAAACTGTTTCATTGTGTGTAAAAGCCGGCGCCAGCGGAAAGCTTTTTGGTTCAATTACCTCAAAAGAGGTTGCTGATGCACTTAAAACACAGTTTAAGGTTGATATTGACAGAAGAAAGCTCAATATGAAGGATGTTAAAGCTGTTGGTGATTATTCTGTAGAAGCAAGATTATACTCCGGTATAATTGCAACCTTTACACTTAATGTAACTCCTCAAGAATAATACAATTCAGCTTTGTTTAGTTAAGGAGAGTTAAAATGGCAGATAATTTACATTTTGATGCATTTTCAAGCGGGCAGGTGCCTTTTAGTGCAGAAGCTGAACAATCTGTGCTGGGTTGCGTCTTAATATCCCCAAGCTCTATGGATGTGGTTAATGCTATACTTTTGCCTGAGCATTTTTATATGCCACAGCATAAAGCTATTTTCTCTGCAATGCTTTCTATGAGTACAAAAGGTCAAACCATAGACCCGATAACAATACTCGAGTTTTTGAAACAAGACGGTGTATATGATGATGCAGGCGGAAAAAGCTATTTGATGAGTCTTGCTCAGTCTGTATCTAGCGCTGCCAATGTTGAATCTTATGCGCTTATTGTTCGTGACAAGTATTTTGCTCGTTCGTTGCTTGATGCAGGTCGACAGATTGTTGCAGAAGTTGAAGAAGGCGCAAGTGATGTCGCCACTCTTATTGAGGGCGCTGAGCGTCGAATCTATAATATACGACAGGGTAAAGAGGTAGAAGGCCTTAAGCATATTCGTGATGTTATCAGCGGTGAAACAATAGCAAGAATTGATGCTCTTAATGATCCTGAAAAGAGAGATAATTTCATAGGCATTCCCACCGGAATAACTCGCCTCGACGAAATGATTACAGGACTAAACAGGTCTGATCTTATAATTCTTGGCGCTCGACCGGGTATGGGTAAGACTAGCTTTGCGTTAAATATTGCACGCAACGTTGCTGTAAAAGAACGCCGAACAGTTTGCTTTTTCTCTTTGGAAATGAGTCGCGATCAGCTCGCACAGCGCTTACTTTCGGCAGAGGCGTGCATTAAAAGTGAAAAACTACGCACCGGTAAGATTGCAGGAAATGAGTGGACAAGACTTGCACAAGCGGCAGATGTTTTGGCGGGTTGCAACATTTATGTTGACGAAACTCCCGGTATTACCGTTGCACAGATGAAAGCAAAGGTACGCCGACTTGGCACTGCAGATTTAATTATAGTTGACTATTTGGGTCTTATGGATTCATCTGATAAGCACACTGAAAATCGAGTTCAGGTTATTACCGAGATAACAAGAAACCTTAAGCTTATGGCTAAAGAACTTAATATTCCTGTTATCGTATGTTCACAGCTGCGCCGACCCAATGCTGCTGAAAAAGAGTCTAACAAGCCATCACTTACCAGCTTGCGTGATTCAGGTTCAATCGAGCAGGATGCTGATATTGTTCTTTTCCTTCACAGAGAGAATTATTATCGCAACAATAATCCTGAGCAACCTGCAGATGAGCATAAAGCAACCTGTATCGTAGCTAAAAACAGACACGGTGAGGTCGGTGATATTGATTTGTATTGGGACGGTCAGTTCACCCGTTTCACATCGGTGCAAAAAGATGATGATTAAAGCAAAAAACGTGCTTGAAGACGCAGGTGTTAAAAATGGCAGCAATATTGCCGTTGCGTTTTCGGGTGGGTGTGACTCTTCTGCTCTTTTGCATATAATTAGAACATTTGCTGTAAAAGAAAATTATAATTTGTGCGCTATTCATATTAATCATTCATTGCGCGGTGCTGAATCTGATGCAGATGAACAGTTTGCCGTTGATGTTTGCAAAAAATATGGTGTTCAGCTGTTTACATATCGCGTTGATGTTATAAAGCAAAGCAAAGCTACGGGTGAAAGCACAGAACTTTGTGCCCGCAGACTTCGCTATGAGATTTTTGATAAATATATAAATGAAGGATGGTATGTAGCAACTGCTCATACAGCGTCTGATAATGCCGAAACGGTTCTCTTTAATTTAACAAGAGGTACTGGCGTTAAGGGCTTAAGCGGTATTCCTGAGGTTAGAGATAAATATATCAGGCCTCTGATTTATTGCACAAGGGATGAAATAGAAAAGTACTGCCTCGATAATGGTGTAGAGTTTGTTGTTGACAGCTCAAATCTTACCGATGACTATACGAGGAACTATATCAGACACAATGTCGTGCCTTCTCTAAAGCAGATTAATCCTTCGTTTGAACGCGCTGTCGCTGAAATGTCTACCCAAATGTCTTGCCTGGATGCCATGCTTGACCGAATGGCAAATATTGCGCTCAATGAATGTAAGAGAGAAGATGGCTACTGCCGTGAGGGGTTGATTGCCCTTGAGCGTCCTGTTTGCGAGCGTGCTGTGAGAATTGCGGCTAAGATAGCGACCGGCAGAGCACTGGACAGCAAGCAAACTAAAGCGGTTTTGGATATTCTTTTTAACGGCGGAAGATTACAGCTGTTTAACGGATGGTATGTGTCTTGTTCAAAAGCTCTTAGGTTTTACAAATCCAAAGCTAAGTGTGATGTACAAATTGATGTAGTTGATGGAATGATTGAATTTAACGGCTACTTTTTAAGAATTGAGACTAAAACAAATTTTGTTAATAGTTTGTTGACACATAACGCTATAGATTATGATAAAATTTCTAACAGACTTGTAATCAGAACCAGACTAAAAGGCGAAACTGTTAAGATTAATAACCGTCCAACCAAACAGGTGAGAAGAATATTAAACGAAATTAAGGTGCCTGACGCTCATCGAGATGTCTATCCGATCATATCAGATGATGATGGCGCGGTTTATATTCCAAATGTTGGAGTTGCACAGAGAGTTGTTCCTGATTCAAACACTAATAAAGTTATAATTATTACCTTTGAGGGGGAGAATAATGCTTGAGAAAGATATAAAAGAAGTTTTGTTATCAGAATCTGAAATTTCAGATATTGTAGCTCGCTTAGGCAAGCAGATTACCGAGGATTATAAAGATAAGAATCTACTCATGATCAGCATCCTTAAGGGCTCAATTGTGTTTATGAGTGACCTTATGCGTGCAATTGATACAACTTGCAGGATTGATTTTATGTGTGTTTCTTCATATGGTGCTGGCATAAAAACAAGCGGCAATGTTAAAATTGTTAAAGATTTGGATATTGATTTGCGCGGTTTTGATGTTTTGCTTGTTGAAGATATTCTTGATTCAGGTAACACTCTTTATTTTGTTAGAGATTTGCTGGCTCAACGCGGTGCGAAAAGCATAAAAATTTGTACATTTCTAGACAAGCCGTCCAGACGTACTGCTGACATAAAGGCCGATTACGTTGGTGCCGTTGTTGAGGATCAGTTCGTTGTCGGTTACGGCCTTGATTTTGACGAGAAGTACCGAAATTTACCATATCTTGGTACACCACACCCGTTTGTTTATGCTTCAGATGATTAATTGGAGGAAAATAAATTGAGTAAAAGTTTTCGTAATGTTCTTTTGTTTATTATTATCCCTATTGTTGCGATTGTCTCTGTTGGTATAATGATAAACAATTACTATGAGGTTGAAAAAGAAAAGTATTCTCAGGTTCTTACTTATTTTGATGAGGGAAATATAAAAGAATTCTCCGTCAATGCCGGTACCGGTGAGCTTACTTATGTTCTTCGCAAGGATGACGGAAAAAAGGAAGCCGGTAAGGAATATAAAATTACTCTTGCATCGGTTTCTCTCTTTCTTGAAGATGTAAATGAGCAGGTCCGTGAGTTTAATAAAGACCCTAAAAATAAAAAGAATCCAATAACCTATGATATCGAAAAAGGTGCCGAGACATCTTGGTTGACCGATTTGATTCCTATGGTTATTTTAATAGTTGTTTTTGCGTTGTTCTGGATATTTATGTCGCGCAGAATGGGCAAGATGATGGGCGATGACAAAACAATGTCCTTTGGTAAAATCAAAGCCAAAAAGCCCGAAAGTGATAAGCGTAAAACTACTTTCGCAGATGTTGCCGGTGCCGATGAAGAAAAAGCAGAACTTGAAGAGATTGTTGAATTCCTTAAAGCTCCTAAAAAGTTCAATGATATGGGCGCAAGAATTCCTAAGGGTGTGCTGCTTGTTGGCCCTCCCGGAACGGGAAAAACCTTGCTTGCTCGCGCTGTAGCCGGTGAAGCAGGTGTTCCTTTCTTTTCAATATCCGGCTCTGATTTTGTTGAAATGTTTGTAGGTGTTGGCGCTTCCCGTGTTCGTGACCTTTTTGAACAGGCCAAAAAGCAATCTCCTGCAATTATATTTATCGATGAAATTGATGCTGTGGGAAGACAAAGAGGAGCAGGTCTTGGCGGTGGCCATGATGAACGTGAGCAAACGCTCAACCAGTTGCTTGTTGAGATGGATGGCTTCGGTGCTAATGAAGGTGTTATTATCATTGCAGCTACCAACCGTCCCGATATTTTGGATAAGGCACTCCTTCGCCCCGGCCGTTTTGACCGACAGGTAACCGTTAATTACCCTGATGTAAAGGGAAGAGAAGAGATCCTTAAGGTGCACGCCAGAGGTAAGCCCCTTGCTCCTGATGTTTCTCTTAAAACTATAGCTCGCTCATCTGCCGGCTTTACCGGTGCAGATCTTGAGAACTTGCTTAACGAGGCCGCTCTTCTGGCTGTCAGAAAGGGTTATAAGGCAATTACCGAAGAGAATATTGAGGAAGCGACCATTAAAGTTGTTATGGGTGCTGAAAAGAAGAGTCATGTTTTATCTGATAAAGACAAGATGATTACCTCTTACCACGAAGCCGGCCACGCTATTGTTTCCTATTTCTTGCCGACTCAGGACCCGGTTCATCAAATATCTATTATCCCCAGAGGTATGGCTGCAGGTTATACTATGTATCTGCCTACTGAGGATAAAGGCCACACCTCTAAAAAGCAATTGCTTGAGGATATTTGCTCTTTGCTTGGCGGACGTGCTGCCGAAGAGCTTACGCAGGATGATATTTGTACAGGCGCTTCCAATGATATTGAACGTGCCACTAATATTGCGCGCACAATGATTACCAGATACGGTATGAGCGATAAGCTTGGCCCGATTGTTTTTGGAAAAGACAATGGTGAAGTTTTCTTGGGAAGAGATTTCAGCTCAACGCCTAATTATTCTGACAAAATAGCTGCACTAATCGATGAGGAAACAGATTACATTGTTAAATCACAACACGAGCTTGCTTTGGATATTTTGCGTAAAAATATTCACAAGCTTCATGAAGTTGCAAAGTTCTTGTTTAATAATGAAAAAATGGATTCCGAACAATTTGAAGCTCTTATGCAAGCAACACCTGATGCTGATTAATATTAAGGAGATGTTATTATGAAAATTACTAAAGATATGATTATTGGTGACATTCTTGATATGGATATTGAGACTGCTCCTTTCTTCTTTGAGATGGGAATGCACTGCCTCGGTTGTCCCTCTGCTCGTGGTGAATCCCTTGAAGCTGCTTGTGCAGTTCACGGGGTAGATGTCGACGAAATGGTTAATAAGATTAATAACTTTTTGGCTAACAAATAATGATTAATCCCGGATTGAGATTAAGAATGGCCGCCGAATTTGTTCGTGACGGAGTCAGGGTAGCAGATATTGGAACAGACCACGCCTACCTGCCTGCTTATCTTGTGATAAGCGGGCGGGTAGTTTCTGCTATAGCTTGTGATATTGGTGTTGGACCTCTCGAAAACGCTGAATGCACAGTTAGAGAGATGTGCTTAACCGATAAAATTGAGTTAAGGTTGAGCAATGGACTTGAAAAGGTTGACTCTTCTGAGGTTGACGATATTGTGATTTGCGGTATGGGCGGTGAGTTAATTGCCCGTATTATTGATGACGCAGACTGGCTTAAATCAAAAGATAAGCATTTGGTACTGCAACCTATGTCGGCAGTTGATGATTTGCGGCTTTATCTAGCACGCAATGGCTTTAAAATACATACTGAAAAGTTAGTTAAAGATGGCGGAAGACTATATATAATTTTTTCGGTGTATTATGACGGTGAACCGTTTGAACCTGCGGAAGATTACTTATATGTTGGCGGAATTACTGCGAATGATGAATTTGGATTGGAATATTTAACTAAAAACTATAAGCGAATTGTAAAGCACGCAGATATGCTGCTTAACAGCGATAAATATAGTGAACGCAAAAGCTTGCTTGAAATCGCACAAAAAATTCTGGACAGAATGGAGTGTAAAGAATGATTAAGGTCTCTGATGTGTATAGTGCTATTGATGAATTTGCACCTTTTAATATGCAACTTGATTTTGATAACAGCGGATTGCTCGTAGGCAGTGGAGATGCTACTGTTGAGAAAGCAGCAGTTGCTCTTGATGCAACAGTTGAAACTGTGACTGCGGCTTCTGAAAAAGGATGCCGCCTGCTTGTTACACACCATCCCATTATTTTTTCTCCTTTAAAGAATATTTGTGAAGATGACGCAGTATTTAAAGCTGTAAAATTGGACGTAGCTGTAATTTGTGCCCATACCAACCTCGATGCTGTAAAGGATGGCGTGAGTGATTGCCTTGCAAAAGCTATTGGATTGAAAAACATTTCTGCTTTGAACGGAAGCGGGGAAGTGCCTATGGCCAGAATTGGCAAGCTAAACGCTGTTTCTGCTGCTTCTTTTGCGGCTTATTTGAAAAATGAATTAAACTGCGGCGCAGTTAAATATGTTTCAAAGGATGGATGCATTTGCAGTGTTGCTGTTTGCGGCGGTGCCGGAGGAGATTTTATTGAAGCGGCATTTAAAGCAGGCGCAGATGCATATGTTACCGGCGAATGCAAGCATCACGAGCGTCTTTTGGCCCGAAAGTTGGGAATCGCTTTATTTGAATGCGGTCATTTTTCTACTGAGCAGGTTGTTAAATCAACATTAGCATCGGTAATATCATCTTTAAATATAAAGGTTGAAATTATTGATGAGAAAGATCCTGCCGATTATATTTAGGATGGTGCTTTATGCCATTTGACGGAATATTTATTTCAAATATTTTGAATGAATTATCTTCTGCCGTTGGTTCCAGAATAGAAAAAGTATATCAACCTTCAAAAGATGATATAGTTCTGCTTTTAGGCAATCGAGGTTTTAATAAAAAACTGCTTATTTCTGTAAGCGGTGTGGGTCCTCGTATGCATTTTACAGATTACAGTTTTGATAATCCTCCTACACCGCCTATGCTGTGTATGCTGGTGCGAAAGCACTTCTTAAATGCCAGACTTGAAGGCGTTTATCAGCACGGCTTAGATAGAGTGGTAACATTAAAGTTCAGCGGATTTAATGAATTGGGCGATTTGGTGGAACTGTCAGTTGTTGTTGAGTTTTTTGGACGACAGTCAAACATTATTTTTACTCGTGATAACAAAATAATTGATGCAGTTCGCAGAAGTGATATACAATCTGAGGGTAGAACGATTTTGCCCGGTGCAGCATATGAATTCCCCGATTCTCAAAATAAACTTTCAATTAATGAAACAGATAATGAAATTGTGTACAACACTTTATCAACAGACCGCGAAAAAAGCTTTATTGATGTGCTTGACGGTGTTTCTCCGCTTATAAGCAGAGAATTGCAGTATCTTTCTGAAAAGAACGGTATTTCTTATGCAATTGATTTATTAAGGAAATCTGTAAACAACGGACATCCTGTGCTTTTGAAAAAGGATGGTCAGCACTTTGATTATACATATATTCCTATTGAACAATATGGGAAAAGTGTTGAGTGCATTTGTTTTGACTCGTTCAGCAAACTGCTTGATGAATATTATTCTTCAAAGCAAAAAGAAAGCGATATTAAACATCGATCTCAAGAGATTAGAAAGCTAGTTTCGTTGTTGATTGAGAGAACCTCCCGACGTATTGAAAAACAGAAAAGTGAATTGAAACGCGGAGCGGATATGGAGAAGCTTCGAGTGTTTGGAGAGCTTATTAAAGCGAATATGCATTTGATTAGTCCCGGTGCTGCATTTGTTGATTTACCTAATTATTATGATGCTGATTTGGCTTTGGCTAGAATTCCTCTTAAGCCGGAGTTGTCTGCTTCTCAGAATGCTCAGCGATATTTTAAAGAGTATCGGAAAGCTAACGTAGCTCGTGAAGTGTTAACTGAGTTGATAGAAAAAGGCGAAAGAGAACTAACATATTTATATAGTGTTGCAGAAGAGCTTAACAGAGCCCAGACTTCGCAAGAACTTGCAGAGATAAAAGGTGAGCTTGAAAGCCAGGGATATATTCGCAGTATAGGTAAAGCAAAAACAAAAAGTGTTAAATCTCTTCCGCCGCTAAGATTTTTATCGTCAAGCGGCAAAGAGATTCTGGTTGGCCGAAATAACCGCCAAAACGATGCTTTGACCAAGAGCGTAAATAAACACGATGTTTGGTTGCATACAAAAGGTATCCACGGTTCACACGCGGTAATCGTTTTAAATGGTGAAGAACTTGATGAGATTACACTTAATGAAGCGGCTGTAATTTGTGCATATCATTCTGATGCTCGTGATTCTTCCTCTGTGCCTGTTGATTACTGTCCTGTTCGTAATGTTAAAAAACCAAATGGAGCACCTCCCGGTATGGTGATTTATGATAAATATAACACCGTTTATGTTAAACCTGATTTAGATATGGTGAAAAAATTGAAAAAATAGTTAAATCGTCTAAATTTTTTATAATTGATATTGCAATTTTTTATATTGTATAGTAATATTATATAAGATTCTGCAAATAACTATCAGAATGGAGAGAACGTTATGAAAAAGATATTGGCATTGCTTCTCAGCATCATAATGATTTTTGCTATAGCAGGTTGTTCAAACTCGGCGGATGTCGAATCTAACAACAATAATACCCCCGTTGCAGGCGGTGATTCTATATCTTCAGGGTCAAGCGGTAAGCAAATTAGAATTATGCCTCTGGGTGATTCGCTCACTGCAGGATATCCTGATACATGTGGATATCGCAATTATTTATGTGATATTCTTTTAGAAGAAGAGTATAACTTTATGTTTGTTGGCTCCAACAACACTCCTGCAGATCGTCTTGACAGATACAACTTCCCTGAAGAGTATTCACATCACTCAGCTCAGGGTGGTGCAACATTAGGAACTGTTTTATCAAATAAAGACACCTGGCTTGCAAAAGATCTTGAGCCCGATATTATTATGCTTATGATCACTACCAACGATCTTGCCGGTAGTCTTAACAGTCAGATCGAAGAAAAGTACAGAGAGCTTGTTGCTCTGATTTTCCGTCGTTATCCTGATGTAACTCTTTACTGCGCAAATCCCATTCCAAAACGTGATGCAGCAGGAAACATTTCTGAAGTTAATACTCGTATTGTTGATTGGGAGATTCCTTTCCTTAAGCAGCTTGCTGCTGACAAGCAAGAGAACGGATTTGATATGCGCTATGTTGATATGACCAACAAAACCCTTAATTTTGTTGGTGATGATCTTCGCTCAGATGATAATATTCATCCGACCGATTCCGGCAATCAAAAGCTTGCCAATGCTTGGTATAACGCTATCAAGAGCAGACTTGACGAATTAAAATAATCAAAGGTGAGACAACATGAAGTTTATTAAGGTTATTTTAGCACTGGTTTTATGTGCTTCATTGATGTGTTTGTGCGCTTCATGCGGTGATGTATCGTCTTCTTCAACATCTTCGAAGCCATCATCTCCTTCTTCAACCTCTTCTAAAAAACCTTCATCGGTTGCAGATCCTTCATCAGACGTTGTTTCTGAAACAACAAGCAAAACTGATGTTTCAAAACCGGTAGTAAAAATCATGCCCATTGGCGACTCTTTAACTCAGGGCGGACAGCACAAAACCAGTGCTTATCGTGGTTTTTTGTCTGAAATGTTAACTGAGGGCGGTTATAGCACTAAGTTTGTTGGTTGCCATAATTGGTCAAGTGATTTCATCACCGACGGCAATGTTATGCACTCCGGATTTGGCGGAGCTAAAACTTACACCTTAGCTAAAGAATTGCCCTCTATGGCTGAATGTGATCCTGACATCATTTTGCTCATGATTGGCCGCAACGATATTACCGAAGGCACCAATCCTACCAATTTGGTAGATTATATCAATAAGCATCTTGTTCAAGAGCTTTACAAAATGTTCCCCGACGTACATATTTTCGTTGCTTCTGTTCCTGTAATTCGCAATATGTCAGCGGAAGAACTAAAACTTGATTCTGACACCAAGTATGCTCCTAAAATAAAAGAGTACGTTGAAGGCCAAAAAGCAGCCGGTAAAAAGATGGATTTTGTTGATATGAGTGTTGCTTATACCAATCTTACCTGGGAAGATTTTACTGCTGAAGATTTTGTTCATCCTCAACCCGAGGGTTACAAAAAGATAGCAAAGCGTTGGTATGACTGCATTACAGATAAAATCACCGAAATAGCAGATTCTAAAGCTGCAGCATAATTATTTATTAAGACCGCGCAGTATATGCGCGGTCTTATGCATTTGGAGGAACTATATATGAACATTAGAAAAATTTTAGCATTATCAATTTCTATAATCGTTTTGCTTACTTTTGTTGCATGTGGAAATGACAGCGGTGCAACATCAAAAACTTCGTCACAGTCGTCTGCATCTTCAGAGATAAATTCTAACAGCAATGATAATTCTTCTGCAAATTCGGACGAAACCTCCAGTAAAGAAGCGAAAAAGCCATTGGTTAAAATTTTGCCTTTGGGTGATTCTCTTACTGCCGGTGGTGACTATAAAACAGGCGATAATCCCAATCTTATAAAATCCAACAGTTCTTATCGCAGTTTTCTTTCCGAAATGCTGAATGAAGGTGGCTACAACACTAAGTTTGTTGGTGTTCGCAACTCCGGTTCGTCTGCTATAAAGAATGGCGATGTTATGCACTCCGGGTATGGTGGTATTGAAACCTACACTTTATCTGATAAATTATCATCTATGGCTGATTGTGATCCTGACATCGTTTTACTTATGATTGGCCGCAATGATATGACCGAAGGCACCAACCCTGACAACTTAGTTACCTTTATAGATACATATCTTGTTCAGAAGATTTATAAAATGTTTCCTGATGTTCATATTTTTCTCGCTTCTGTTCCCGCAATTCGTGATAGAGAAGCTGAAAGTTTAAATATTAAATCAGACACTGATTATGCGCCAAAAATAAATGAGTATGTTGTTGAAAAGAAAAAATCCGGCGCAAATATAGATTTTGTAGATATGAGTGCTTCAGTAATCGGCCTTGTTTGGGAAGATTTTACTATTGAAGATTTTGTTCATCCACAGCCGTCGGGATATGAAAAGATTGCAAAACGTTGGTATGACTGCATTACAGATAAAATCACCGAAATAGCAGATTCTAAAGCTGCCGAATAATTAACATAAATACCGTAAAACGATTATCTGTCTTGTTTTGGAGGATATGTATATATGAGTAGTAAAAAATTAATTGTATTTATCGTCACTGTTGTTTTATTGTTAAGTTTTGTCAGCTGTGGTGATAATATTACTGAAAGCTCAAAAACAGATATATCATCTGCTTTAGATTCATCTGAAAACAGCGTAAATTCAACTACAAGCAGATTATCCAGTTATCAGTTTGTTCAGCAAACCAAGGTTAAAATTATGCCCCTAGGTGATTCCTTAACCCAAGGAGGTCAGCATAAGACAAGTGCCTATAGAGCGTTTTTATCGACAATGCTTAAAGACGGTGGCCATAATTCTGTTTTTGTTGGCTGTCACAATTGGTCTTACGATTCTATTAGAGACGGAAATTGGTATCATTCAGGATTTGGTGGAGCTACTGTTGAAACTCTTTCATCATTTCTTAAAGATATGACTGAATGTGATGCTGATATTGTTTTACTTATGATAGGCAGAAACGATAATACCAAACAGATTAGTGCCGAACAAACTGTTAAAAATATTGATGAATTACTTGTTAATGAGCTTTATAAAATGTATCCCGGTGTCCATATATTTTTAGCTAATCCACCTCCATGCAGAGTTTACGGTGGTGGAGAGACGTTGCTTATTAATGACAACGTTATGAAAACTTTTTTGCCTGCTTACCGTGAATATGTAGAACAAAAGAAGGCGGCAGGTTATAAAATTGACTTTGTAGAAATGACTACCGAAACTACGGGAATTGTATGGTCAGACTTTACCGCTGAAGATTTTTGTCATCCTCTTCCTGATGGCTATGAAAAAATTGCTAAGGTATGGTATGACGCTATTAAAGATACAGTTGCAGATATACAAAAACAAAAAGAATCAGAAATGAATAAATAATAGACCTTTTTTGAAGTAAAATAGACGTTATTTGCTTATAGTATTGATTTTTAGTGCGTGTAGTATATAATTTCAAGTGAACAGTAGACATTAATTGGAGGCAGCTATGAAAGATTTAATGTATGCCGGTGTTATTGGTTTTGGTGGCGAGGGCAACTCTCACAGAAAATTGATTGAAAAAATTGATGGTCTTGAATTAGCAGGTGTATATGACATTAGAGAATCTCGTAGAGATTTTGCCCGTGAAAACGGTGTTTATGTCTATAATGATTATGCCGATATGCTCGCAGACCCTAAAATCGATATTATAGTAATAGCAACACCTAATGATCTTCATAAACCTATGTCTATTGATGCAATGCGCGCAGGTAAAAACGTTGTCTGTGAAAAACCCGTGATGATGAACAGTAAAGAACTTGAAGAGGTTTTGCAAGTTCAAAAAGAAACCGGTAAGGTGTTTGTTGTTTATCAAAATCGTCGATGGGATAGAGACTATCTTGCTATGAAGCAGCTTTATGAAAGCGGCAAGATAGGCGATGTTTTCAGAATCGAAAACAGAGTTCACGGCTCCCGCGGAATTCCCGGCGACTGGCGTCAGTATCCCGAGTATGGCGGCGGAATGATACTTGACTGGGGTGTTCACATTCTTGATCAGATGGTGCTTTTAGTTGGCGAAAAAATTAAAAGCGTTTATTGTACAGTTGATCATGTTACCAATGAGCTTGTAGATGATGGCTTTAATATCAAGCTTAAGTTTGAAAGTGGTGTTGAAGCTGTTCTTGAGGTTGGTACCAGCAACTTTATCGCTTTGCCTCGTTGGTATATGCTTGGAAGAAACGGCAGTGCGGTTATTCGCGGTTGGGATGTTAATGACAGTAATGTTGTTATAGCAGAAAAAATTGATAACTCAAATATAGTTCCTGTTATTACAGCTTCCGGCATAACAAAAACTATGGCACCTCGCAATCCCGACCAGTATAAAACTTATCCACTTGATATTCCTGAGTCTGACTTGCGAAATTTCTATTATAATGTTATGGCTGCGTGCCGTGGTGAAGAAGAGCAAATTGTTCGCAATGACCAGGTTATGCGTATAATGAAGCTTATGGAAGCGGCTATGGAGTCAGCTCGCGATAATAAAGTTGTTTATTTTGAATAATGCTTGCATTTATACTGTTTGTGTGTTAGAATAACTAGTAATATAAATTGGAGGTTATTTAAAATGAATTTTAATTATTTGGTTCTTGCAGAGGATCAACCTGCAGGCGGCGGATGGTTGCCCATCGTTTTCTTGGTTATAATGATTGCCGTTATGTATTTCGTAATGATTCGCCCTCAGCGCAAACAGCAAAAAGCTGAAGCAAAAATGCGTAATGAGTTGCAAATAGGTGACGAGATTATTACCATCGGCGGTATTTTTGGCCGTGTAGTATCTCTTAAGGACGACAGCATTATTATTGAGTCTTCGGGCGACCGCTCCAAGATACAGGTTTCCAGAACTGCTGTAGCTCAGAACCTTACTATTCGCGACGAAGCTGCAAAGAAGTAATATAATCATCACCTCTCGAATATGCTTGATTATAAGTAATGTTCGAGGGGTGTTTTTTTGAAAAAAAGCAAAATTATTTTAAATAAAGATATAGCACATATATTTATTGGTGTTCTTATTGGCGTTTTTGCAACATTTCTATTTATGTTATTGTTTGCTCTTTTACTTACAATGCGCGACTTTGATATATCTGCAGCTGCTACAATGTCTAACATAAGCTTGGCTGTTGGAGCATTATCTGCAGGGTTTGTCACGACATTGCTACACAAATCCAAAGGTTTAATATATGGCGCTGCTTCCGGTTTGATTTTGTTTGCAGTAATGAGTATAATTGCACTATTTGTCAGTGGTGGTAGTTTTTCATTAAATTCTTTGATTAGATTTGCAATAATGACAGTATTGTCTTCATTCGGTGGCGTTATTGGCGTTAATTTATCCGCAAAGCATAAAATGATTTGATTTGTTAATTAATGTGTGTTAAAATAAGTTATAATTCAAAACACAGGTGATTATATGAACAGTAACGGATTTGCTAAGATTACTTTAAGTATGTTTTTAAGATTAACGGGATATCATATCATGTCTATGATTGTTATTCTGTCTGTATTGGCTTTTTTCTCAGGGCTTGCAGGTGCTTTTGTAGCGCAGGCCTTCGGTTTGGGCATAATCATCATATTGCCTTATTTAACAATGTGGAAAAAAGGTTTCAGTGACAGCACCGTTGTTAATTTAAGAGACGATTTGGTTAGAAGTAAATTCTTTGGGTTTAAGGTTGGCTTTTTAGCATACTCTCCATATCTGGCACTTTGCTTATGTTTAATACTTGCAAAGTTTAATGTTTTACCCGAAAGTATTTACAGTTGGTTCAAAATGATTTTTTCTCCATTTGTTCCGTTCAATCAATCGGTTATGCCTGCTACGTTGACCTTCGCAGAACATACATGGGGCTCGGTTATAGTAGCTGCTTTGATTCCTCTTTCTGTTCCTGTTTCTGTCGGTTTAGGGTATTATATGGGCTATAATAAGGTCTCATTTAGTGAAACCTTCAATTTAATAAAAAAGAAGGACAAATAATATAAAAAAGCAATGCAGTCACACTTCATTGCTTTTACTTTTATACTATGTCCGGAGCGGTTTTGATGAAAAAATTGCTAATTTCATTATTATCGGTAATTTCAGCTGTGGTTATTGTTGGAACAACGGTATATGCATCTGTTAATAAAGCAAAAAATGAAAATAGTGAAAACAACAGTTTACCTATCATTATAATAGACCCCGGTCACGGCGGGTTTGACAGTGGCTGCGTTGCTTCTGACGGAACGCTTGAAAAGGATATAAATCTTTCAGTTTCATTGGTGTTATCAGATATATTTAATGCTTTTGGGTGCAGAACTCTTCTTGTTAGGTCGTCTGATATCTCTGTTGAATCTGAGGGAAAAACTATCAGAGAACGTAAAAAAAGTGATATAAGAAATAGATTTTCTTTAATGAAAGAAAACCCGGGTTGTATATATTTATCTATTCATCAAAACAAATATTCATCCGCTTCTGCTAAGGGAGCGCAGATGTTTTTTACGCCGGATAATTTAAATTCTAATCAACTGGCAGCTTCTATTCAATCTAATATCTCAGGTAAAGTTCAAAGCTATAATAAACGAAAAATTAAGAGCTGCACTAAAGATGTATATATAATTCATTATGCGCCGTCGGATTCTGTTGCAGTGCTGATAGAATGCGGTTTTTTGTCAAATAAAAATGAGCTTGTTGATTTAAAAAGCAGCGAGTATGTAGAGCGATTGTGTTTTGCTATTGCTTGTGGAGTGTTAGAATGGGCAGATAATAAGGAGGATAAAAATGGCTAAGCTTAAGAATGTTTATATTTGCTCTGAATGTGGCTATGAAAGTGCAAAGTGGTATGGTAAATGTCCCTCCTGCGGACAGTGGAATACTCTTGTTGAAGAGGTTGTAAGTGAAACTCCGGTATCTTCTGCTAAACAGAGCTTTGATTTGACTTTGAATGCTGTATCGCTCAATCAAATCAGCACGACTAATGAGCCGCGAATTGTGACGGGAATAGGTGAGCTTGACAGGGTGCTTGGCGGCGGCATTGTAAAAGGTAGCTTGGTGTTGCTTGGGGGTGACCCGGGCATTGGTAAATCAACAATGATGCTTCAAATTTGCCAGTATCTTGGTAAAGACCTTAAGGTTCTTTATGTTTCGGGTGAAGAATCTAACCGTCAAATTAAATTAAGAGCCGATAGATTAAATGTTGATACTGAAAATCTTCAAATAATGGCCGCAACTGATGCTCAGGCAATTTGTGAATATATTAAAACATCAAAGCCGGACGTTGTAATTGTTGATTCAATTCAAACTATGTCTATTTCTGAGTTGAATTCATCTCCGGGTAGCGTTACACAAGTAAGAGAGACTACAAATTTATTTTTAAGAACTGCCAAAAACTGTGATATTCCTATATTTATTATTGGGCATGTAAATAAAGATGGTGCTATTGCAGGGCCTAAAGTTATGGAGCATATTGTTGATGCTGTTTTGTACTTTGAAGGGGACAGAAATCTTTCATATCGTATTTTGCGTGCTGTCAAAAACAGATTTGGTTCTACTAATGAAATAGGCGTTTTTGAAATGCGTGATATTGGCCTTGTTGAGGTTGAAAATCCGTCTCAAATGTTGCTCTCGGGCAAGCCGAAAAATGTTCCGGGCACTTGTGTGGTGGCCACAATCGAGGGCTCTCGACCGATTTTGGCAGAGGTTCAGGGGCTTACTGCTGAAAGTGGCTTTGGTAATCCCAGGCGAATGGCTACCGGATTTGATTATAACAGATTCAGTCTTATTTTAGCCGTTCTCGAAAAAAGGGCAGGATACTTTTTTGCCAATCTTGACGCTTATGTAAATATAGTTGGCGGCTTTAGACTTGACGAACCTGCGGTTGATCTTGCAGTGGCTGTAAGCTTGATTTCATGCCTAAAAAATGTCTCTGTGCCTGATGATATTGTTGTTTTTGGTGAAATTGGACTTGCGGGTGAGATTCGCGCAGTTTCTCAGGTGCAACAAAGAATTGATGAGGCGGCAAGACTTGGCTATAAGCGTTGTGTTGTACCGTCAATTTGTTTAAAACAAATACATCGTGTTGAGGGTATAGAAATATACGGTGTTAAATCTGTTCGGCAAGCAGCCGCAGTTGTGTTTGATTAATTAAAAAGGTCGCAGTTTTACTGCGACCTTTTTATATTGTGTTTCGTTTGTGCTTAAGAATTAAAACTGACGTTATTATACCTAGCGGGAAAATCAACGAGTAGGTAAAGCCCATTGATATGTTGCTGTTGTATTGCTGCGATATTAACCCAACAATAAGTGGCCCCAAAGTGCATCCTGAATCACCTGCAAACGCCAGCAATCCAAATAGTGAAGCTGATGATCCGAATTTGTTGGCGGCAAGACTCAACGTGCCGGGCCAAAAAATTGCAACCGAAATGCCGCAAACAGCTATACCAATAAATGAGAGGGTAGGATAGTTTGATAAGGTGGCCAGCATCAGGCCTACACTTAGACCAATTGCAGAAACAAGCATATAATTTATTAATCTGATTTTTTTGCTTGTTATTGTAAAAATTACGCGTCCGCTACCCATAAGAACAGCAAATAAAAACGGACCTGCAATATCTCCTGCAGATTTGGAAATCTTTAATCCTGTTTCTGCAAAGGTTGATGCCCATTGGCTGACTGCAAGCTCTGCTGCACCGCCTAAAAACATTATCAAGAACATTACAATAAAGATTTTATTTTTAATAAGTCCTTTTGAATTTTTGGCTGCATTTGAGCTGAATTTCGGGATTGGCATAATTGCTATTAAAATAGCATCGGTCAATGGAACAATTGCCCATAAGGCAGAAATTATTCGCCAATTTGTTTGATCGAAAAAATAGAAGAAACCGGTAGTGAATAATATTGTAAATGCTGAACCCCAACAGTAAAAAGAGTGAAGCAGACTCATAGTGGCTGATTTGTTTTCTGTCGGGCAATTTTCTACTATTGGGCTGGAGACTACCTCTACAATTCCGCTTCCCGTTGAATAGAATAAGGCGCAAATTACTATACCAAGAAATTTGTTTGTTAATATATCGGGTATAAAAGAAAGGCCGACTAACCCTATTACTGCTGAGAGCTGACCCAAAATTGCCAATGCTCTGATATTTTCATTTTTTAATGCTTTTGATAGAGTTAAATCAATCATTAACTGCAAAATGAAAGTTACTGTAATCAGCGCAGTAACCTGCCAAAAAGGCAGTGAAAACTCTGTCATAAAGGCCACGAATAAGAGTGGTGGAAAATTTACTGTTATAGCTTGAGTAATATAACTGAAAAAGCAAGTGAAAATTGTTAGTCTATATCTATTTGTACTCATAAGTATACCTTAAAAATTAATGCCCGGATGTACCGGGCTTTAATTTAAATTTCTATTCTAAAAAATAATATACCGCTTTTTGGTTCAAACTCATATCCAACTGATATTTCGTTGTTTGAACCGTAAATTATGTTATCCTCTTGAGTATTGTTGGATATAAGAGCTTTAATTTTAGCGGTGGATAAAGGCAGTTGACCGTCAAGCTCATCAATAGGGAAATTCTCAAAAGCAGCTAAAATGAGCTGTCTTACCATTTTTGTAGCCGCGTCAAGATCGGAATCGCTGGCATCTTTAGTCATTACATCTATCTCAAGAGAATTTAAGTCGCTTTGCTCAAAATAAACAGTTGCAATTTCTTTATCTTTATCATTTTTTGCACTTAAAATATAACCGTCTGCCTTAACTTCATCGCCTGCTATAGTTGTGTCGGATTTTTCATAGTTATAGTTTTTGTTGGGCTTGAAGTCAGCAGCAGCAGATGCAACATCATCGGGATCGGCAGGGGAAATGTCAACTGTGATATAATCGCCATTGTCGGTTATTGAACCTGTGTTGCCGCTTTGTTCTTCACTTTTGCAAGAAGAAAAAGAAAAGGCAATTATTGCTATAATCAATATTGATGTAATTCGTTTGTAAATCATAAGCTACTCCTTATTAAAAGCTGTATTCATAATAACATTTTTATGTGTATAATGCAATATTAATTTTATAAAACTTGACAATATAGTACCTTGGTATATAATAAAAAAGATTCGATTTTCGAATAATTATAACATATTTAGGGTGGTTTTATGTCTAAAAAACAATTTAAAGCAGAGTCTAAAAAGCTATTGGATATGATGGTTAATTCTATTTATACACATAAAGAAATATTTTTACGTGAGCTTATTTCTAATGCCAGTGATGCTATAGACAAGTTGTATTACCGCTCCCTTACAGATGATGTTGTTGGTTTGTCTCGTGATGAGTATTATATTCGTATTGAGGTTGATAGTGAAAACAGGGTTTTAACGGTTAGTGATAACGGCTGTGGAATGAGTGCGAAAGAACTTGAAAGTAATCTGGGCACCATTGCTCACAGTGGCTCTTTTAACTTTAAAAAAGAACAGACTGAGCAGTCAGATGTAGAGATTATCGGTCAGTTTGGAGTCGGCTTTTATTCTGCTTTTATGGTTAGTGACAGAATAGAGGTCGAAAGTCTTGCCTTTGGCGAAACCGATGCCTATCGCTGGACTTCATCCGGCTGTGACGGATATTATATTGAGCCCTGTGATAAGATCGGTCATGGCACCGTGATTTCTATGCACATTAAAGATGATACCGAAACAGACAATTATTCTGAATTTTTGGATAATTACCGTATTAGTGAGATTGTAAAGAAATATTCTGATTATATTCGCTATCCTATTATTATGGATTTTGAGGTGAGCAAACCTAAAGACGAACAAGCTGATGAGTATATAACTGAAGTTGAGCAGCGCACGCTTAACAGTATGGTTCCTTTGTGGCGCAAGTCTAAATCAGAAATCGCTCACGAAGAATATGACAGCTTTTACAAAGATAAGTTTTATGATTTTGAATCACCTTTGTCGGTGATTCATACAAAAGCAGAGGGTCAGGCAACCTATGATGCCTTGATGTTTATACCTTCACTTGCTCCTTATGATTATTACACCAAAGAATACGAAAAGGGCTTGCAGCTTTATTCCAATGGCGTATTAATAATGGAAAAATGTGCGGATTTATTGCCTGATTATTTCAGCTTTGTTCGTGGCTTAGTTGACAGCGCAGACCTTTCGTTAAATGTATCAAGAGAGCTTTTACAGCATGATTATCAACTTAAGCTTATAGCTAAAAATATCGAAAAGAAAATTAAATCGGAATTGTTGAAGCTGCTTAATAATGATCGCGAAAAGTATGAAAAATTCTTTACTGCTTTTGGTGTTCAACTTAAGTTTGGCCTTTATAGCGACTACGGTATGCACAAGGATCTTTTAAAAGACTTGGTTATGTTTAAATCCTTCGAAAAAGACAAGCTTGTAACTTTGTCAGAGTATGTTGAAGCTATGAAGGAAGAACAAACAGATATTTATTATGCTTGTGGCGAAACTGTTGGTAAAGCTCGTTCTTTGCCTCAAACTGACGCTGTTATTGGTAAGGGCTTCGACGTTTTGTGCCTTACCGATAATATTGATGAATTTGCACTTCAAATTTTGGGAGAATTTGAAGGCAAGCATTTTATAAATGTTTGTGACGATAAGTTGAATCTTTCAAACGACGAAGAAAATGGCGAAACAAAGAAGCTTAATGATGAAAATTCCGAGTTGCTTGAGTATATTAAGGACGCTCTTGACGGAGCTGTTTCAGCTGTAAGATTTACAAATAAATTAAGCAATCATCCTGTTTGTTTATCAACTGAAGGCGCTGTTTCCGTAGATATGGAAAGAACCTTAAACTCAATGCCCGGCAATGATTCATCTGTTAAAGCTAAGACTATACTTGAAATTAATAGTTCACATCCTATTGCCGAAAAAATAATTGCTTTGTTTGCTGAAGATAAAGAAGTAGTTTCTGATTATTCAAAAATTTTATATGCACAGTCAAGACTGATAAGCGGGTTAAGTGTAGATAACCCTGTGGAGCTTTCTCAGCTTATGTGCAAGTTCTTGGCTTGAGTTGAGGTGCAGATGTGAATAATAAAGAATTGTGCAAGGTCTATATTGCGGATTGCTGCGATGAAGGCGGTGTTTATTGTTATTCATTACTTGATTCATTAAAGCTTGTTCAAAAGAATTTTACACCGATTAAAAGCCCTATGTTTTTAAATGTTCGTGGCGATAAGCTTGATGTTGTTTTAAGAAGGGAAGACCAATTTGATGGAGATAGTGCCACGGTTACCTATATCATAGACAATGACGGTGGATTACACTTACCAACTAACTTAAAATCAACATATGGTAAAATAGGGTGCCATATTTGCAGTTTTAATGATGATGTATATACTGCTAATTATATTTCCGGCAGCATAAGCAAACAAGGTGATAGAGCAGTACAGCATTATGGGTTTGGCCCCAACGCTGTTCGTCAGGATGCTGCTCATTGTCATTTCGTTTATCCTTCGCCTGATAACAAGTATCTGCTTGCAGTTGATTTGGGGAATGACACTATTTATACCTACGACTTTGATTTGCAAGAGATTGCATTTGCAAAGGTGCCCTTAGGACACGGTTGTAGACATCTTGCATATTCTAATGGTGGTAAGTATGTGTTTTGTGTTAACGAGCTTGCCTCAACTGTATCTGCTTTTGAGTATAATAACGGCACATTAACCTTGCTTGATACTTACAGCGCTTTGCCGGATGATTTTAACGGTTCAAATACTGCTGCTGCAATAAGAGTTTCCGGTAATTATTTGTATGTTTCAAATCGAGGTCATAATTCTATTGTTAAGTTTAAAATTAATAACGGTAAACTTAACTTACTGTCTTTTACCCATTGTGGTGGCGAAAGTCCGAGAGACTTTAATATTATTAAAGATGTTCTTGTTTGTGCCAATGAAAGCGGAGAGGTAACGTTATTTAAGCTTGATAACATAAATGTCGAAGAAATTGAGTGTGATGTTAAACTCAAGCATCCTCTTTGCGTAGTGTTTAAATAAAAAGAAGGCCGAATGATATTCGGCCTTCTTTTTTTTGTTTAACAATCCATTTGAATTGATTTGATTTGCACTTTAACCATATTTGTATACTGGCAGTAAAGTGCTTCTCCAAGCTCTTGACACACGGGGTCACCGTCTTGACCGCATAGCATAGCAAAGGTTTGGCCAATTCGTCTTACAGTATCACCGCCTTGACGGTGAGCATGATAATAAAATGTAAAATGGCCTGAACTTGCTATATCATCATAAAAATCAGTGTCTTTTCTTTTTATCGTATCGTAAAATGCGTTTAGTGCTGTTCGAGACTCTTGGCTTGATTTTGAATGCTCCTCAAGTGCGGTTGCTATTGCAAAGCATAATAACAATCTGCGCTGCAAAAGAAGTTCGTCTTTTATGTTTAATTCAAAACCGCGCTCTGCTTCTTTTGTCATGCCGGCAAGGGCGATTCCCAGCTTACGTGCGTTGTCTAAAGAATCGTGAATCGGAACTTCCGGCTCGTCACTGGCTGTTATCTTTTTGCTGCTGTCAAAAATCTTAATATCTTCATCATATAGCATAGCAATCAATCCTTGCGGTTTATTTATCATTCATATATTGAGATAATGCGGTTGCAAGCTGGTCGGGGCAGGACGTAGCTTTAAAGCCGCATCTTATGCCTTTGAGCTTTGATATTACCTGCTCAACCGGTAATCCCTCAACGAGTCTGGATACACCTTGGGTGTTGCCGGCGCAACCACCTAAAAACTTTGCCTTGGTAACAATATCATTTTCAACAGTAATTTCGATTTGTCTTGCACACACGCCGTTTGTTTTATATGTAAATGTCATAATGTTTTCTCCTTTACTTCCTTTATATTAATATACCAAAAAATCAGATTAAATTCAATAGGATAATTTTGTTGCAGATAATTGTTACAATATTGTAGTTGAAAACTGCATTCAAAAATGTTAGAATGGTTTGAAAATATGTTAGGAGGTGTATGCTTTGACTAAACGGGTTTTAAGCGTTGTATTAGTTATCGTTATTCTGTTGCTTTCGGGCTGCAGTGGTGGCGGCAATAACAACAGCGATAAAAATTCCAGCAACAACAACGGAACGCAAAACATACACAACCAAGACAAACAAACAACTGAGCAGATTATTGAAAACTTGTTCCCAAGCTTTAAATCTGCTCGACAAATTTATGTTGTTGATATAAGCAATTTTGAAAAATCTCTTGTTGTTTTTTTACGTCAGATGCAAGGCGTTGTTGCTAAATATGATTCAGCGGCGCTTTATCTTGTTTCAAACGAACAAGACAGATTCTGGTTGAATTATATGTGCGATGAGCTAGGAGCATATTCTACTGATGTTTCAGTTGAAGAGGTTGTATCACTTTTTAGTGATTATATTAACACTTTTGTGTTATATACTCCCGATACTTTTGAGTTTTGTGCTGCATGGAATGATGCGGTAAGACGCGAAAGAGCAGTGTGTATCGATTACTCTGTTGCAATGCAGTTCTCGCTTTTAGATTCAAGAGAAATTATTGATATAAGAGGTGTGTTTACCAGCGAGGAAGAGGCATACAGAACATTATTTGAAATGATTGATATCGATAGTAATAATCACTCTTTTGTTTCACTGAATGAAAACAGTCAATTTATTGATTATGCGATAGCCCTTGATGCTTTTATGTTGCCAACCTATACAGAAGATTGGAGTTTAGAATTTACCTCAAGTATTTTGAGTCAAACCAAGCTTAAGCATCCGGGTGTAGTTTACACTGATTTCGATTGTGTTGAATATATCACCTTGTTCAGTGAAAATGGATTTGGAAATATTTCGGTGGCCAACTTTGGCAATTCAACAGTTTTTTCATCTGTTAAAACCTCATATGTTCCCGATAAAATCAAAACACATAACGCCTCTCCAAAGAAAGGTAACGTGTATTTTTCGTTGATGATATCCACTGACACATTGGGGGATGCCTTCGATAAAAATTATTTTGTTTGTAAAGCACACAGAGAAGAATATTGTGTTTCTATTCAGTATCCTGTTGTTTTGAGTCATTTGGCGCCTGCTACATTGTTGTGGTATTCCTTAAACACAAGGCAAAATGATGATTCGATAATATCTGCCGGTGATTGGTCTCTCATTAATTACGATTCTATGCCTGATGATTTGTATAAGAAATGGCACGAAATTAATAATGAGTTATTATCAGAATGCGGTATGAGAGTTAGTGTGGCTGATGGTTTTACTGAAAGTGATTTGAATAATATTTACATTAATTATTCTAAAGCCGATGGACTGGTTTCTGTTCATTCTACAAATCAAGACGGATTTTATGCTAAGCCCAAAAGCGATCCGATTCTAAAACTTACAAAAGTTGAATCTTTGTCAGAATTTGAATATTTGCTTAGTGAATTAGAACCCGAAAGCACACACCCGTTATATTATGTTTTTTCTTTGACTGCTGATCAATATGCCGAAGAGCTTCCCATATATGACGAATATGCCAACAGTAATAAGCCGAATGGATATTACTCCATTACTGAAATAATTGCTGTGGCCAACGGCAATAAATTTATAAACTTCATAGTTCCTGAGCAAATGGTTAATTACATCAAAAAAGGATAAAAAAGAAGGCACTTCTGAGGTGCCTTCTTTTTTTATCGTATTCTTATTATTTCTCCGGGGAATATTGAATCGGGATCCGGAAGATCGTTTAACTTTAAGATGTTATCTACAGATGTAAAAAACCTTCTTGCGATAGAGTATAAGGTGTCACCATATCTTACTACATACCAGTTCGGCCTGGCGAGTTGCGGAATAATTATACGTTGTCCTATTTGTAAATTTTCGGGATTTTTTATATCGTTTGCTTTGGCTATGGCATCGACAGGTGTTTGATACATTTTTGCCAATGAGTATAAAGTATCGCCGCTTTTAATAATATGAATGGTGTCATACATAAATATCACCCCTTTCATTACATTGTATGCAAACCTTGTTTGCGTGACATTTTCTTTATTGACATTCTATTTAAATTATCTATAATTAGAATTAAAAGGGGGAGTACCAATGCGTATTTGTAAAAAACTTTCGTTTATAATTTGTTTAGCTGTTTTGTTATCGTCTGTTTTTGTTTTTTCAGCTAACGCAGAATCAATTGCTTTTGCAAATGGTGTGATATCGCTTTATTCTGATAGCGGCGATGGTACTAAATCAGGTGAAGAGGTTGCTTTTATACCTCAAAAGTACCCCGATGAGCTGTATGATTATATTTATAGGGAATTGAAGAATCTTCCTGAAGAAATTGACATTTCGGAATTTAATGTTTCTATTGATGATATAGTATGGGTTTACACCTCGGTTTATAATGATAATCCCGATTTGTTTTATGTTGGTGCTTATTTTGGATATTCTTATTATTCAGATAATACCGTTGCCGCTTTAGTTCCCGTTTATAAATATACTGCTGAACAATTGCCTTATGTTATGGCTGATTATGAAAGCAGAATTAATGCTATTGTTGCGCATTTTGATTCTCTTAGTGACATTGAAGCTGTCGTTGCAGTTAATGATTATCTGGCTACACATTATCAATATGACTCCGACGGCCTGGCAAATGACCCCCAAAACGCTATACGTGATTCTTATTCAATGCTTATTGAAAAACGCGGAGTTTGCCAGGGTTATGCATTGCTTTTTACTGAAATTATGCGTGCGCTTGGTGTAGAAACAGTCTCTGTTGTCAGTGTATCTATGAACCATCAGTGGAATTTGGTAAAGCTTGACGATCATTGGTATCATATTGATGTTACCTGGGATGACCCGGTTGGTGTGCCTGATGGCTACACTTATCACGATTATATGCTTCACAGTGATACTGCTATGAGCCAGCGCCTTGGCCATTATGATTGGGAAAGAATTGATAACAGTACAGAACAATGCACCGATACCACTTACGATGATTGGGCTTGGACTGAAACAAACACTCAGCTTACTCCTCATAATAATAAATGGTATTATGTTTCTAACACTGAAGGTTCAATTGATGTTGTTGAAATTTCTTCAGAAGGCAAAAAGATTGTCTGTTCACAAGAGGAAAGTTGGGATGTTTGGGGTGAACCCGGCTATTGTTATACAATAGGACAGTCTACAGCTACCTGGTGGAAGAACTGGATGCTCTATCATTCTCAAGACAAACTGTACTGTTATGATACTGTGCTGGGCGAATCGTTCTATTTAACTGATTTTGATGTGTCTGAGGGTTATGTATATTACATTCACGCTGATGACGGCGCTTTAGATTATGTGATTTCTCAAAACCCTGGAGATTTTACAAATGCTCTTCATTATTACCTTGATATAAACAATATTCAGTATAATGCCGATGTTAACGGCGATGGATTGATCACTTTAAGCGATTTATCTATATTAAGTATTAATTTGCTTGGTAAAGAAAGCGACACAAGCATGGCCAATGCTGATGTCGACGGTGATGGTGAAGTTAATTCTGCTGATGCACTCTATCTAAATCAGGTGATTTTGGGAATTTCATATGCAGATGTAATTTATAATTATTGATTCTTGTTAAAAAATTAAAAAAACTCTTGACTTATTGTTGGCTGTGTGATAATATAATTTCGTTCCAATTTCGGGGGCGTAGCTCAGCTGGGAGAGCGCTTGAATGGCATTCAAGAGGTCAAGAGTTCGATCCTCTCCGTCTCCACCAAAAGACCACCTGTTTCAGGTGGTCTTTTTCTATGCTTGCTTGACTTTGAAAAATATATATATTATAATTGGTATGAGGTGGTTATATGTCTGAAAAAAGCATGTTTTTCCATTGTGATAATTGTGGAGTGCTTTGCAGAGAAAGCGAGACCTACTGTCACAACTGCGGAACCAGCTTTGTTGATGTTGTTTATGCCGATGACGGTGAATATTTGTCAGATGGAGTATCTTGTCATGACGCAAGAAATTACATAAGCCATAACATTGACAGATATTTTGATTTGTTTAAGTCTAAGCCCGAAAATAAGCTTTATATCTCAAAAAACTTTGCTGCTATATTTTTGGGACCTTTCTGGTTTTTGTTTAGAAAAATGTATAAACTCTATTTTATACTTTATGCTATAAATTTAGTGCTTTGCTTCATTTCCGGAGTAATAGTTTATTTTTCTACTTCTTCGTTGATGAATATTCTGTATACTTATAATTTTGAAGCCCAAGCGAACTTAGCAGCCCCATATTTATTTAAACTTATATTTATTTACTGGTTTACCTTTTTAGTTGTGTCCTTCGTTTTTTGGGCTGTTTGCGGGTTGTTTGGTGACAGCTTGTATCATAAAGAAGTTTATAAATCTATTCGTGAGGGCTATAAGGGTGGCGTTAATGCAGCCCCTGCCATATTTATTCCTCTTGGCACAGTGTCGGGTTTTTCATTAATTTTTGAGTTGTTTTTTTTGTTTATAATATGAAAGAATTGTATTTAAAATCCTGCGACTTGAGAAAAGCGTGTGGGCAGCTTTGCGCAGGTGACAAGATATATTTGTCGGGCTGTGTATATACTGCTCGCGATGCCGCCCACAAGCGTATATTTGAGCTTATGGAAAGGGAAGAGAAGCTCCCTTTTGAAATTAATGACAGCGTTGTGTATTATGCAGGACCTACTCCTGCGCCTGAGCATTTACCTATAGGAAGCTGCGGACCGACAACATCATCACGTATGGATAGGTTTGCTCCGAGTTTATATTCAATGGGCATGTGTGCGACCATAGGTAAGGGCGACCGTAGCCAAGAGGTTTATGATTCAATTGTGAAGAATAAGTCGGTGTATCTTTGTGCTATCGGTGGAGCGGGAGCTCTTGCTGCACAAGCAATTAAATCTTGCGAGGTTATTGCTTTTGACGATTTGGGCTGTGAATCGATAAAAAAACTGGAGTTTGATGAATTCCCCCTTATCGTTGCCATTGATTGTAACGGTAATTCTGTTTTTAGATGATAAAAAATAAAGCCCTCACAGCGTGAGGGCTTTATTTTTTTATGATTATTGTTTTTTTACAAAGAGTTTATCTAAAAGGTTTTCAACTTTTTCAAAATATAGAACACGGTTTAAAAGACCCAAGCAAACAATTACGGGAATAGTGAGAGTTAGGTTTTCTGCGTATTTAGGATCGCAAATACCGAGGTTTGTTGAATCAAACATTCCGTAAACAAATATTGTGCCGATACAGGTTGCTATGATGCCAATGTCTGCCCAGTCACGAGCGTTATCAGGGTCTTTGAATTGACGAAGAATAAGTAAAACCTGCATTGCCATAACTGCTACTGCTACAACAATAACAACGTAAGTCATAAAGTTTGCTTCTTTAAAGTTAACATCAAAGGCAGAAAGACCTTCTGAGTTAATAAGTGGGCCGCCCCATTTACGAGGTTGAGCATCGTAACACTTAAGACCGATACCTGCAAGTAAACGGTAATAGGGAAGTCTCATTTCGTCTTTGCAATATACAAACATAGGACGGAAATATTGGAAAATTATTGCGAGGGGAATCATAATCTTTCCGAAAAGATGCACAGGACCCATTTTGTAAATTGTGTTAAAATGATTTACATTGCAGGTGTGAGAAATCAGCAATCCGGTGCAAATTATTGAAATTATGTAACCGACAACAACTATAATGTTATAGCTGAACAAAGTGGCAACTATTGTTGAAACCAAACTGATAGCTGAAAATATGTAAAGCAAACTGAGCTTTTTAAGCTTCAACGCTTTTACCAAAATTAATAAAGCTAAAGAAATAATAGCAGTTGCGCTGCCCACAATTGCTGCTATTAAAATGTTTTTTTCACATTGAAAAATATTCATTTGTCAGATACCTCGCAAAACTTTATATTGATATAACATATACACCTAACTATATTCTACAATTTTAATTAATCAATGTCAAGTCCTGATGAGACATTTTAATAACAAAATAATACTAAAAGTGTTGTGCATTTTGTCTTTATATATTGTTAACAAATTAGTTTTTGTTTGATAAAAAGATGTTAAATATTTTTCTTTTTGCAATTAAAGCAAATACAATATAAATTAAATAGATGAAGACAGAAGTAATAATGGGAGCAATAATTAATTTTCGCATAAACCTTACCTTTATCGGGGCCGATAAAATTAGTTTGTTGATTTTTTTGTTTAGCATAGAAGTCACCGAATTTAAAAGAATTTTTATATAGTTAGTATTTCTCGATTATGAGCTTTAATACAAAAATAGTTATATTGACTTTTAGAGTTTAATGTGTTAAAATGTGATAAATTTAAGGGGGTGCTTGTATGGCTGTTAAACGCGATGCTTTTATTGATAGTATGCTTGAGGGTATGCTTACCCTAGAAACGGCAGACGAGTGTTATAATTTTTTAAAGGATTTATGCACGATACGTGAAATAAAATCTATGGCTCAGCGTTATGTTGTTGCTCGTATGCTGACTGACGGTAAGGTTTACAGCGAGATTGTTGAAAAAACCGGTGCAAGCACTGCTACAATCAGTCGTGTAAATCGTTCAATCAATGACGGCGCAGAAGGTTATTCTGTTGTGTTTTCACGCTTAAAAGGGGAAGAGTAATAGTATGTCATATGGTTCTTTTGCCGACTTTTATGACCGACTAATGACAGATTGTGATTACTCAGCTCGCGCAGATTATCTGCTCGGGCTTTTTTGCAAATTTGACAAAAAACCCAACATTGTGTTGGATTTATGCTGCGGCACGGGTTCTCTTTCATTGGAACTGGTTAAACGCGGATGCGAAGTTGTATCGGTTGACGGATCGGCCGAAATGCTTAGTGTAGCCAATGAAAAAGCTAAAAATGCTAATGTCGATTTACTTTGCATTTGTCAAAGAGCTGACGAACTTGATTTGTTCGGCACCGTTCAAGGTGCTGTTTGTACTCTTGATAGCATAAATCATATTGTTGATGCCGATGAGCTCCGGCTAGCGTTTAATAGAGTCAGTTTGTTTTTAGAGCAAGGGTGCTTGTTTATTTTTGATGTAAACTCTTTACATAAGCATCAGTACATACTTTCCAATAACACTTTTGTAATAGATGAAGAGGATGTGTATTGCGTTTGGCAAAACAGCTTTGATTATCCTTATACTGATATTTTTCTTGATTTTTTTAATAAGAAAGAAGATTCATATATACGCAGCTCTGAAGAGTTTACAGAGCGCTATTATTCACATGACGAGCTTGTTAAATTTGGTGAAGATGCAGGATTTGTCATCGAAGCAGTATATTCTGATATGACACAAGACGAGGTCAAAAAAGACACTCAAAGAATAATTTATGTAATGAGGAAGAAATAATGGGCAGAATTATTAGATGTATTACGTCAGACGGCTGTGTTACAGCTATGGCTATAGATTCTACTGATATTGTAAGCAAGGCAGAGCAAATTCATTGCACCAGTGCTGTTATTACGGCTGCTATGGGTCGATTGGCAACTGCTGCCTCTATGATGGGTGCTGCCTTAAAAAGCAAGAACGGCAGTGTTACCTTACGAATAAGCGGAGATGGACCCGCCAGAATGATCAGTGCTGTAAGTGATGCAGATGGAAATGTAAAGGTTTGCCCCCACCAACCTATTGTTGAGATTCCACTTAAACCTAACGGAAAATTGGATGTAGGCGGTGCTATTGGTAACGGTGAACTAAGTGTTGTAAAAGACGTAGGCATGAAGGAGCCGTATATTGGCGTTGTTCCTCTTGTATCAGGAGAGATTGCCGAGGATATTACTTCATATTTTGCTACAAGTGAGCAAATTCCTACCGTTTGTGCTTTGGGTGTTTTGGTTAATCCCGATTTAACTGTCAAAGTTGCCGGTGGATATTTAATTCAACTTTTGCCTACTGCTGATGATGAGATAATTACAAAAGTTGAAAAAAGCATTCAAAGCGTTAAACCCATTACTTCAATGATGGATATGGGGATGTCTCTCGAAGATATTGTTAAGTCAGCACTATCTGAGTTTGATGTTGAGGTGCTTGATGAGGGCTTTGCAGAATATAGATGTAATTGCTCAAGAGAACGTACAGAGCGTGTATTGCTATCTTTATCTGTTGAAGAATTGCAGTCTATTGTTGATGAACAGCAGGTGACAGAGGTGTGTTGCCATTTTTGTAATTCAGAATATAAGTTCACTAATGATGAGGTAAGACGACTAATTGATAAAAAAATTAAAAAAAATTAAAAAAAGGTATTGACATTTTAAAAAGGATGTAGTATCATAGCATTCGTCGCCGGTGAGTACTGATGTTCACGAATGCGGCTTTACCGATGGGAGCATAGCTCAGCTGGGAGAGCATCTGCCTTACAAGCAGAGGGTCACAGGTTCGAGCCCTGTTGTTCCCACCATTAGTGGCCTGGTAGTTCAGCTGGTTAGAACGCTAGCCTGTCACGCTAGAGGTCGTGGGTTCGAGCCCCATCCAGGTCGCCACTTGCCTCTGTAGCTCAGTAGGTAGAGCAGAGGACTGAAAATCCTCGTGTCATTGGTTCGATTCCGATCGGAGGCACCATGTTTGCGGATTTAGCTCATCTGGTAGAGCGCCACCTTGCCAAGGTGGAGGTAGCGAGTTCGAGCCTCGTAATCCGCTCCAAACCCCAAGTCAAAAGACTTGGGGTTGTTTTTTGTTTATTTTATGTATCTAAAAAATGAATAAATAACTTGCTTTTTTTAATATAATAATATATTATAATAATTATATTGAGGAAGAATGTGCTTTTTTTAGGATAGGTGATATTTTTAATGTTATTAGAAACAATATTTTCCGGTTTATCCGGCAATTTTTCCTTGTTTAAACTGTTTGTTTCAATAATTTCTTCATTGATAGTTATATTCCTTTGCTTACCTGTGCACGAGTTTTCTCATGCAATGGCAGCTAATATATTGGGGGACAAGACTGCAAAGTATCAAGGCAGATTAACTCTTAATCCATTGGCACATATTGATTATTTAGGCGCTTTGATGATAATTTTGTTTGGCTTTGGCTATGCAAAACCCGTTCCTGTTAATCCATATAACTTCAAAAGATATAAAGTAGGAATGGCTGTTACCAGTGTAGCAGGACCTGTTTCCAATATACTTTTGAGCACTTTACTAATTTTGATGGGTAACGTTACTAGTATGTTTTTTGGCTACGGTTCTTTTGCTGCAGCAATTATGTTTAAGGCTGCACAAATTAATGTTTCACTTGCTGTATTTAATTTAATTCCCATTCCTCCGCTTGACGGATCAAACATTTTGTTTTCTATTGCCCCATACAAGGTTGAGGCATTTTTTAGGCGTTATGAACGTTTTTTCTATTATGGTTTGATCGCTTTGATTATATTTGGTGTTCTTGATGAACCGTTGTATAGATTTTCATCCGGTTTATATAATTCGCTGAACAATCTAATCGGAGCACCCTTTAAAAATGTAGTAATTTGAGGTATTTATTATGGATGCAATCTGCTATAAAGTGGCGGATTTTGAGGGGCCGCTTGATTTGTTGCTAACCCTTATATCCAAAAACAAAATGAATATCTATGACATCAACATCACCGAACTGCTTAGTCAGTATATGCAACAGATTGAATTGTTTAAAGAAAACAATATGGATGTTGCCAGTGAATTTTTGGAGATGGCTGCACGCTTGGTTTACATAAAATCAGCTATGCTTCTTCCTAAGTATGATGATGATGTCGACCCGCGTGCTGAGTTATCAGGTGAGTTGCTTGAGTATCAGGTTTGTAAAGAGATGGCTGCACGCTTATCTCAAATGACAGACGGCTTCAACCGTTTTGTTCGTTTGCCGGCACCTGTTATTATAAATAAAAATTATCGCAGAAATCATTTACCTGAAGAACTTTTACCTGCTTATCTTAATGCTATCGGGCGCGGTATGCGCAAGCTTCCGCCGCCTGCCGAGACCTTTACTCCTCTTGTTGCTAAAAAAATTGTATCGGTATCCAGTAAGGTTGTTTTTGTTTTGCGTAATTTGCGGCAGAGAGTTAAGGTTAAATTTTCATCATTGTTTGAAAAAGCAGAGAGTAGAAGTGAACTTGTAGCAACTTTTCTTGCTGTTTTAGAATTGATAAAAACACGCCGTGTTAAAGCCGAAGGCGATGGAAATGATATTTCTATTGCTATGTGTAGTGAGGTGACCGACAATGACACAGAATGAAATCAAAAAAGAATTTGAAGCACTTGTCTTTGCTTCGGGTGAACCTCTACCAACCGATAGAGTTTGCGAAATTCTTGAGTGCAAGCCCAAACAGGTAGAAAAAGCGGCAGCCGACTTGAATGAAGATTATTCACTACGAGACAGTGCTTTGTCATTAATAAGAGTTAATGACAGTTGGCAGCTTACTACTAGACCTGAGTTTGCAGGCAACATTCGAAAGATGCTTGAAATTCAGCGTAACACACCTCTTTCTCAAGCTGCTTTTGAAGTGTTGGCTGTTGTTGCATACAATCAACCGGTTACCAAATCATTTGTTGAGCAGGTGAGAGGTGTCGATTGCTCGGGCGTTATTTCTTCACTTGTTGAAAAGGATCTAATTGAAGAAAAAGGCAGACTTGAGCTGCCGGGCAGACCTCTTATATATGGCACTACTGAAAGATTTTTAAGGTGCTTTTCTTTAGAGAACCTGTCCAAGCTACCTCCGTTACCCGAACGTGATGACGGAGCAGATCATTCGGTTGATGAATCGGATGAAAACAATAACGATGTAAATCAAACCGACAATAATTAACAGGAGGTTTTTAATTATGAGTGAAAATGCTATCAAAGGTATTATGGATGTCACAATGGAAAAGGTTCGTGCAATGTGTGATGCTGATACAATCATTGGTAAACCCATTGTAGCCAATGATGATTTAACCATTATCCCTATTTCAAAGGTTTCGTTTGGTTTTGCTTCAGGTGGATCTGATTTTCCCACCAAAACCGGACGCAATGCTTTTGGTGGCGGTGGCGGTGCAGGTATGACCATTGCTCCCACTGCATTTCTTGTTATTAAAGGCACTGAGGTTCGTATGCTTCAAGTAAGTAACAAGCCTGATGCAACAGATAAAGCAATTGCTCTTTTGCCCGAATTGGTCGATAAAATCACCGGCTTGTTCAAAAAGGATAAAACCGAAGACAAAGCTGAATAATAATCTTTGATCATACCCCATAATTATCAATATATGATATTGTTGGGGGGAATCGCCTTGAAAAGATTTTTTGCTTTGCTTTTTTCTTTGTGCTTAATTTTTAATTTGTCTTTTGATTGTGCGGCACAACCGATTTTTTCAATTACTGCTCAATGTTGCGTTCTTATTGATGCAGCATCCGGATGCGTAATTTATGAAAAAAACGCTTATAAAAGGGCTTCTATGGCAAGCACCACTAAAATAATGACAGCCCTTATTTTAAGCGAACAACCCGATCTTGAAAAAGAGATTACCGTTACCGACAGTATGGTTAGGGTCGAAGGGTCTTCGATGGGGCTTTTAGAGGGAGACAAAGTTAAATATATTGATTTGCTTTATGGCCTTTTGCTTGCCTCGGGAAACGATGCTGCAAATGCTGTTGCAATATCCCTGGGCGGCAGTTTGGAAAATTTTGCGGAAATGATGAATGACCGCGCTGCTCAAATCGGTATGTCCGGCACTCGTTTTGTAACTCCTTCGGGCCTAGATGATGAGAATCATTATTCAACAGCATATGATATGGCACTTTTGTCCTGTGTTGCGATGGATAATGAATTGTTTGCGTCGGTGTGTTCGAGCAAAAAAGCTGTGCTCGAGTTCGGAAACCCGCCATATAAACGAACAATAACAAATCATAACAAACTACTGAAGCTTTACGATGGTTGTATTGGTGTTAAAACCGGTTTTACAAAAAAATCAGGCCGTTGCTTGGTGAGCTGTGCACAAAAAGGCGATAAGCGCGTTATTTGTGTTACTTTAAATGCTCCCGACGATTGGAATGACCACGTAAAACTATTGGATTTTGGATTTAGTAAATTGGAGACAAGGTCAGTTTCTATGCCGTATATAAATCCCGTTAAAATTATCGGCGGAGAAAGAACGCATTGTGAGGTAATGATTTCGGACACAGATATTTCAACATTGCCTGAAAACTTTAACAGTATTAATTTTAGTGTTAGTATTGAGCCAAGTTTAATTGCTCCTGTTAATCGTGGCGATGCTGTTGGAACAGTAACTGTTAAAATTAAAGATAAATCGGTCAAAAATATAACTGTATATGCAGCTAAAACCGTTAAATCTAATTCAATTTATAAAAAGAAAGATTTTTTGTTTTGGTTAAGACAGATTCTGTCTTACTGATTGAGGTATTATGTCTAAAAGTGTAAGATTACAAAAATTTTTATCCGAGTGCGGAGTTGCATCTCGACGCAAATCGGAAGAGTTGATTTTGGCAGGTTCGGTTAAAATCAACGGAGTTAAAGCGATATTGGGCGATAAGGTTGACCCTTTCAAGGATAAGGTTACCGTTAAGGGTAAACCTATTAAAAAGATTGATGAAAAGGTTTATATAATGCTTCACAAGCCCAGGGGCTTTATTACAACTATGTCTGATGAGCAGGGCAGGCGCTGCGTTGCCGATCTTGTTGAGGATGCTCCACAAAAGGTTTATCCCGTCGGTCGTCTTGACAGAGACTCCGAAGGTATGCTTTTGATGACAAATGACGGCGAGTTTTCTAATTTGATGATGCACCCCCGTACCCATGTGTCAAAAACTTATCGTGTTACCGTTCGCCCTCCTGTTACTGACCAGATGCTTGATAAGATAGCTTGCGGTATTGAAATAGACGGCAGAATGACCGCTCCTTGCGAGGTTGAAATAATACAAAAGGAAGAAAACAGGGTTGTATTGAGATTTGTTCTTTATGAAGGCCGTAATCGTGAAATCAGACGTTTGTGCGAAGCGGTTGGTCTTCAGGTTGCCAGATTGAAGCGTGTTGCTATAGATACACTTAAACTTGGAATGCTCCCGCAAGGTAAATGGCGACTTTTATCTGAACAAGAGGTCAAAAAACTGATAGTTAACGCTACTAAAACCGATTACGACAAACAAAACAGAGGTTCAAATAATAATGGTAAGAGTAAAACCGGTAGACGAACAAGAAATTGAATTATATTTTAAACAGCACAATATTGAAATCTGTGACGGCGCTATGGCTATGGTTGCCATAGAAGGGGAAAATACAGTTGGTTCAGCTGTCTTTTCTTTAACAGAAGATAAGCTCACTCTTTTATCTGTTATATATCCCGAAAAGGATTTGTTTATTTGTGATTTAACCTCAAGAGCTGTTATGAACTATGGTGTAAACAGAGGTAAGTTATATTGCGAGCTTGGCGAAAAAGCGCCCTATAAAGAGTTTGTTTTATTTGGATTTATAAAAAGTGCTGAAGAAAAATCGGTAAATATTATTAAAACGTTTACAATGTGTACAAACTGTAAAAACAAGTGAAATTAACTTGCTCTTTACGTTAGTATATGGTAAAATATATTAAATTTTAATTTTAGACGGAGGTATAAAAATGAGTGTTGATTCGCTGTCCTTTAAGCGACTTCAAGCTTTATTCGATGATGGTCTTTTTACAGAGATTGACCGTTTGGGCGATGATAAGGTTTTGGTTGCATACGGTAACGTGAATGGTGCTCCTTGCTGCGCATTTTCTCAGAACGTTGAGTCAGACGGTGCTGCAATGTGCGGTAAGCAAGCTGAAAAAATCGGTCGCGCTTATGAACTGGCCGAAAAAATCGGTTGTCCTGTTGTTGGCATTTTTGATTCAAATGGCGGAAAACTTGACAACGGTATTGAATCTGTTTCGGCTTTTTCACAACTTATTAATTTTTCAAATCGTTTATCAGGTGTTGTTCCTCAGATAGCCGTTGTGGTTGGCACTTGTGCTGCCTCTGCAGCTGTTTGGGCACAGTGTTCTGATGTTGTTATAATGTCTGAGGGTGCACAGATGTTTGTCACCGCTCCTTATCTTTTGGGTGATAAGGTCGGTACTTCCGAAGCTGCTGTTGCAAACGGTACTGCTCATATTGCTTGCAGTGATGACATAAGCTCTGTTTCTGCTGCTCGTGATGTGCTTGCATTTTTGCCTTCTAACAATATCAGCTGTCCTGCTGAGTGCGATTGCGTGCCTTCTGTTGGTGCATTTCCTGCTGCAGACGCTGTTTCAGCCGTTAATGCTCTTTGTGATGAAGCAAGTGCAGTGGAAATTCGTAAGGGCTTTGGCACCGATTCAGTTACTGCTTTTGGACGTATTGCAGGTGCCAGCGTTGGTATAGTGGCCGCATACAACACACTTACTGCAGATGATTGTTCTAAAATCGCTTCTTTTGTAGGTATTTGTGATGCATTCTCTATCCCTGTTATTACTGTAGTTGATACTGTAGGATATGAGTCTACCGCTGACAGCGAGCTTGACGGAAATTGCAAAGCAGCAGCCATTCTAACAAAGGCATATGCTAATGCTACAACCGCTAAGATTGCATTAATCGCCGGTAATGCATACGGACCTGCGTTTATGACCTTTGCAGGTAAAGCGTCAGGTGCTGATTTCGTTTTGGCTCTTGATACCGCTGTTGTTTCACCGCTTGCTCCCGAAGCAGCTGCCGCTATTGTTTATAACGACAGAATTCTCGGTGGCGAGGATAAGAAGGTTGTGCTTGCTGATTACATCGAGAACTTTGCTTCAGCAAGAGCTGTTGCAGCTGCAGGCGCTATTGATGATGTTGCTGAATGCACTGATGTTTATGCAAAAATCATCAACTGTCTTGATATTATTGCTTCTAAACGAGTATCTACACTTGATAAAAAGCATGTTGTATTATCATTCTAAATATGAAAGGTCGATAAAATTATGAAACAGCTTAAAATTACTGTTAACGGTAAAACATATGATGTTATGGTTGAAGAAACCGGCTCTGTTGCATCTGCTCCTGCAGCTGCTCCCGTAGCTGCACCTGCACCTGCTGCAGCCCCTGCTGCTCCTGCAGCTGCTCCCGTTGAGGGTAGCGAGACCATAAGCAGCCCTATGCCCGGCACCATTCTTCGCGTAGCTGTTAACGCCGGTGCTGCTGTAAAAGCAGGAGAAGTGTTGCTTGTTCTTGAAGCAATGAAGATGGAAAACGAGATTAAAGCTCCTCACGATGCTACCGTAGCTGCTGTTCTTGTTAAGCAGGGCGACAGTGTAGATTCGGGAACCGATCTTGTTTCACTTGCATAAGGAGAATGGGAATATGGCTGTAAAAATTACCGAAACCGTCCTTCGAGATGCTCATCAATCTTTGCTTGCTACCCGTATGTCTACTGAAGAAATGATTCCTGTTCTTCAGCAGCTTGATAAAATCGGCTTTCATTCATTAGAATGCTGGGGCGGCGCTACCTTTGATTCTTGCTTGCGCTTTTTGGACGAAGATCCTTGGGCTCGCTTGAGAACCATTCGTGAAGCTTGCCCCAACACAAAGCTTCAAATGCTTTTCCGCGGTCAGAATATGCTTGGCTACCGCCACTATGCTGATGATGTTCTTGAGTATTTTGTTAAAAAGAGTGTAGCTAACGGTATTGATATTATCCGCATTTTCGACGCTTTGAATGACATTCGTAATCTTCAAACAGCAATTAAGGCAGCTAAATCTGAGGGTGCACACGCTCAAGTTGCAGTATCTTATACTACAGGCCCTGTATTTACTCTCGATTATTATGCTGATTATGCCAAAAAAATCGTAGAAGCAGGTGCTGACTCAATCTGTATTAAGGATATGGCCGGTCTGCTTACTCCTTACGGAACCTATGATTTGGTTAAGTGCATAAAAGAGACTGTTGATGTTCCTGTTCAGGTTCATTCTCACTATACTGCCGGTCTTGCATCTATGGTTTTGATGAAGGCCGTAGAAGCAGGTGCTGATATCGTTGATACAGCTATGGCTCCTTTGGCTTTGGGTACTTCTCATCCTGCAACCGAGTCTATGGTTGCTGCTTTCCAGGGCACTGAGTATGATACAGGACTCGATCTCGAAAAGCTTGATGAAGTCAGCAAATATTTTGTAACTCTTCGCCAAAAATATATCGAAAGCGGTTTGCTTAATCCCAAGATGCTTGGTGTTGATGCTAAATCACTTATATATCAGGTTCCGGGCGGTATGCTTTCCAATCTTCTCAGCCAGCTTAAACAGGCGGGTAAAGAAGATCAACTTGGTGAGGTTCTTGCTGAAGTACCTCGTGTTCGCGCTGATTGCGGATATCCTCCTCTTGTAACTCCTTCATCACAAATTGTTGGTACTCAGGCGGTTTATAACGTTATCACCGGTGAGCGCTATAAGATGGTTACTAAGGAGTTTAAGGGTATTGTTCGTGGCGAGTATGGTCGTACTCCTGTTGAGATTGATCCTGAATTCCGTAAGAAAATTATCGGTGATGAGGAACCCATCGATTGCCGTCCTGCCGATTTGATTGAACCCGAGCTTGAAAAACTTCGTGAGGAATGCAAGCCCTGGATTGAGCAGGAAGAGGATGTATTGTCTTACGCTCAGTTTGGTCAGGTTGCTGTTAAATACTTCGAATCACGTCGCAATAAGCAACTTGGCATTGACGGTGAACATCTCGATATAGAATCAAAAGTTCATCCCGTATAAAAAAACTCTTGATTTTTCTGTTATCTTGTGATACAATCACTTGTAATGTAAAAAATCAATTGTTGGAGGTTTAATATGCTTACTGCTTTTTCTTATATCATCGGATCTCTTATTATAATTTTCGCCTTGGTTATTATAGGTGCAATCCTTCTTCAAGAAGGTCGTCGTGCCGGCATCAGTGGCGCTATTTCCGGTGGTGCAGATACTTTCTTGTCTAAGAACAAAGCCCGTTCGGTCGATGCTTTCTTGTCTCGCTGGACCAAATATATCACCATCGCATTTTTCGTTTTGGTGCTTGTTGTTAACATTGTTGCTTTGTTTGTAAAATAATCTAAAAGCCCGTTCGAATGAACGGGCTTTTTTCTTATGTATTTTGTAATTTATTTCAATACATTTAATAACTTTAAACCGCTTTTTGTGACCTTTGTATGAATGATGAAAATAAGGCCTTATTACGTCAAAACTCGGTTGACAATTTTCTCTTTTTATGCTATCATATTTTAAAACAAATCTTTAATAGACGATACAGAGAGATCGGTAAGATTAGATTATATTTAAACTGTGGGTGCAGTGTGTCTGCATCCGGGTTTTTATATCGTCTTGTCGATACTAAGGCAGGGCTTTTTTGTTACCTGAAACAGAAAGGAATTTGAGATGAGCAAGCAATTTAAAACAACTGAATATTGCTCAAAATTTGTCAATAAAGAAGTTATTGGCGCCTTTGCCGACTCATTGTGTGTTGATTTATCTGAATTTACTGTTTTTCCCGGATTTTGCGATGTGCATGTTCATTTTCGCGAGCCGGGTTTTTCTTATAAAGAGACGATAAAATCCGGCAGTATGTGTGCCGCTGCAGGCGGGTATACTGCTGTTTGCACAATGCCTAATCTTAATCCTGTTCCTGATAGTTGTGAGCATTTGCAAGCTCAACTTGATATAATTGCCGACGATTCTGTCATTAACATTTATCCCTATGCTTCAATTACTGTTGATCAAAAGGGTGAATGCTTGTCTGATTTTGTCGGAATGGTTGATTATGCTGTTGCGTTTTCCGATGACGGCAGAGGTGTTCAAAGCGATGATCTTATGCGGTCAGCAATGCTTGAGGCGAAAAAGTTAAACAAAATTATAGTTGCTCATTGCGAGGTTAATGATTTACTTAAGGGCGGCTACATACACGATGGTGATTACGCTCGCGCACATAATCATAAGGGCATTTGTTCCGAAAGTGAATATTTGCAAATAGAGCGAGATTTACAGCTTGTTCGCGAAACGGGATGCTCTTATCACGTGTGTCATATATCAACCAAAGAGAGTGTTGATTTGATTCGCAGGGCTAAAGCAGACGGATTAGATGTCACTTGCGAAACAGGCCCTCACTATCTTGTGCTTGATGACTCCTTTTTACAGGAGGACGGCAGATTCAAGATGAATCCTCCATTACGTTCTGCTAAGGATAAAGAGGCGCTGATTGAAGGAATTTTGGATGGAACAATAGATATGATTGCTACCGACCATGCACCTCATTCTCAAGAAGAAAAGAGCAAAGGCCTTCAGGGCAGTTCCTTTGGTGTTGTCGGTCTTGAAACAGCTTTCTCTGTTATGTATACACATTTTGTTAAAACAGGGTTGCTTAGCTTAGACAAACTTATTGAGTTAATGGCTGTTAATCCCAGAAAACGATTTAATATACCCTTTAATAACGATTTTACATTGTGGAATCTTAATGAACAATATGATATTGATTCAAAAACATTTTTGTCTATGGGAAAAGCTACACCTTTTGAAGGTATGCACGTTTTCGGCAAATGCGTTATGACCGTGTGCAACTCTGAAACCGTTTACAAATCATTTAAATAATTATTATATGGGAGGTTTGCCGTATGGCAAAGCGTACTGACATCAAGAAAATTCTTATTATCGGCTCCGGTCCTATTGTTATAGGTCAGGCAGCTGAGTTTGACTATGCAGGCACTCAGGCGTGTCTTGCCCTTAAAGAAGAGGGTTATGAGGTTGTGCTGTGCAATTCAAACCCCGCTACCATTATGACTGATACTACAATAGCGGATAAGGTTTATATGGAACCGCTTACCCTTGAATATGTTGCAAAGATTTTGCGCTATGAGCGTCCTGACGCAATTGTGCCCGGTATCGGTGGACAGACAGGACTAAATCTTGCCATGCAGCTCGAAAAGAAGGGTGTTCTTAAAGAGTGCGGTGTTGAGCTTTTGGGCACCAGTAGCGAAAGTATTGAGAGGGCAGAGGACAGAGAGCTCTTTAAAGAACTTTGTCAATCTATTGGTGAGCCCACTATTCCTTCACAGATTACTTATTCGCTTGATGAAGCAAAGCTGGCTGCTGCTGAAATAGGTTATCCTGTTGTACTTCGTCCTGCTTTTACCCTTGGTGGAACAGGCGGTGGTTTTGCATATAATGAGCAGGAGCTTATTGATGTTGGTTTAAATGCCTTTAAGCTTTCTCCTGTTCATCAAGTTTTGATTGAAAAAAGTGTTAAAGGTTATAAAGAAATTGAGTTTGAGGTTATGCGTGACTCTAACGACCACGCTATCACTATCTGCGGTATGGAAAATATAGACCCGGTTGGTGTTCATACCGGTGACTCAATTGTTGTTGCGCCCATTATGACTTTAAATGATCACGACTTAAAGATGCTTAATGACAGTGCAATTAAGATTATTCGTGAGCTTAAGATTGAGGGCGGATGCAACGTTCAATTTGCACTTAACCCTGAAACCAGCGAATATTATTTGATTGAGGTTAACCCTCGTGTTTCACGTTCTTCCGCATTGGCTTCAAAAGCAAGCGGCTACCCAATAGCCAGAGTTACTGCAAAAATTGCCGTCGGTATGGCTCTTGAAGATATTGCTATTGCCAACACAAATGCTGCTTTTGAACCCCAGCTTGATTATGTTATCGCAAAATTGCCTCGTTTCCCGTTTGATAAGTTTGCTACCGCACCTAATACTCTCGGCACTCAGATGAAGGCAACCGGTGAGGTTATGGGTATCGGCTCTACTCTTGAGGAATGCTTGCTTAAATCTGTCCGTTCTTTGGAAATAGGAGCATATCATTTCTATCTTGCGAAGTTTGACGGAATGTCAACTGAAGAGCTGCTTGATTATATTAAACAGTTTAAGGATGATAATATCTTCGCGATTTCGGAGCTTTTCCGCAGAGGAGTAAGCGTTGACGAGATTTTTAAAATTACTCAAATTACTCCTTATTTCCTTGAAACCGTTAAGAATATCGTTGACGCAGAAAAAGCAATCAAGGAAAATGTTGATGATTTAGCAACACTTGAAATGGCTAAAAAATTAGGATTTAGCGATAAGTATATTGCTAAAATGTGGAATGTCAAAGAGATGGATGTATTCAATATGCGTAAGAAGGCCAACTTGTTCCCTGTGTTCAAGATGGTTGATACTTGCCATACCAATGCCTACATTCCTTACTTCTACTCAACCTACACCGGTGAAAATGCTTCTGTACTTACCGACAAAAAGAAGATTGTTGTTTTGGGTGCAGGTCCTATACGTATCGGTCAGGGTGTTGAATTTGACTATTCAACCGTTCACGCTGTCACAACAATTAAAAAATTCGGATATGAAGCTATTATTACCAATAATAATCCCGAAACAGTTTCAACCGATTATACAACTGCTGACAAGCTGTATTTTGAGCCCCTTACCACTGAGGATGTTATGAACATCATTGAGTTTGAAAAGCCCGAGGGCGTAATTGCATCTTTGGGTGGTCAGACGGCAATTAACTTGGCTCAGCCCCTTGTTGACCATGGTGTTAAGATTATCGGCACTGATTGCGAAGCTATTGAAAGAGCAGAGAACCGTGACAGCTTTGAAAAGGTTTTACGCAGTCTTAACATTCCTCAACCTCAGGGCAGTGCGGTTACTAAAATAGAAGATGGTATTGAAGCTGCAAAACGCATCGGTTACCCCGTGCTTGTGCGTCCCAGCTTTGTACTGGGCGGTCGCGCTATGCAAATAGTTGCTAATGAAGAACAGCTCCGTCACTATCTTAAAACTGCTGTTGAAATCGATGAGGACAAGCCCGTTCTTGTTGATAAATATATTCAAGGCAAAGAGGTAGAAGTAGACGCCTTTTGCGATGGCAGAGACGTGTTTATTCCGGGTATTATGGAGCTTGTTGAGCGCACAGGTGTTCACAGCGGTGACTCCATAAGCGTTTATCCTGCATTTAGCATTTCTGATAAGGTTAAAGGCATCATACTTGAATATGCAATCAAGCTTGGCCTTGGTATAGGTATTGTTGGTCTTTATAACATTCAGTTCATAGTTGATGAGAACGAAAACGTATTTATCATTGAGGTTAACCCTCGCTCTTCAAGAACTGTGCCTTTCCTTTCAAAATCAACAGGATATAGTCTTGCAGATATTGCTACTGAAGTAATTTTAGGCAAATCTCTTAAGGAACAGGGAATATTCACCATCTATCCTGCTGAAAAGAAGCGCTGGTATGTTAAGGTGCCTGTCTTCTCTTTTAATAAGATTAGCGGACTTGATGCATATCTTTCCCCCGAAATGAAATCTACCGGTGAAGCAATTGGATATGATGACAAGTTAAACAGAGCTTTGTATAAGGCGTTGCAGGCATCCGGTATGAAACTCCAAAATTACGGCACTGTGTTTGCTACTATTGCTGATAAGGATAAAGAAGAGGCACTTCCTCTTATTAGACGTTTTTATAATCTTGGCTTTAATATTGAAGCGACTGAAGGTACCGCAAGGTTCTTGATTAATAATGGTATCAGAACTCATGTGCTTCAAAAAATCAGTGACGGTAGCGACGAAATATTGGATGCTCTTCGTCAGGGCCATATTGCTTATGTCATTAATACTAAGGACATTGGTTCAACAGGTGAGAGCGATGGCTATCAAATTCGCCGTTATGCTACCGAAAACAACGTAACTATGTTTACCGCTCTTGATACTGTTCGCGTTCTTCTTGACGTTTTGGAAGAAACAACTATTACTATATCAACTATTGACGCTTAAGGTGACAAAATGAAACAAGGATTGTTTAAGATTAAACAGAATATCCCTTTAACTGATAGCGTAATGAAAATGACACTTGAAGGTGACGTTTCTGACATTACTGCCAGCGGCCAATTTATTAATATTAAGATTGATGGTTTATATCTACGCAGACCTATATCTGTTTGTGATAAGGATGATAATACTGTAACAATCATTTATAAAGTGGTCGGCAAAGGCACCGAAGCTATGGCTAATATGACAGAAGGTGAGTTGGATGTTCTTACCGGTTTGGGTAATGGATATGACACCACTGTTTCAGGTGACAAGCCACTGCTTTTAGGCGGCGGTGTTGGCGTGCCTCCGCTGTATATGCTTGCAAAACAGCTTGTTAGTCAGGGCAAAAAGGTTTCTGTTGTGCTCGGATTTAATACTAAGTCTGAAGTTTTTTATGAGAAAGAGTTTAAGGATTTAGGCGCAGAAGTGTATGTTGTTACAGCCGATGGATCTTACGGTACCAAAGGTTTTGTAACTAATGTTTTGAAGGATATTGACTATACTTATTTTTATACTTGTGGTCCCGAGCCCATGCTTAAAGCGGTATATAAATCCACTGTTACTTCGGGTCAAATGAGCTTTGAAGAGCGTATGGGCTGCGGATTTGGCGCTTGTATGGGCTGTTCGTGTAAAACTCTGGCGGGTAATAAGCGCATATGTAAGGATGGCCCCGTTATGCTTAAGGAGGAAATATTGTGGGAAGATTAAGTGTTAATCTTTGCGGAATAGAGCTTGATAATCCTATTATTCCCGCAAGCGGTACATTTGGTTTCGGATATGAATTTGCCGAATTATATGATATTAATGTATTAGGAACTTTTTCCTTTAAAGGCACGACAAAAGATCCTCGCTTTGGCAATCCTACTCCAAGAATAGCAGAGTGTACATCAGGTATGATTAATGCCGTTGGATTGCAAAATCCCGGTGTCGATAAGGTTATTGCTGAAGAGCTTCCAAAGCTTAGCAAGTGTTTTCATAAAAAGGTAATGGCTAATGTCAGCGGATTTAGCGTTGAAGATTATTCATACACCTGTGAAAAAATTGATAAATGCGATCAAGTCGGTTGGATTGAGGTTAATGTTAGTTGCCCTAATGTTCACGGCGGTGGTATGAGTTTTGGAACGTCTCCTCAAGCAGCAGCAGAGGTAACGCGCGCCGTAAAAGCGGTGACCACTAAACCGATTATTATTAAACTTTCACCCAATGTAACAGATATTGTGTCAATAGCAAAAGCTTGTGAAGAAGCAGGAGCTGACGGTATCAGTCTTATCAACACTTTGTTGGGCATGAGAATTGATCTAAAAACAAAAAAACCTGTAATTGCAAATAAAATGGGTGGATTTTCAGGTGCAGCTATTTTTCCTGTTGCACTGCGTATGGTTTATCAAGTAGCCCACGCAGTTGATATTCCTGTTATCGGTATGGGTGGCGTGTCAACAGCTGAAGATGTTATAGAAATGATGCTTGCAGGCGCTACCGCAGTTGAGATAGGTGCTGCAAATCTTATTGACCCTTATGTATGTCGAGATATTATATTTAAGCTACCCGAAGTTATGGATAAATACGGTATCAGCCGTTTAGAAGATATTATAGGAGGAGTTAAATAATGGGTAAGGACGTTATTATTGCTTGCGATTTTTCATCTGCTGAACAGGTTTTCAGCTTTCTTGACAAATTTACCGGCAGAAAACCATTTGTAAAAATCGGTATGGAGCTTTTTTATGCTGAAGGACCTCAAATTGTGCGTGAAATCAAAAAACGCGGACATAAGATATTTCTTGATTTAAAGCTTCACGATATTCCTAATACGGTAAAAAAGTCCATGTCGGTGCTTTCTAATCTTGATGTTGATCTGTGTAACCTTCACGCATCCGGTACGTGCAAGATGATGGAGGCCGCTCTTGAAGGTCTTACTCGTCCTGACGGTACACGTCCTTTGCTTATTGCTGTTACTCAGCTTACTTCAACCGATCAGGATAGTATGGAGCAAGATTTGCTCATTAAAGAACCTATTGATAAGGTTGTTATGCACTATGCTGCCAATGCTAAAAAAGCGGGGTTAGACGGTGTCGTTTGTTCTCCTCTTGAGGCAGGTAAGGTTCATGAAATTTGCGGTGCAGATTTTATCACTGTTACTCCCGGTGTAAGATTTGCTGACGGAGATATTGGTGACCAAAAGCGTGTTATGACACCTGAACAAGCTAAACTTATCGGTTCGGATTATATTGTTGTAGGCAGACCTATAACTGCAGCAGTTGACCCTGTTGCAGCTTATGAACGCTGTGTCGCTGAATTTGTAGATTAATTAAACGGAGGAAATATAAATGGATAAGTTAATTGCAAAAGACCTTCTTTCGATTAAGGCAGTGTTTTTCAGACCTGAAGAGCCCTTTACTTGGGCAAGTGGTATCAAGAGCCCTGTTTATTGCGATAATCGCCTCACTTTAACTGCACCTGCAGTTCGCAATGATGTAGAAAACGGCTTAGCTACTCTTATAAAAGAAAATTATCCCGATGTTGAGGTACTTATGGGTACCTCTACAGCAGGTATTGCTCACGCTGCAATTACGGCACATATTATGGGTCTTCCTATGGGATATGTTCGTTCAGGCGCTAAAGATCACGGCAGACAGAATCAGATTGAGGGCAAACTTGAAAAAGGACAAAAGGTAGTAGTTGTTGAAGATCTTATTTCAACCGGCGGATCTGTTATTGAGGTTGTAAATGTTCTTCGCGAAGCCGGCGCTGATGTGTTGGGTATTGTAAGTATATTTACCTACGGTATGAAAAAAGGAATTGACCGTCTTGCAGCAGCCGATGTTAAAAATATCTCTCTGACTAACTTTGATGTTATAGCTCAGGTAGCAGCCGATGAGGGATACATTAAAGCTGATGATGTAAAGCGTCTTATCGCTTTTCGTAATAACCCCTCTGATGAAAGCTGGATAAATAAAGGAGTTAAGTAAGATGGTAAGAAGTCTTATTGATATTCTTGATTTCTCAGTTGATGAAATAGAAGAGCTTATTAAAACTGCTGAGGATATTATTGCTAATCCTTCTGCTTATAGCGAACGTTGTAAGGGTAAAAAGTTAGCAACCTTGTTCTTTGAGCCCTCTACACGCACACGACTTAGCTTTGAAGCTGCTATGTATGAGCTTGGTGGAAATGTTATCGGTTTTTCTGAATCCAACAGTTCTTCAGCCGCTAAGGGTGAAAGCGTAGCAGACACTGTAAAGACCATAAGCTGCTATGCTGATATTATTGCTATGAGACACCCGAAGGAGGGTGCACCTTTGGTTGCTTCATATAATGCAACCATACCTGTGATTAATGCAGGAGACGGCGGTCATAATCATCCAACGCAAACACTGGCAGATTTGCTGACCATTCATCTTGAAAAGGGCAGCTTTGATAATCTTACTGTCGGTTTTTGCGGTGACCTTAAGTTTGGACGCACGGTACATTCGCTTATTAACGCTTTGTCCAGATATAAGGGCATAAAGGTTGTGCTTATTTCTCCTGAAGAATTAAAGCTTCCCAGCTATGTTAAAAAAGATGTTCTGCTCAGGAACGGCATTGAATATATTCAGACATCCAGTCTCGAAGAAGCAATGCCTATGCTTGACATACTTTATATGACCAGAGTTCAACGTGAACGCTTTTTTAACGAAGAAGATTATTTGCGCCTTAAGGATAGTTATATTCTTGAACCTAAAAAGCTTGCAAACGCAAAGAGCGATCTTTGTATTATGCATCCGCTGCCTCGTGTAAACGAAATTAGTGTTGCAATCGATAAAGATCCACGTGCTTGCTATTTTAAGCAAGTGCTTAACGGTAAATATATGCGTATGGCACTTATTCTCAAATTACTTGAGGAGGCGGCACAATGAATATAGATTCTATTAAAAACGGTTATGTTATTGATCACATTACAGCCGGCTTTGGTATGAAGTTGTATCAATTGTTAGAGCTTGAACACGTAGATTGCTCTGTTGCATTAATTAAAAATGTTAACAGCAGAAAATTAGGTAAGAAAGATATTATTAAAATTGATGCAGAGATCGCTGTAGATCTTGATATTATAGGTTATATTGACCCCGGCGCAACAGTTAATGTTATTAAAAACGGCGAACTTGTTTGCAAAAAAAGTATTTCTATGCCGAAAAAACTGGTTAACGTTATTAAATGCAAAAACCCAAGATGTATTACTTCGGTTGAGCAAGAAATCGATCATATTTTTAAGCTTACAGATAAAGAAACAGGCATATACAGATGCTTGTATTGTGAAACTAAAGCAACGCCAAAGGAGGAAATTTAAGTGGCTACTTTTATTAATGAACCATCACATACTTTTAACGAATATCTTTTGATTCCCGGATACTCTTCCAGCGAGTGTATACCCGCTAATGTATCATTAAAGACCCCTCTTGTTAAGTTTAAAAGAGGTGAAGAATCTGCAATTACAATGAATATACCAATGGTATCAGCTATAATGCAATCTGTATCGGGCGATAGACTTGCCGTTGCGCTTGCTACCGAAGGCGGTGTATCTTTCATTTATGGATCTCAGTCAATTGAAGATGAGGCCGCTATGGTAAAACGCGCTAAAAATTATAAGGCCGGTTTTGTAAGAAGTGATTCAAATGTTAGTCCTGATGCAACAATGGCTGATGTTGTTGCTTTAACTGAAAAAACCGGACATTCTACCATTGCTGTTACTTCTGACGGCACTGCTGAAGGAAAACTGTTGGGTATTGTAACCGGTCGAGATTATAGAGTAACCCGCATGGATCCTCAAACAAAGGTATCCACCTTTATGACCCCTTTTGAAAAGCTTATTTGTGCTAAAGAAGGCACTACTCTTAAGGAAGCAAATGACATTATTTGGGATAATAAGCTTAACTCTTTGCCCATTATTAATGATGAGGGCCAATTGTGCTATTTTGTTTTTCGCAAAGACTATGATATGCATAAACAAAACCCCAACGAGCTTCTCGATGCATCAAAGCGTTATGTTGTTGGCGCCGGTATTAATACGCGCGACTATGCAGAGCGCATACCCGCATTGATTGAAGCTGGTGCAGATGTGCTTTGCATTGACTCTTCTGAAGGTTTTTCAGAATGGCAGAAGCTTACTATCCAGTGGGTTCGTGAGCGTTACGGTGAGACGGTTAAGATTGGCGCAGGTAATGTTGTCGATGCTGATGGATTCCGTTTTCTTGCCGAATGCGGCGCCGACTTTGTAAAGGTTGGCATCGGTGGCGGTTCTATCTGCATTACCCGCGAAACAAAGGGTATTGGCAGAGGCCAGGCAACTGCGCTCATTGAGGTTTGCAAAGCGCGCGATGAGTATTTTGAAGAAACAGGAGTTTATGTTCCTGTATGTTCAGATGGCGGTATTGTTTATGACCATCATATTACCTTAGCATTGGCTATGGGCGCTGACTTTGTTATGCTTGGCAGATATTTTGCTCGCTTTGATGAAAGCCCCACAAACAAGGTTAATATTGGCGGCACCTACTATAAAGAATATTGGGGTGAGGGATCCAGCCGCGCTCGTAACTGGCAAAGATATGACCTTGGCGGAGATAAAAAGTTATCCTTTGAAGAAGGCGTCGATTCTTATGTTCCTTATGCAGGTACTTTAAAGGATAATGTTGCATTGTCTTTAAGCAAGGTTAAATCAACAATGTGTAACTGCGGTGCACTTAGCATTTTTGAACTTCAAAAGAAAGCTAAGCTTACACTTGTCAGTGCAACCAGTATTGTTGAGGGCGGCGCTCACGATGTTATTCAAAAAGATACATCCGCTGTTATTAAATAATTTTCTCGTTTCATATTGCCTTGACTAAAATTTTGATATGCTATAATTTGTTGGTTGAATAGTATACAAAACGTCCGGGCACATTTAACTTTGGTTGAGTGTGCCCATATCTATTTTACCTACAGAACGGAGATTTTTATGAAAAAAATTGGAATTGTAATGGGTAGCGATAGCGATTTACCCATCATTAAGAAAGCAACCGATACTTTAAGTGCTTTTGGAATTGAATATGAAGTTCATATTTTTTCTGCTCACAGAACTCCTGACCAAGCTCGTGATTTTGCCAGAAACGCCAGAGCTAACGGATTTGGTGCAATCATAGCCGCCGCCGGCATGGCTGCACATTTAGCAGGTGCAATTGCAGCGAACACCACGTTGCCGGTTATTGGTATTCCTTGTAAATCAGCTGCACTTGACGGTATGGATGCTTTACTTTCTACCGTTCAGATGCCTACCGGCATTCCTGTTGCTACAGTAGCAATTAACGGTGGTGCCAACGCAGCATTACTCTGTGCGCAAATTTTAGCAGTCGAGGATAAGGAATTAGCTGAAAAACTTGATAATAAACGCGCTGCAGACGCTAAAGCTGTTCTTGAAAAAGATGCTAAAGTAGCTGAACAGCTTTGATTTGGCTTTATATTTAGGAGGAATTTCAATAATGGGTGGATTTTTTGGCGTCGCAAGTAAACGTGATGCTGTTTCTGATGTCTTTTTTGGGGTCGATTATCATTCTCATTTAGGCACCAAAAGAGGCGGTATGGCTGCATGGAATCCCAACGATGGATTGCAACGCGAAATACATAATATTCAGAACTCACCGTTCAGAACTAAATTTGAGCATGTTTTTGATGAAATGTGCGGTAATTCTTCAATCGGTTGTATTAGTGACCGTGATCCTCAACCGTTGCTTATTCGTTCAAACCTGGGAACCTATGCTATATGTGTTGTCGGACTTATTAATAATGCTGAAGATTTGATTAAACAATATCTATCCTTCAGCGGAGGTCATTTTAATGCAATGACCAGCGGAAATGTTAATTCAACGGAATTGACTGCTGCGCTTATTAATCAAAAAAGCACCTTTGTTGACGGTATACGCTTTGCTCAAAAAGAAATTGTTGGTTCTGCAAATATCCTTATATTAAAAGACGATGGTACGCTGATTGCTGCACGTGACTTTATGGGCAGGTTACCTGTTTGGATTGGTAAAAACGATGAAGGACACTGTGTTTCTTTTGAAAGTTTTGCTTTCCAAAAACTCGGATATGAAGAAGTTAGAGAGTTGGGCCCCGGTGAGATTGTAGAGATCACTGCAGACTCAGTTACTCAGCTCAACAAACCGGGTAAAAAGAAAAAAATTTGTGCGTTTTTGTGGAGCTATTACGGTTATCCTACCTCTACTTATGAAGGTATTAACGTCGAAATGATGAGATACCGTAACGGCGAAATTTTGGCCGAAACCGATTTAATCACAAATAACGCCGACGGTGTTGATTATGTTGTTGGTGTGCCTGATTCCGGCACCCCTCATGCAATAGGATATGCAAATAAAAGCGGCAAACCCTTCGCAAGAGCTTTTATAAAATATACTCCAACTTGGTCAAGAAGTTTTACTCCTTCCAGCCAGAAAGAGCGCAGTAAGGTCGCAAAAATGAAACAAATTCCCATTCACGACCTTATTAAAGATAAAAGCTTGCTTTTTGTTGATGATTCTATTGTGCGTGGTACACAGTTGAAAGAAACGGTCGATTTTCTCTACGAAAACGGTGCGAAAGCAGTTCATATGCGCTCTGCTTGTCCTCCTATAATGTATAGCTGTAAATACCTTAACTTTACCCGTTCCATTAATGAAATGGAACTTATAGCAAGAAATGTCATTATGGAATTAGAGGGTGAAGAAGGATTTAATTATATAGATGAATACAGTGAATGTACTACTGAACGTGGTAAAAATTTAAGAAAGAAAATATGTGAACGTCTTAACCTTACATCGCTTGATTTTCAATCTTTAGATGGTTTGGTTAAAGCAATCGGTTTAGAGCCCTGTGAGCTTTGCACCTATTGCTGGAACGGAAAGGAGTAAAAAATGAATACTAAATCAAAATCTGATAGTTACGCTGCTGCAGGCGTTGATATTACTGCAGGATATAAAGCTGTTGAGCTTATGAAAACTCATATAGCTCGCACTATGACATCAGGAGTTTGTTCTGATGTGGGTGGTTTTGGTGGCCTGTTTGAACTTGATTTAACAGGTATTACTCGACCCGTTCTTGTTAGCGGCACAGACGGTGTAGGCACTAAACTTAAATTGGCCTTTTTGATGGACAAACATGACACCGTAGGTATTGACTGTGTTGCAATGTGCGTTAATGATATCATTTGTGCAGGTGCAAAGCCATTGTTTTTCCTTGACTATATTGCTTGCGGAAAGAACATTCCCGAAAAGATAGCAGACATTGTTAAGGGTGTAAGTGAAGGTTGCGTTCAGTCAGGTGCTGCGCTTATCGGCGGTGAAACAGCTGAAATGCCCGGTTTTTATCCTGTTGACGAGTATGACCTTGCAGGATACTGCACAGGTGTTGTTGATAAAGCAAAGATTATTGACAACAAAACCATGGAAGCAGGGGATGTAGTTATTGCTCTTGCTTCATCCGGTGTTCATTCTAATGGATTTTCCCTTGTTAGAAAGGTTTTTGATGTCGAAAATACTGACATTAAAGCTCCTGTTGCAGAACTTGGCGGAAAAAGTATTGGTGAAACCTTACTCACACCCACCAAAATATATGTAAAATCTGTTCTTGCGCTTCTTGATGAGGTTAAGGTTAAGGGTATATCTCATATCACCGGTGGTGGCTTTTATGAGAATATTCCTCGCAGTATTCCTGATGGACTCGGTGCAAAAATTAACAAGTCAGCAATAAAGATTTTGCCGATATTTGATTTGCTTGCTAAACGTGGTAACATTAGTGAACACGATATGTTTAACACATTTAATATGGGCGTGGGTATGAGCATTGTTGTGTCTAAAAACGATGTTGATAAAGCTATAAAAATTCTTACCGAAAACGGTGAGGATGCATATGTTATCGGTGAAATCATTGCATCTGATGACAAGGTGATTTTATGAAAAAAGCAAGGATTGCCGTTTTAGTATCGGGTGGCGGTACTAACCTTCAAGCACTTATTGACGCGCAGAAAAATGAAATAATTAATAGCGGCAGCATAGTAATTGTGATTTCAAGCAATCCAAATGCTTATGCATTAACACGAGCTGAACTTGCAAATATTGATACTGCAGTTGTGTCAAAAAAAGAACTGGGTTCGCAGGATGCTTTTGAGCAAAAAATAGTTGATTTGCTAGATAAATATAATATTGATATTATTGTTCTTGCAGGATTTATGTCTATATTAAGTTCAGATTTTACTTCACGTTATCCTAACAGAATTATAAATGTTCATCCTTCTTTAATTCCATCCTTTTGTGGCAAAGGATTCTACGGACTTAAGGTTCATGAGGCCGCTCTTGAGTATGGAGTAAAAGTATCAGGTGCAACAGTTCATTTTGTAAATGAAATTCCCGATGGTGGAGAAATCATTATGCAAAAGGCAGTTCCCGTTAAGGAAGGGGACACCCCCGAAAAGCTTCAAAAGCGCATTATGAAAACGGCTGAATGGAAAATACTTCCTAAAGCAGTTGAAAAAGTATGTGCTCAACTTTTAATTGAAAGGTGATTGATTATGGCTTTGTTTGATTTAAAAAAGCTTTTAAGTGAAAATTCATATCCCGGTAGAGGTATCGTTATCGGTAAATCAGCTGATGGTAAAAAAGCTATGATTGCATATTTCATTATGGGTCGCAGCGAAAATAGTCGTAACCGCATTTTTGAACGTTTTGACGGTGGAATGAGAACAAAAGCTTTTGATGAGTCAAAGCTTTCTGACCCTCATCTTATTATTTATAATCCCTATCTTACTGCTAAAGGCGGTAATATTGATATTATTACTAATGGCGACCAAACTGACACAATATTCAATTATATAAACGAGGCAAACCATACCTTTGGCTTTGAAGAGGCGTGCGGTGTTCGTGAATTTGAGGATGATGCTCCAAACTTTACGCCTCGCATTTCAGGTATACTTTATTACCGCTTCCCAAGAAACACATTTACCTACAAGATGTCTATTTTGAAAAGCGCTAACGGTAGACCCGAGGCCTGCAATAGATATTTTTACAATTACGTACCTGAAGACGGAATTGGTCACTTTATTCACACTTATAAATGCGATGGCAATCCCATCCCGTCCTTCTATGGTGAACCTGAAGAGGTAGAGATGCCAAATACTGCTGAGGAGTTGGCAGACCTTGTTTGGAACAATCTTAATGATGACAATAAAGTTTCGCTTTTTGTTCGTACTGTTTCTCTTGAAGATGGAAAAACCGAAGAAATCATCGTAAACAAAAACAAATAAGGAGTACTTATAATGAAAGAATTTGAACTTAAATATGGTTGTAATCCCAATCAAAAGCCGGCAAAAATCTTTATGGCCGATGGAAGCGAGTTGCCTATAGAAATTCTTTGTGGCAGACCGGGCTTTATTAATTTTCTCGATGCTTTTAATTCTTGGCAGCTTGTAAAAGAGCTTAAAGAAGCTCTTGGTATGCCCGCTGTTACTTCTTTTAAGCATGTAAGTCCTACCTCAGCAGCTGTTGGTATTCCTTTGTCTGATAAGCTTAAAAAAGCTTGCTTTGTTGATGATATTGAAGGACTTGATGATTCTCCTCTTGCTTGTGCTTATGCACGTGCTCGTGGTACAGACAGAATGTGCTCCTTTGGCGATTTTGTGGCTCTCAGCGATGTTTGTGATGTAACCACTGCCAAAATGATAAAGCGAGAGGTTTCTGACGGAATTATTGCTCCCGGCTATGAGCCCGAAGCTCTTGAAATTCTTAAAAGTAAAAGAAACGGAAATTATAATATTATTAAAATCGACCCCAATTTTGTGCCCGATGCTATTGAGCATAAACAAGTGTACGGAATAACCTTCGAGCAGGGCAGAAACAATTTTGAGATTAATCGTGAGTTACTCTCAAATATCGTTACTGCTAACAAAGAATTGCCCGAAAGTGCTGTGCGCGATCTTATAATTGCTCTCATTACACTTAAATACACTCAGTCTAATTCTGTTTGCTATGCTGTTGATGGTCAAGCAATCGGTGTTGGCGCAGGCCAGCAATCAAGAATTCATTGCACCCGTTTGGCCGGTTCTAAAGCAGACACTTGGTTCCTTCGTCAGCATGATAAGGTGCTTGCCTTACCTTTTAAGGATGATATAGCACGCCCTGTTCGCGACAATGTTATTGACGGATATATTAATAGAAACGAAGAGGATGTATGCGCTGAAGGCGTTTGGCAGAATTACTTTACCAGCCGCCCCGAGCCCCTTACTGATGCAGAAATTCGCGATTATCTTTCTAATATTTCCGGCGTTTCTGTAGGTTCTGACGCATTCTTTCCTTTTGACGATAATATTGAACGTGCAAAGAGAAGCGGTGCAAGCTATATAGCAGAACCCGGTGGCTCTATTCGTGATGACGCTGTTATTGCTTGTTGTGATAAGTACAATATGGTAATGTCATTTACAGGTATGCGTTTGTTCCATCACTAATCATTTACTTGTTAAGATCGGAGTAGTTATGAAAATAATGGTAGTTGGCGGTGGCGGCAGAGAACACGCCATCATTAAAAAAATTAAAGAGAATCCTGCAGTAACTCAGATTTTTGCTTTGCCCGGTAACGGCGGTATAGCTGCGGATGCTATCTGTGTTGATATTGGAGCTAAAGATATTGATAAAATCGTTGAGTTTGCAGTGGATAATTCAATTGATTATGCTGTTGTTGCTCCCGATGATCCTTTGGTGCTTGGTGCTGTTGATGCACTTCAAGCAAAGGGTATACCTTGTTTCGGGCCGAATGCTAATGCTGCTATAATTGAAGGCAGCAAAGTTTTTTCAAAAAACCTCATGAAGAAATATGGCATTCCTACAGCTCAGTATGAGGTTTTTAATAATATTGAAGATGCATTGAATTATCTTGATGCTGCTCCTATTCCTACCGTTATTAAAGCTGACGGATTGGCACTCGGTAAAGGTGTAATCATTGCTACAACGCGCGACGAAGCTAAAAATGCAGTTCGTTCTATTATGTTGGATAAGGTTTTCGGAACCAGTGGTGATAACATTGTTATTGAAGAATTCTTAACCGGGCCTGAGGTTTCTGTTCTGGCATTTACCGATGGAAAAACAGTTGTTCCTATGATTTCATCTATGGACCATAAACGTATTGGAGACAATGACACCGGCCTTAACACCGGCGGTATGGGAACAATTGCCCCCAATCCTTATTATACCGATGCAGTTGCTGCTGAGTGTATGGATAAAATATTTATTCCTACAATTAACGCAATGAATGCTGAAGGAAGAACATTTAAGGGTTGCTTGTATTTTGGATTAATGATTACTGAAAACGGACCTAAAGTTATTGAATATAACTGCAGATTTGGTGATCCGGAAACACAAGTTGTTCTTCCTTTGCTTGAAAGTGATTTGTTAACAGTTATGCAAGCTACGACTAAGGGTACGCTGGACAAATGTGATGTTAAATTTTCTAATAAATCCGCTTGTTGTGTAATTATGGCCTCAAAAGGATATCCTACCGACTATGAAAAGGGATATACTATTAATATTGATGAGTCTGTATCTGATTCTGTTTATGTGGCGGGTGCTGCCATAAAAGACGGTAAGCTTGTTACATCCGGCGGCAGAGTGCTTGGCGTTACCGCTATTGGTGATACTCTCGAGCAAGCCGTTGCAGCATCCTATGCAAAAGTAAATTCAGTTAAATTTGATAATGCATATTATCGAAGTGATATTGGTAAAAAGGCCTTGATGGCAGGGGAGAAGTAATATGGTTTTCAGAGTTTTTGTTGAAAAGAAAAAAGAGCTTGCTAACGAGGCAAGAGCATTACTTAATGATGTACGCAATTTATTAGGAATCAATTCGCTTGATGACGTTAGATTGTTTAACCGCTATGATGCAGAAAACATTAGTGAGGAACTGTTTGATTATGCTAAATTGACAGTGTTTTCAGAGCCGCAGTTGGATATTGTATCTGAAGAAATAGATTGTGCTGATGCTTTTGTTTTTGCTGTTGAATTCTTGCCCGGTCAGTTTGACCAAAGAGCTGATTCTGCAGCACAGTGCATTCAAATAATATCTCAGGGCGACCGTCCTACCGTTCGTTCTGCAAAGGTTTATGCCCTTTACGGTGATTTGTCTGACGAAGATATTTCGGAAATTAAAAAATATGTTATAAACCCGGTTGAAGCCAGAGAAGCAAGTCTTGGTTTGCCCGAAACCTTACACGTACAATATGATATTCCCACAACTGTAAGAACCCTTGATGGATTTATAGAATTGGATCGCAAGGGATTAGAACAGTTTGTTTCTGATTATGGCTTGGCTATGGATGCAGATGATATTGCGTTTTGTCAGGATTATTTCAAATCCGAAAAGCGCAATCCTACCATTACCGAAATCAGAATGATAGATACATATTGGTCTGATCACTGCCGTCATACAACTTTTCTTACTGTTATTGACAGCGTTAAATTCGAAGACAAGCTTTTGCAAGATGCATATAACAGATATATTTCTGTTAGAAAAGAGCTTGGCAGAACTAAGCCGATCTGCCTTATGGATTTGGCTACAGTTGCTGTCAAATATCTTAAAACTCAAGGCAAGCTGGATAAATTGGATGAATCTGAAGAAATTAATGCTTGCACCGTCAAAATTGATGTTGAGGTCGACGGAGTTGTCGAACCTTGGCTTCTCTTGTTTAAAAATGAAACTCATAACCATCCTACTGAAATTGAGCCCTTCGGCGGTGCTGCTACATGTATTGGCGGCGCTATTCGTGACCCGCTTTCTGGCCGTTCATATGTTTACGGAGCAATGCGTGTAACAGGTGCAGCCGATCCTCTTAAGCCCGTTAGCGAAACAATAAAAGGCAAATTGCCCCAAAGAAAAATTGTTACTACTGCTGCTGCCGGTTATTCATCATATGGCAACCAAATCGGTCTCGCAACAGGCATTGTTGATGAACTTTATCACGACGGCTACGCTGCAAAGCGTATGGAAATTGGTGCTGTAATTGCAGCTGCTCCCGCAGAAAATGTTCGCAGAGAAGTTCCTTCGCCTGATGACGTTGTTATTTTGTTAGGTGGCAGTACTGGCCGTGACGGTATCGGCGGTGCAACCGGCTCTTCAAAGGCACATACAGCTCAATCGGTTGAAACCTGCGGTGCAGAGGTTCAAAAAGGTAATGCTCCCGAAGAGCGTAAGCTTCAAAGATTATTCCGCAATCCTGAAGCAACAAGAATGATTAAGCGTTGTAACGACTTTGGTGCAGGCGGCGTTTCAGTTGCTATAGGTGAGCTTGCAGACGGTCTTGAAATTGATCTTAACGCAGTGCCCAAAAAATACGAAGGTCTTGACGGTACTGAGCTTGCTATCAGTGAGTCGCAAGAACGTATGGCAGTTGTAGTTGAGCCCGAAAACGTTGATAGATTCCTCGAGCTTGCTCATACAGAAAACTTGCAAGCATTCCCCGTTGCAGTTGTAAAGGCAGAGCCCAGACTTGTAATGAACTGGAATGGTAATAAAATTGTAGATATCAGCCGTGAGTTTCTTAATTCAAACGGTGCTGATAAGCACATTGATATTACCCCTGCAAAATCCGGCAGCGTTGTTAAAGAGGTATCAGGTAGCTTTGCAGATAACTACAAAGCTCTTGCCGATGACCTTAACATTTGTTCAAAGCGTGGACTTTCTGAGCGTTTTGACTCCACCATCGGCGCAGGCACTGTTCTTATGCCTTTTGGTGGTAAAAATCAGTTGACTCCCATTCAGGCGATGGTTCAAAAGGTTTCTGTGGAAAAGAAGCATACAGATACCTGTTCGTATATGTCTTGGGGATACAATCCTTTTATTACCGAAAAAAGCCCCTATCACGGTGCTTATTTGGCTGTAGTTGAATCTGTTTCTAAGCTTATTGCTACCGGCGCTTCTTTTGAAGATGTATATTTAACCTTCCAGGAGTATTTTGAACATCCAGGAAAAGACGGCAAGCGTTGGGGTAAGCCCCTTGCTGCTTTGCTTGGCGCATTCAATGCACAGCTCGAGCTTGGCATCGGTTCTATCGGCGGTAAAGACTCTATGAGTGGTAGCTTTGAAGATCTGGATGTTCCTCCAACCTTAGTTTCATTTGCTGTAACAACAGGAAAAACAGATGAGGTTATATCGCCTGAATTTAAAACCGCAGGCAATAAGGTCGTTCTTATTAAGCCCGATTTTGATGAAAACGGTCTTCCTATAACCGAATCGCTCATAGGCGTATTTAATAAGGTTACTCAGCTTATGAGAAGCGGTAAAGCTGTTGCTTGCTACACTCCCACAATAGGTGGTGTTGCTGAAGCTGTGATGAAAATGTGCTTTGGTAACGGCTTTGGCTTTAAATACAATGATGAGCTTACTGTTGAAGATATTTTCGGATACAATTACGGTTCATTTGTTGTTGAGGTTACCGAGAATGTTGATGACGCAATGTTAATCGGTTTTGTAACCGACGATGCTGCAATTTCTTATAAAGCAGATAAGATTGCTTTAAGCGATATTCTTAACATTTATGAGAATAAACTTGAAAGTGTTTACAGCTGCAACATTCCCGATTCCAAAGCTCCTGTTTGCAACTTTGATTACACTGCAGAAAATAGGGTAGCACCTGCAATAATGGTAGCAAAGCCCAAGGTTTTGATTCCTGCTTTCCCCGGCACTAACTGCGAGTATGATTCTGCTAAAGCTGTTCGTGACGCAGGGGCAGAGCCCGAAATCATTGTGATTAAGAATCTTTCTGCTTCTGACATTCAAGAAAGTGTAGAAACCTTTGCAACCAAACTTAAGGAAGCACAGATGATTTTCATCCCCGGCGGATTCTCCGGTGGTGATGAACCTGATGGCAGCGGTAAATTTATTACTGCGTTTTTCCGCAATGCTGCAATCAAAGAGGGTGTCACCGATTTGCTTGATAATCGTGATGGACTTATGTGCGGTATTTGCAACGGATTCCAAGCGCTTATTAAGCTCGGTCTTGTTCCTTACGGTAAAATTATAGATACTGATGAGAATTGCCCGACTCTTACCTTTAACACCATTGCACGTCACCAGTCACGTATTGTTCGCACAAGAATCGCATCAAATAAATCCCCATGGCTCAGTTTGACCAATGTGGGAGATGTTTATAATGTTCCGATTTCTCACGGTGAAGGTCGATTTATCGCTGATGAAGCTCTTATCAAACAGCTTGCTGAAAATGGTCAAATTGCAACTCAGTACGTTGACCTGAATGGTAATGCTACCACAGATGTACACTTCAATCCTAACGATTCTATGTATGCTATCGAAGGCATTACTTCTCCTGACGGCCGCGTGTTCGGTAAAATGGGTCACAGTGAGAGAATTGGTAAAGGTCTCTATGCTAATGTACCGGGCAATTATGACATTCGCATGTTTGAATCTGCAGTTAAATATTTTAAAAAGTAATTTGGGGGTATAGATATGGCATTTCTATCTGATATTGAAATCGCTCAGGCGTGCAAAATGAAGCATATCAAAGAAATTGCTGCGGCAGCTCATGTTGACGAAAAATACATAGAGCAATACGGCAATTATAAAGCTAAAATTGATTTATCTTTGCTTAGTGAGACCGACCGCAAAGATGGAAAACTAATTCTTGTTACTGCAATTACTCCTACTCCTGCAGGCGAAGGAAAAACAACTACCACAATTGGCTTGGCCGATGGTTTGAAACTCATCGGTAAGGATGTTACCGTTGCCCTTCGTGAACCCTCACTTGGACCTGTTTTCGGCGTTAAAGGCGGTGCAGCCGGAGGCGGATATGCTCAAGTAGTGCCTATGGAAGATATTAATCTTCATTTTACAGGCGACTTTCACGCTATCGGCGCTGCAAATAATTTGCTTGCAGCTATGCTTGATAATCACATTCAGCAGGGAAATGCTCTTGGTATTGACGTACGTAAAATTACCTGGAAGCGCTGCGTAGATATGAATGACCGCCAGCTCCGTTTTGTTATTGACGGTATGGGCGGAAAAGCAAACGGTGTACCCCGTGAGGATGGTTTTGATATTACTGTAGCAAGTGAAATTATGGCAATTTTATGTCTTTCCAGCTCAATAACAGACCTTAAAGAAAGATTATCGCGAATTATTGTCGGCTATACCTTTAACGATGAACCCGTAACCTGCGGTCAACTTAATGCTGCAGGAGCCATGACCGCATTGCTTAAGGATGCCATCAAACCAAATCTTGTTCAAACTCTTGAAGGAACACCTGCTTTTGTTCACGGCGGTCCTTTTGCAAACATTGCCCATGGCTGCAACTCTGTTATGGCTACAAGACTCGCTCTTAAAATGGGTGATTATACTGTAACCGAGGCCGGCTTTGGTGCAGATTTGGGTGCAGAGAAATTCCTTGATATCAAATGCCGTATGGCAGGTCTTACTCCGGATGCAGTTGTAGTTGTTGCTACCGTTCGCGCTCTTAAAATGCATGGTGGTCTTGCCAAAACAGAACTCGGTAATGAAGATTTGGTTGCTCTTGAAAAGGGAATACCCAATCTTTTACGTCATGTTTCTAACATAAAGAATGTGTATAAGCTTCCTTGTGTTGTTGCTGTTAACAGATTCCCAACCGACACCGATGCTGAAATTGATTTTATTATCAAAAAATGCCGTGAGCTTGGTGTAAATACCGTTCTCTCCACAGTTTGGGCAGATGGCGGCAAAGGCGGAATCGAAATGGCCAAAGAGGTTGTTCGACTTTGTGAAGAAGAAAAGGGCGATTTTACCTTTTCTTACGATCTTGACGGAACAATCGAAAGCAAGATTGAAGCTGTTGTAAAAAATGTTTACGGTGGCGATGGCATCACAGTTATGCCTGCAGCAAAAAAACAAATTGAACAGCTTACAAAGCTTGGCTTTGATAAATGCCCTGTATGTATAGCAAAAACTCAGTACAGCTTTTCTGATGACCCAACTAAACTTGGTGCACCCGAGAATTTTACCGTTACTGTAAAGAACGTAAAAATCTCTGCAGGTGCAGGATTTATTGTTGTACTTACAGGTGATATTCTAACAATGCCCGGCTTGCCGAAATCACCTGCAGCCGAAAGAATTGATGTTGATGCAGATGGCAAAATCACCGGTTTGTTCTGATTTTTTGCTGTTTTCTATTGACAAATGATTTTCAATATGCTATATTATTGAAAAATATTCAAAAGCTATGACGAAGACGGCTTTGAATCAGTAGTTTGCAGAGAGTCGGTGTTTGGTGAAAGCCGATAACTATTATTCATTTTAGCCCATCACTTCCGAGCTGGAGATCCGAACAGCTGTGCTTAGTAGACGTCTCCCGTGAAGCTGCGTAAAGGCAAAGGGATTGTTAGATCCTAGAGTGGCAGTTATCTGCAAATTGAGTGGTACCGCGGATGTGAATTTACACAGTCGTCTCAATGGTTTGAGACGACTGTTTTATTTTGAAAAGGAGGATAAATATGGCAACAGTAGATAACAAAAAATTGTTAGAGGTAGCAGTTAGAATTCGTGAAATGCGTGAAATTTTTGGCTTTACCGAAATAGAGATGGCCGAAAAAACAGAAGTATCGGTTGAAGAATACTGTGATTATGAACAAGGAAAAAAAGATTTCCCTTTTTCTTTTATTCATAAATGCTCCATTGCCTTTAATATTGGTATTACTGATTTGCTTGAGGGCCAAAGCGCACATTTGTCCTCGTATACCGTAACCCGTAAAGGACAGGGTCAGGAAACCGCAAAGGAAGACGGAATTCAGATTCAAAACCTTGCACCTTTCTTTCGTAAAAAAATCGCAGAGCCATATTGGGTTCGATATGAATATAATGAAAATCTGCAAAATAAACCAATACATCTTTCTAAGCATTCAGGCCAAGAGTTTGACTTTGTAATGAGTGGAAAACTAAAGGTTCAAATTGGCGATAATATTGAATATCTGTCAGCCGGTGACAGTATTTATTATAACAGCTCAACTCCTCACGGCATGATTGCTGTTGACGGAGAGGATTGTTTGTTTGTAGCAGTTGTTTTACCCGGTGAAGATAATAACGAATCTGAGTTGAGAGATACGCTTAAGGCATCTCATAAGCCGAGCAAAAAGCTAGTTTGCGATGACTTTATTACCACCGTTGAAGATGAAAACGGCTATCTGCAAAAAATTGACTTTATTAATGAAGATAAGTTTAATTTTGCCTTTGATGTTGTTGATGCGATAGCAAACAAAGAACCAGAAAAGCTTGCAATGATTCACATTGATAAAGATAAGGTTGAAAGACGTTTTACCTTTAATGATATTAAGCGCGCTTCCAATCAGTGTGTTAATTATTTTAAGTCTCTGGGAATTAAAAAAGGCGACAGAGTAATGCTTGTTCTTAAGCGTCACTATCAGTTTTGGTTTGCAATTGTTGCTTTGCATAAGCTGGGTGCAATTGCAATCCCCGCTACAAATCAACTTGTTGCACACGATTTTGAATATCGCTTTAATGCGGCTGATGTTAGCGCTATCGTTTGTACAAACGACGGTGATGTTGCCAAACAAGTAGAGCTTGCAGAGGGGAATTGTCCTTCCCTTAAAACAAAGATTTTAGTTGGTGGTAGCCGAGATGGTTGGCGTGATTTTGACGAAGAGTACAATCTGTACAGCGCTCATTATTATAGAGATGACAGCACTCCCTGCGGCAATGATTTAATGCTGATGTTCTTTACTTCCGGCACTACAGGTTATCCTAAAATTGCTGCTCACAGCTATAAATATGCTCTTGGTCATTACATTACTGCTAAATATTGGCATGGTGTTGGTGAAAACGGACTTCACTTCACCATTTCTGAAACCGGTTGGGGAAAAGCGCTCTGGGGTAAACTTTATGGCCAATGGATGTGCGAAGGCGCCGTATTTACATATGATTTTGACCGTTTTTCAGCATCAGACATACTTCCCATGTTTGCCAAATATCAAATTTCCACCTTCTGTGCTCCTCCTACTATGCTGCGTATGATGGTTAAAGAGGATATTTCAAAATATGATTTATCTTCAATCAAACATATGACAACTGCAGGTGAGGCACTTAATCCCGAGGTATATAAGCAATTTGAGAAAGCAACCGGCCTTCAGATTATGGAGGGCTTCGGTCAAACCGAACTAACGCTTGTGATTGCTAATCTTATGGGCGGTTCACACAAACTCGGTTCAATGGGCAAGCCCACCCCTCTTTATGATGTTGATATTCTTGACGCAGACGGAAATCCTGTTGATGACGGTGAGACCGGCGAAATTGTTGTAAGAACCAGTGAGAAAGTTCCTTGCGGCTTGTTTAACGGATATTATAAAAATCAAGAGAAAACCGACGAAGTCTGGCACGATGGATATTATCATACAGGTGACACCGCTTGGCGTGATGAAGACGGCTTCTATTGGTATGTCGGTCGAGTGGATGATGTTATTAAATCATCGGGATACCGTATAGGACCTTTCGAGATTGAAAGCGTAATTATGGAACTTCCTTACGTTCTCGAGTGCGGTGTTTCTGCAGCTCCGGATGAAGTCAGGGGACAGGTTGTTAAGGCAAGTATTGTTCTTGTTAAAGGAACCGAGCCATCTGAAGAACTTAAAAAAGAGATACAGCTTTATGTAAAGGAACATACAGCTCCTTATAAGTATCCTCGTATTGTAGAATTTAGAGATAGTTTGCCCAAGACAATTAGTGGTAAAATTCAGAGAAACAAACTTTGATTTATTGATAATTTTATCAAAATAAGTATTGACAGTAGATTAATTTAATGATAGAATTATGTAGAATTTAATAGTTAAAGGCTTTGACGAAGAGGGCGTATGCTTCGTTTTCCTGCAGAGAGGTGGCGGTTGGTGTAAGCCATCGGAAATTGCTTATGCTTGTAGCTTCTGAGCCGAGAGAAAGAACATCTTTTTGATAAGTAGAATCTCTCCGTGATTGCTGCGTAAAAGCATAGGAATTGTTTGATTCCGAGAGTGGCAGTTTTTAACTGCAATTTGAGTGGTACCGCGGGCTTATGTTAATTAACGCTCGTCTCAAAGTCATTAACTTTGGGACGAGCGTATTTTCGTCCCTGAATGGAGAAGAATTATGCAACAAATTACAGGTCTTGATTTTAAAATCAAAGAAATGTCTGCTCGTATTCGCGAGCTGCGCGAGCTTGAAAATCTCTCTGTAGAAACTATGGCTTCAAAAACCGATGTATCAGTGGAAGAATACATTAAATGCGAAGCAGGCGAAAGCGATCTAAACTTTGCCTTTATTTATCGCTGTGCCCTTGCACTTAACGTTAACGTAACTGATATTATAGAAGGTTATAGCCCTAAACTTAAATCTTACACAGTAACTCGTTCCGGTGCAGGTCAACAGATTTCAAATGCTCACGGTATGACTTATTATAATTTAGCGTATGCATTTAAGGATCGAATTGCCGAACCACTTTATGTTCGATGTAATTATGATGAATCGGCTCAAAACAAAGATATTGAACTAACCACCCACGCCGGACAAGAGTGTGATCTTGTTATTGATGGACATTTGATGGTTCAAGTTGGTGAACATCGTGAAGTTCTTGGCCCCGGCGACAGCATTTATTATGATAGTGACGTTCCTCACGGTATGATTGCTGTTAACGGAAAAGATTGCCAGTTTTACGCCATCGTTCTTAATCCAACCGGTGAACCTATTCCTGAGCTTGCTGATTCACATAAAATCAGTGAAGCACGTGTTGTTCGTCGCGATGATAAAGAAAGAATTTATCATAAATATATTGATGCTGTCGAAGACGAAAACGGAACACCAACTTCTATTAAATTTAAAAATACAGATAATTTCAATTTTGGTTTTGATTTAGTTGATGCTCTTGCCGATAGAGAGCCCGATAAGCTTGCAATGCTGCATATCTCTGCAGATAAGATTGAACGCAGATTCACATTTAAAGATATTAAAAAGGCATCTAATCAGTGTGCAAATTATTTTAAGTCTTTAGGAATTAAAAAAGGCGACAGAGTGTTGCTTGTTCTTAAGCGTCACTATCAATATTGGTTTGCAATTATCGGCCTCAATAAGCTTGGCGCAATAGCTATTCCGGCTACAAACCAACTGCTTGAGCACGATTTTGAATATCGATTTAATGCTGCAGGTGTTTCAACAATAATTTGCACCGCAGACGGCGATACCGCCAACCAAGCAGATATTGCAGCTGCAAAATGCCCCGGTTTGGTTAATAAGCTGATTGTTAATGGCACTCGTGATGGCTGGCGCAATTTTGATGAAGAATATACTCTTTACAGCACTCATTTCAACCGTACCGAAAATTCTCCCGGTGGTGATGATTTGATGCTTATGTTCTTCACATCAGGCACCACAGGTTATCCCAAAATTGCAGCCCACAACTATAAATACGCACTTGGCCATTTCCACACGGCAAAATACTGGCACAATGTAGACCCTGACGGCTTGCATTTTACCATATCAGATACCGGTTGGGCAAAGGCGATGTGGGGCAAGCTTTACGGTCAATGGCTCTGTGAAGGCGCTATATTTGTTTATGACTTTGACCGCTTTGATGCGTCAGACATACTTCCTATGTTTGCCAAACATAAAATTACAACATTTTGTGCTCCTCCCACTATGCTTCGTATGATGGTTAAAGAAGATATTTCAAAATATGATTTTTCTTCTGTTCAGCATATGACCACTGCAGGAGAAGCTCTTAATCCTGAGGTTTACAGACAATTTGAAAAAGCAACAGGTTTACAGATTATAGAGGGCTTCGGTCAAACCGAAAGCACTATGATTATCGGTAATATGGTCGGTGCCGGGCACAAAATCGGCTCAATGGGTAAAGCAGCACCTATATATGATGTTAAACTTCTTGACAGTGACGGCAAAGAGGTTGCTGTCGGTGAAACAGGAGAAATTTGCGTTAAGGTAGCTGATGGCGCACCTTGTGGTCTCTTTAAGGGTTACTATAACGACCAAGAAAAGACCGATGAGGTTTGGTATGACGGGTTCTATCATACAGGCGACGTTGCTTGGTGCGATGAAGATGGATTCTATTGGTATGTCGGTCGAGTGGATGATGTTATTAAATCATCCGGATATCGCATCGGTCCTTTCGAGATTGAAAGTGTAATTATGGAGCTTCCTTACGTTCTTGAGTGCGGTGTTTCTGCAGCTCCGGATGAAGTGAGGGGACAGGTTGTTAAGGCAAGCATTGTTCTTGTTAAAGGAACTGATCCCTCTGAAGAGCTCAAAAAAGAAATTCAAGCTTATGTTAAGGAGCATACCGCGCCCTACAAGTATCCCCGAATTGTTGTCTTTAAAGACAGCTTACCCAAAACTGTAAGCGGTAAGATACAACGCAACAAACTGTAAGGTGATAGTTATGAATAATTTAAAGCGTATTACCTTATTATGCGGACATTACGGTAGCGGAAAAACCAATATTGCCGTTAATCTGGCTCTGCACTTAAGAAAAAGCTTTGATAAAGTTTCTGTTGCCGATTTAGATATAGTTAATCCATATTTCAGATCTAAAGACAGTGCCGAAGAGTTTAAGGCGGCAGGCATTCAGCTGATTTGCTCTGAATATGCCAACAGTAATGTTGATATACCCGCACTTCCGCAAGAGATGTATGCAATTACAGATAGTTTAGAAACACATTTTGTAATTGATGTCGGTGGCGATGACCGTGGCGCATTGGCATTGGGTCGATTGTCTGATAGAATAATTGAAGAAAACAACTATGAAATGCTGTTGGTAATCAATAAATATCGACCTTTAACCCCTGATGCTGTTTCTACTTTAGAGGTTATGCGCGAGATTGAATATGCAGGCAAAATCAAATTTACCGGTATAATTAATAATTCAAATCTTGGCGAAATGACTACTGAAGAAGATGTACTCTCATCAGTATCTTATGCTCAAGAAGTTGCTGAGCTGTCGGGCTTACCGATTGTTTTGACAACGGTTAAAGAATCCCTATATAATCAGCTTTTGGGCAAAATAGATAATTTGTTTTCGTTAACGTTACAAGCTAAAATCATTAATTAATTGTAGCGAATTATGTATAATCTAGTGTCGCATAGATTAATTTTTAATACCAGCGACGGAATGGAGTATTATTATGGCAAAATTAACTTTTAAGACCGATCTTTGCAAGGGTTGTGGACTGTGCATTGAAGCTTGTCCTAAGAAACTGCTTCAGCTTGCACCGGAAAAAATTAACAAAAAAGGTCATCATCCCGCAGAAATTACTGATGAAGCAGCTTGTGTTGGCTGTGCATCATGCGCTATGATGTGTCCTGATTGCATTATTAAGGTTGAAAGGTGAGTGAATACAATGTCTAATAAAGTATTGATGAAGGGAAATGAGGCAATTGCTGAAGCAGCAATTATTGCTGGTTGCCGTCATTATTTTGGTTATCCTATAACACCTCAAACCGAAATTGCTGCTTATATGGCTAAAAAGATGCCTAAAATTGGCGGAACTTTTTTGCAGGCAGAAAGTGAAATCGCTGCAATAAATATGGTATATGGTGTGTCATCAACAGGCAAAAGAGTTATGACGTCATCATCAAGCCCCGGTATCGCTCTTAAGAGCGAAGGGTTGTCATATCTTGCAGGCGCTGACTTGCCCGCACTTGTTGTTAACGTTCAGCGCGGTGGCCCCGGTTTGGGTGGCATTCAGCCCAGCCAGTCTGACTATTTTCAAGCAACCAGAGCAGGCGGTCACGGAGATTTCAGAATGATTGTTCTTGCTCCTGCATCAGTTCAAGAGATGGCAGAGCTTACCGTTAAAGGATTTGATCTTGCTGATAAATACAGAATGACAGCAATGATTCTTGCCGACGGTACCATGGGTCAAATGATGGAGCCTGTGTCTCTTGATTTTGATATCGCTCCTGCAGTTGAAAAGCCCTGGGCAACAACCGGAACCAAGATGGAGAGAACTCATAACATTGTTAACTCTCTTTTCCTGGCTCCTGAAAAGCTTGAGCAGTATAATTTTGAGCGCTTTGAGCGTTATGAGAAGATTGAAGAGACTGAAGCGTTATATGAGGAATACATGATGGAGGATGCAGAATATTGCGTTGCAGCATTCGGTATTGCAGCACGTGTATCCAAAAACGCAATCAACGAAGCCAGAAAGCAGGGCATTAAGGTCGGTCTTATTCGTCCAATAACCTTGTGGCCATTCCCTGTAGCACCTTTTGCAAAAGCTGCAGACAAGGTAAAGGGAATTATTTCTGTTGAGCTTTCAATGGGACAGATGATTGAAGATGTTAAACTTGCTACAAGCTGTAAAGTTCCTGTTAAGCTGTGCAACCGCGTTGGCGGTATGATTCCTTCACCTGAGCAGGTTCTTGATGCAATTATGAAAATGGCAGAAAACGGAGGTGCTAAATAATGGCTATAGTTTTTGATAAACCTAATGCGCTTACCGATGCACCGTTGCATTATTGCCCCGGTTGTACTCACGGTATTGTTCATAGATTGGTTGCTGAGGTTATTGACGAACTTGGTATTGAAGGTAAAACAATTGGTGTAGCACCTGTTGGATGCTCAGTTATGGCCTATGATTATTTTGCCTGTGATATGATTGAAGCGGCTCACGGACGAGCTCCTGCAGTTGCCACAGGTGTTAAGCGCGCAGACCCCGAAAATCACATTGTATTTACCTATCAGGGTGATGGAGATTTGGCATCTATCGGTATGGCTGAAACTGTTCATGCCGCTGCAAGAAATGAGAACATCACCATTATATTCATCAACAACGCAATATACGGTATGACCGGTGGCCAGATGGCTCCCACATCCTTGCCCGGTCAGGTAACACAGACCTCACCTTACGGTCGTGACCCCAAGTTGTGCGGTTATCCGATCAAGGTTTGCGAAATGCTTTCAGAGCTTGAAGGCCCCGAATATCTTGAGCGTGTTACCGTTAATAGCGTTAAAAACATAAGAAGCGCTAAGAAAGCAATTAAAAAAGCTTTCCAGAATCAGATTGACGGTAAAGGATTTTCGTTAATTGAGGTTGTTTCAACTTGTCCCACCAACTGGGGTATGACTCCTCAAGCTGCTCTTAAATGGATTGATGAAAAAATGCTGCCTTATTATCCTTTGGGTGTTTATAAAGACAGATCTGCAAATAAGGAGTGATTCTGATGAGTACAAAACAAATATTACTTTCCGGTTTTGGCGGTCAAGGAATCCTCTTTGCAGGAAAGTTCCTTGCCTATAAAGGTCTTATTGATGACAAACAAATTAGCTGGTTGCCCTCATATGGTCCTGAAATGCGTGGCGGTACAGCAAGCTGTGGTGTAATTATCAGCGATGAACCCGTAGGTTCACCCATTGTTTCAAATCCTGATATTCTTGTTGCAATGAATCTGCCTTCTCTTGATAAATTTGAGCCCGCAGTTGCTCCCGGAGGTATAATCTTTGCCGATTCTACCTTGATTGAACGCAAGGTTACTCGTGACGATGTTACTGTATACTATATTCCTGCAACTCGTCTTGCAAGTGAAAACGGTATGCCCACTCTTGCAAATATGATTATAGTGGGTAAGATTTTAAGCGTACTTGGTGAATTTGAAGCAGACAGCATCAACGCTACTCTCGGCAAGGTTATTTCGGCAAAAAGAGCTGATATGCTTGATGTCAACTTGAAAGCACTTAAAATCGGTGCAGATTTTGAACAAGGAGAATTAATATGAATATCTCTTTTACTAAAACAACAGCTCCTAAGGTAAAACCTGAAGCAAGCACCTTGGGATTCGGTAAGTATTTTTCAGACCATATGTTTATTATGGATTACTCAAGAGAAAAAGGATGGTATGATGCTCGCATAGTGCCATTTGCAAACATTTCTCTTCATCCTGCATCAACAGTTTTACACTACGGTTCAGAAATTTTCGAAGGACTTAAGGCGTATCGCCGTGCTGACGGTAAAGTTCAGCTTTTCCGTCCTATTGAAAATATTCGCCGTCTCAACAATTCTGCTGAGCGCTTGTGCTTACCACAAATCCCGGAAGATTTGGCCTTTGAGGCATTAACTGAGTTCGTCAAGGTTGAACAAGATTGGACTCCTTCTGAGCCGGGCACCTCTCTCTATCTGCGTCCGTTCCTTTTTGGTAATGATGAGACACTCGGCGTTCATGCAGTTCATAACGCAACCTTTGTTATAATAGCTTCTCCTGTTGGCAGTTATTATAAAGAGGGTATTAATCCTGTTCGTATTATGATAGAGGATGAAGATGTTCGTGCGGTTCGCGGCGGTACAGGTTATGCCAAGTGCGGTGGTAACTATGCTGCCAGCAACAGAGCCGGCGAGAGGGCAGAGCAAAAGGGTTACTCTCAGGTATTGTGGCTTGACGGCGTTGAGCGCAAGTACATTGAAGAGGTTGGCGCAATGAACGTTATGTTCAAGATTGCAGGCGAAATTGTTACTCCTATGCTCAGTGGCTCAATTTTGCCCGGTATCACAAGAAAATCTTGCCTTGAGGTTTTGCGTAAAGAGGGTTATAAAGTAAGTGAGCGTTTGCTCAGCATTGATGAGCTTAGCGAAGCCATGGCTAACGGCACTCTTGAAGAAGCATGGGGATGTGGCACAGCTGCAGTTATTTCTCCTATCGGTGAGCTTTGCTATAAAGATGTTAAATACACCGTTAATAACGGTGAAATCGGTGAAGTAACACAGCATCTTTATGATACTCTTACCGGTATACAGTGGGGCAAAATTGAAGATACCTTTGGTTGGATTCAGCCCATCGACTAAAATTAATTTAACTATTGACAAAACCAACACCGTGTGATAATATAGTCACATATTTCAAATGCTATGAAGGAATTATTCTTTGTTTTGCATTGTTTCAGAGAGTCGGTGTTAGGTGCGAACCGATACGTGTTTACTAAAGAAGTCTCGTTCCGGAGCAGAGTTGCCAAATGCGTTTGCTAGTAGGTGACTACGGCTTGTCCCGTTATCATGACAAAGAGCTTGTTAGAGCTCTGTGAGTTGACCTTTTTTAGGTAAACAGGGTGGTACCGCGAAGTTAAATTCGTCCCTGAAGTCTATGACTTCAGGGATTTTTTAGTATAAGTTAAGGAGATTTTATTATGAACTACATCAAAATTGCAGACACAACGCTTTGTTATGGCGGCTATAATTTTAAAGAAAAAATTGAAATTGCCCGTCAACTTGAGAAGCTAAATGTTGATACAATTGAAATTCCTGAAATCTCAAACACAAAAAGCGATATTTTGTTCATAAAAACAGTTTCGTCATTTATTAAGAATGCCGTCATTTCAGTTGCAGTTAACGGCTCGAAAGAAAGCATCGAGAATGCTGCCAGTGCATTAACAAACGCTAAAAAGGCGCGAATTAGAATTGAATTGCCCGTTTCTCCTATAGGAATGGAATATACTTGTCATAAAAAAGCACCTAAAATGCTTGAGTATATTAAAACTGCAGTTAGCCGCGCTAAAGAAAAGTGCGAAGATGCCGAATTTTGCGCTTTTGACGCCACAAGAGCTGAAGCTGACTAAGTCGGAGGCCAAGCGGTCTTAGGAAGACAAATGTCTTAGCCAACTCCTTGGCTCACAGAACGACATGGCTACGATCCGACTTAGTCGCGCTAAAGAAAAGTGCGAAGATGTCGAATTTTGCGCTTTTGACGCCACAAGAGCTGAAGCTGACTTCTTATCTGATGCTATTGCATCTGCAGTTGAAGCAGGCGCAACTTTAATAACACTCTGTGATAACGCAG
>JAZRNV010000155.1:0-28695 GCA_045648425.1 Acutalibacteraceae bacterium | reverse complement strand
ACCAATACATAAATTTTCGTCAATAACTTATCTTTACGAGTAGCGTTGGCAAAAGCAACAAAATACATAAAGACAACACCAAGTGATATGATTGCTAAAATGGGAAATACTCTACGGCAATAAATTGCATAAGCAATATTCATACAAGCAATGAGTATTAGTGAAATATAAACTGTCGATCTCATTGCTTTTGAAATTATATTAACAGTTAAAAACAAAGTCGGTAGAGCCGATAGCATATAGAACACCTGTAGAGTGGGAGAGAGGACAAGAAAGTCTCTCAGATAAAATCCCAATGTTAAATTGTATGTAAGTACTATAGCAAATAAAATAATTCTTATTTTTGTGGTCTTCATTTCAAATCTCCTCTATGTAAAAAATCTTTTGAAACGAAGAAGTGGCAGTACAGAGTTAAACACTCCGCACTGCCACAAACAAAGGCTATTTAACATCTTTTAAGAAAACAACAAACCCGAACGTTTCACCGATTGGTAAAAGGTTCGGGTTTGAATGCTTTGGTGCTGGTGACCGGACTTGAACCGGTACAGTGTTGCCACCGGGGGATTTTAAGTCCCCTGCGTCTGCCTATTCCGCCACACCAGCGTACATACCGTACCAATAGATTATAATTGCAAAACGCTGCTATGTCAAGCGTTTTTTAAAGTAAATCTTGCATTGTGGCAAAGCGGTAATCACCGTTTTCAAGCAGTTCAAAATGATTCATTGCAATTCCGATTCCCCGTGCCACACAATAGCCCACGTCATCGGTTACACGAATGCTCAACCCCAAATGCTGAGCCAAAGTGTCGGCCATTCCCTTAAGCAGGGCTGTGCCCCCCGTGAGGAATATGCCGCCCTCGGAAATATCGCCCACCAGCTCGGGAGGGGTTTGATTAATAACCGTCTGAATGGCATTGCAAATCTGCTCGATAACCTCGTATATTGCATCGTATACCTCGTTGCCCGTAATCTCAACCGATGAGGGCAGGCCTGACGAAATGCTGAGGCCCTTTGCCACCATGGCAATCTCTATCTGGCGAGGCATTGCGGCACCGATTTGGTGCTTAATCTGCATAGCGGTTTGCTCACCGATAAGCAGATTGTACTCTCTTTTCATATATCTGATTATTGCGGCGTCAATATCGGCACCTGCAATTTTTGCCGTTTCACAACGGGATATGCCGCCCATAGACATAACGGCAACGTCGGTGGTGCCTGCGCCAATATCAACAATAATTGTACCGTAAGGACGCTTAAAATCAACACCCATTCCCAAAGCGGCGGCCACAGGGGCCTCAATAGTACAAACGCTTCTGGCACCTGATGCCTGCACGGCATCAATTACAGAGCGTTGCTCAACTGCTGTTATTCCGCTGGGGATAGAAACAACTGCGCGGGGCTTTGTGATAGTCTTGCCCAGCACACGAGACATATAGTTGCCCAGCATATATTCGGTAGCATCATAGTCAACAATAACGCCCCTTTCAAGTGGGCAAATCGTGCTGTATCGCTCGGTGGAACGACCGATGGCACGCTGAGCGTAATGGCCAAAGTTGACAGGAACCTCGTCATAATTATCCATCAACACGACAGACGGCTCTGACAAGACAATTTTTCTGTTTTTTACGATGACCGTTTTGGCGGTGCCTAAATCAATACCGATGTCGTTAAACATTATACCAAATCCTTAATTTTGATGATTAAATTATATACAAAAGTCAGTCGATTGTCAACGCTTGCGTTTGGTAAGACCAAACGCTATAAGGGTAACGGCGGCTGCTCCGCCCTCATAAAGAGCGTGGGCGCATTCACTGAGCGTTGTGCCCGTTGTGGTAACATCATCCACAAGCAATATGTTTTTGCCTTCAACGCAACGCTTTGCCTTAAAAGCATCCTTTAGATTGCGTTGGCGGTCAACACTGCTAAGATTGTGCTGTTTCATAGTTACACGCCGCTTCACAAGGCAATCGCGCTCTTTAACATTAAGCTCCTTTGCCACACAACTGGAAATATACTCACACTGATTAAAGGTGCGCTCCGATTCAGAAAAGCGGTACATAGGCACATAGGTCACTATATCAAAGTTGCGCCTTAATGAACGGGCCTTGTCGGCAATGCATTTGCCCATAAAGCGAGCTCCGCTAAACATTTTGCCAAATTTCAGCCGCTTTACTATCATTGAGGTTTCATTTTCGTCCTCATAGGCATAAATGGTGTGAATTCTGTAACGGTGGCCGTATAGTGTGCGCCTTCGTGGCTTTTTGATGCGCACCTTCTCAAGAGCTTCATAGCATTTATCACAAATATATTTGTCATAGGCAAGAGGGTCACCGCATCCGCAACAAAAGTTGGGAAAAAGTATATTAACAAATTCACCCTTGACTGCGGTAAGAAAACTTTTAAAACTCATTACTATCCCCTAAAAAATATCCCAATGCCGTATATCTGCGCGTACGCTTGACGTTTTTAGTCATCTGGGCAACAACCTGTTGGTCGCCAACCATTACAAGCATATTTTTCGCGCGAGTTACGCCTGTATAAAGCAGGTTGCGATACTTGAGTTGAGAGGGCATATCGCTTATAGGCATAACAACACACTCATATTCACTGCCCTGGCTTTTATGCACCGTAACTGCATAGGCAAGCTCAAGCTGATCAACAAACTCCATCATAAAATGGGCAGTTTTATCATCAAACCTGATGGTTAGTATGCCTGCAGCAAAATCTATGGCTTGCAAAAAGCCCACATCACCGTTGAAAATGCCTGTTCCCTCAGTGCCGTCATCCTTATACCAAACAACATCATAGTTGTTTTTTATCTGCATAACCTTATCCCCTTCGCGAAGGGTGAACTTGCCCACAGAAATCTCTTTCTTGCTTTTGTGGGGAGGATTAACAAGACGCTGCATCTCGTTATTAATTGCAAAGGTGCCCGATTCCCACTTTCGCGAGGGACAAAGTATCTGAATATCCTCCAAAGGGTCATATTGGTAAGCCCTGGGCAACCGCTCGGTTACCAGCTTGCACACCGTATCGGTCACAGCCCCTGAGCTTTCGCATCTTAAAAAGAAAAAATCGGAATCGCGCAGGGTCAAATCGGGAGCTTCACCCTTTAAAATCATATGCGCATTGGTCACGATGGCGCTTTGCATCGCTTGGCGAAAAACCTCGGTCAGCTCAACTGTTGGAATTATACCCGAGTCAATCATATCTTGCAGCACATTACCTGCGCCGACAGAAGGAAGCTGGTCGCTGTCTCCCACCAAAATCAGTCGACAGCCAAAAGGAACAGCCCGAAGCAAGCTTTCAAAAAGCACTGAATCCACCATTGACATTTCATCAACGATGAGCACGTGACAGTCAAGAGGATTGCGCTCGTTTTTTGAAAAAAACGGACGGTGGCCTTCATCCCACTCTACCTCAAGAAGGCGGTGTATAGTCTTGGCCTCAAAGCCCGTTACCTCGGTCATTCGCTTAGCGGCACGACCTGTTGGAGCTGCCAAAAGAATTTTAAGCCCTGCTCCTTCAAGTATGTGAATTATGGCATTGAGGGTGGTGGTCTTTCCTGTACCCGGACCACCTGTAAGTATAAGCATACCCTTAGTAACAGCCGCCTCAATAGCTTTAACCTGCAGCTCGCCAAAATTAATATTCAGTTCTTTCTCTGTTTGAGAGATAAGATGTTTAACATCCATAACCTTGGGGGGCGGACATCCTAAAATGCTCTTTAAGCGGCCTGCAATATAGCTTTCTGCCTTGTATTGATATGGCAAAAAGAGATAGGGCTTGTCTTCAATGTTAAAGAGAGTAAGCCGCCCTTGGGTAACCATTTTATCACAACAAGCTTCCACCAATGACTCATCGACCGATAAAAGCCCGGTAGCAACGGGTAATGCTTTATGGCGCGGAATGCAGGTGTGGCCGTTTTGAACATTGTGACGCAAAACATACTCTATACCGCACATAACACGATATTCAAAATCCGAACCGTAGCCCATAGCGCAAGCTATTTCATCAGCACGCTCAAAGGTGAATCGCATATCGTCAGAACAAAGATAGTAGGGATTCAGCTTGATTTTGTCAATGGCCGCTGTACCAAGCAACTTAAAAAGGCGCAAGGATTCGTCAGGAGTAACGCCAAATTGAGACAGATAAATCATAAGGTCACGCATACCGAAATTTTTTATGTATTCTTCGGATATTGCCATCGCCTTGTTATGAGAAATGCCTTTAATTTCTGCCAAACGTTGGGGCTCTTTTTCTATGATATTAAGCGTGTTATCACCAAAACGGTTAACTATTCTTAAGGCAGTGGCAGGGCCTATACCTTTGATTCCGCCCGACGCAAGATATTTATAAATAGAGGCGGCACTATCCGGAACACAGCGCTCGCACTCCTCTACTTTAAACTGAGGGCCAAAGGTGTAATGGTCGGTATATACACCCGTAAGCTTTACGGTTTCACCTACGCCTGCACCTGCCAAATTACCCACAACGGTAATCAGCTGCTGACCGTCATCCAACTGGGCAACAGTAAAACCGTTTGCAGGATTGGTAAAAGAGATTTTTTCAATTATACCGCTTAATCTCTCTGTTTGAGCCATAGAATCCTCCGCTTTTATTGACTGATTATAGAAAATCCGTACTTTTCAGCATCGCGCTCTAAATTTTCCGACAATGCTTCGTCCTTAAGATTGTTTATGCACACTAACCTGTGGGCGGCCTCCGGATGGAGTGTCAAATAATCCTTTAAACGAGTGTAGCCGGCAGCGCTTGAAACCGAATAATACACTCTATCATTTTTATATGCGCTGCTTCCGCAAATTGCTCCTGCAACAAGGCACACAACTGCGTAAAGAACAAGCACTCCAATAATAAAAAGCACAACAAAGGTCACAACATCACCCCGTTACATCTTATGACGGTGAGAGGATGATGACACTATTTAAATATAACCTTTTGCACATGGCAAAAGGTTATATTATCTGTGTTTAATTGATGGTTATATAGGCCGTGTATTCTTTTTCGAAGGTGGTTGCCCATACAGTATCATAGGTGCCGTCTAACTTAATGGTAGCGGGCACAGTATATTTGCCCGGCTTTGAATATTCACCCAAGTTAACATTCACCGTTAAATTGGCGGCTGTTATCTTTGAAATATCCGAACGATTGCCATAAACAACTACGGTAACAGGGTTGTTGAGCACCACTTTACCCAGTGACGAATTAACATTAGATACCTGAATCTTGCTAACCTTGACGGTTTTGCTTCTTACCGATGCGGTATCAAGTGTGACTTTAACCGTTTCGGGCCCCTCATGAATTCGAACACCTGCAGGCAGGTTAAAGCCGCAATCAAAGACATTGTTTGTCTTTGTTACCAGCGAATAGTTAATGGGCATCAAATCTACCTTTGACATTGAATCAATAGTTTTGGGGTCACCGATAAGTGTAACCGTTGAAACATTGAACGAATAGTCACAGAAAAGCTTTGACGGAGCATTGGTAAATATTGCATTAATACTTACCTCTTTGGTTTTCGAAACAGGCACGGTGATCTCGGCCTTATCAAAGCTGAGGTCAAGGCCATCGTGAGAAATCTCTTTGCCCTTTTCATCCAACAAAACGACCGATGCTTCAAACTGTGTTGTTTGCTTTATTTCTTTGTTTTCGGTGGTTCTGAGCACTACTGTTTCAATTTTGTCAACCTTGGTCTGAGCACCGCTGACAGTAAGCGTTCCATAGGCGGAATCGGTAATGCGCGGCGTTTCTTTAATCAAGCCGCCTTCAACCGGTGCAGTTACACCGTTGGCCTCGGGTGTGATTCTGTCAAAGGTTCTGGTTGACACGCTGTCGACAAAAATTTTAACCGTCTTGGGCGATATTGAAACAACCTCAAAATCTGACAAAATGGAAGAACGCGTGTAATTCAGCGCAACGGTATACTCACCTGCTTTGCTGATACCCGAAAGAGAGGGAGTAACAGTCAAGTCGGTTGCAGACAGCTTCATTACATCGGCTGTTTTACCTGCCACAACAATCTCAACGCTGTCAATGTTATGGCTGATTATCTGCAAATCGTTAGAAGCAATGGATGTGTTGCTGATGCTGAAGGATATAGGCACATTCTTAATATTGCGTGTTGTGACGGGGTTATAATACTGCTTAAAGCCATACCAGATGAGGAATGACAAAACCAAAGACAGTATAAGCAAAAACTTTTTATTGCTAAAAAGGCGTCCAAAAAAAGAGGAAAGCTTACTCATCATGCTTCTTTACCCCCTTTTTCAGTTTGTTTTTAATGCTTTCGAACTTGCCGCTGGGGTTCTCTTCTTCAATAATCAAGATGTTTTTAAGATATTCAAGCAGCTCGGCCGCAGTAAAGTCACGTTTAAGGGAACCATCACGTGCAACAGAAATAACACCTGTTTCTTCCGACACAACAACCACGATGGCATCGGAGTTTTCACTCATACCCAAGGATGCGCGATGACGCGTGCCAAGGTCTTTGCTCAAATTGGAGTTGGGACTGAGGGGCAAAATACATCCCGCTGCGTAAACTCTGGAGTCGCGTATTATCATTGCACCATCGTGCAGAGGCGCTTTGGGATAAAAGATGTTGCATATCACCTCTGAATTGGATTGAGCGTCAATAACAGTGCCTGTTTTTATGATGTCGCCAAGCTTGGTCTCGCGCTCAAAAACAATGAGGGCGCCCGTTTTGCTTTTTGACATTTCACCGCAAGCACGGCAAACATTGTCTATGCATATATCGAGGTCTTCATATTGGGAGTGAATTTTGCGGTTGAATCTTGAAAAGCTGGTGATGCTAACCTGTTCAAGCACGTTGCGTATTTCCGGCTGAAAGATAACCACCAATGCAATAAGTCCTGAATTAATTATAGCTTTCAGCAGCACCGACAGAGTGGTCATATCCAAAAACTCTGCCAACAGCCAGGCGATAACCAATGCGATTATACCGCCGACCAACTGCTTTGCACGGGTTTGGCGCACTAATTGGATAAGTTTGTAAATCAAAAAGGCAACAACCAGAATATCAATAAGATCGGTAATTTCAAAAGAACGCATTACACCGATAAAACGATAATATTCATTTACAACATAATCAATAAAGTTGCCCATTCCCTCACCTCCGAGCATAGTTATAATTATACATATATATTTTAACAATTTTACTTCTTAAATTCAATAGTAAATTAGTAATAATTTCACTATTTTTTCAAATATTTATTGATTAACACCAAGCGGTAAGGTATAATTTATGCAGGTGATGAATTTGAAAACGGAAACCTTATCTTATTTTGAGTTGTCAGACACTCAAGCAACCACTGCGGCCATAATCGTTGCAGGCGGCTCTTCTCAAAGAATGAAGGGCATCAACAAGCTTCTGCATCCGATTTTGGGCATACCTGTTATTGCCCGCACATTGATGGCCTATGAAAACTGCACCTCAATCGGCGGCATTTATATCGCCTGCCGAAAGGAGGATATGTCCGACATTCAAAGCATATGCGACCGATACGGTATCATTAAGCTGAAAGCCATCGTTGAGGGCGGCGCTACCAGGTCGCAATCGGTAAAAAACGCCTTTGATGCTGTTGACCGCAATTTTGAACAGGTTGCCATTGCTGACGGCGCAAGACCTCTCATCACTCCCCTTTTGATCGACAAGGTGCTGGAAGAAGCTATGCGTTGCGGTGCGGCCTTGTGCGCCTTACCCGTAACCGACACGATAAAAATTGCCGATGATGACCGATTTATTTGCTCAACCCCTGAACGCAGCAAGCTGTGGGCGGCTCAAACCCCTCAAATTTTCAAGCGGGAGCTGTACGCGGCGGCTTTAGAAAAGGGTGGCGATTTCACTGATGATTGTGCTCTGGTGGAATCGGTCGGAGCCAAGGTGAAAATTGTTGAAGGCGACCCAAATAATATCAAAATCACCCATCCTATCGATATAATTATCGCCGAAGCACTTATTAAGGAGGCAAAAAATGAGAATTGGTAACGGATATGATGTTCATCGCCTTGTGTCGGGCAGAAAACTGATTTTGGGCGGTGTGGACATTCCTTATGAGTTGGGGCTTGACGGCCATTCAGACGCTGATGTTTTAGTACACGCTATATGTGACGCTTTGCTGGGTGCAGCCGCTTTGGGAGATATCGGCAAGCACTTTCCCGATACCGACCCACAGTATAAAAACGCCGACAGCTTGATTTTGCTTAAAAAGGTTTGCGAAATGCTGAAAACGAAGAACTTTGAAATATGCAACATCGACAGCATTGTTGTGGCTCAAAGGCCTAAGCTCGCGCCTTATCTGGAACAAATGTCAAAAAGAATTGCCGAAGCGGCAGGTGTAGAGGTTAACCAAGTCAACATCAAAGCCACAACCGAAGAAAAACTGGGCTTTACAGGACGCGGTGAAGGAATATCCGCTCACAGCGTTTGCCTTATTGAATCGATAAAATAAATAACAGTTGAATGCCCCGATGCATAGTATGTACTGTGTATCGGGGCAATTTTTTATGAAACGGAGGAAGTCCTGTGGGTCAGTTTTTGATTATGGTAAGTTCAATAACCCAAGCAATTAAGGGTCGGGATTTGCTTCGAAGCACCGGCCATAAATCATATATTGAAAAAACGCCCGGCCATTTGGATACTCACGGCTGTGGCTACAGTATAATCGTGTATGAGCAACCTGACGGGCTTTTGAATTTGCTCAAAAGCAACGGCATCAAGGTTATCGGCACTTTAGAAAGGAAGTAACCGCCTTTATGATTTATTTAGACAATGCCGCAACCACCTCACCAAAGCCGCAAAAAGTCATCAAAGCTGTCTATAACACCCTTTTAAACCGATCAGCCAATCCCGGGCGAAGCGGTCACAGCATGTCTCAATCGGCCGCAGAAATTGTTTATACGGTTCGTTCTAAAGCGGCCGACTTTTTCAACGCTCCCTCTGCAGAATCGGTCATATTTATGCCCAACTGCACCACTGCAATAAACTGTGTTTTAAAAGGCCTGCTCAAGCCGGGAGACCGTGTGCTTACATCATCCTTTGAGCACAACGCTGTTGTTCGTCCGTTAACGGCTTTGAAAAAATACAACATTGATTTTGATGTTTTTGAGGTTGACCCTGATGACGAAGAGGTCACCTTCAGAAATTTTACAAAATCGGTAAAGGGAAACGAGCGAATGGTGATTTGCACCCACGCTTCAAATGTTACAGGCACTGTTTTGCCCATAAAACAAATAGGGCACTTTTGCCGCCAACAGGGCATTCTTTTTGCCGTTGATGCCGCTCAATCGGCAGGTGTGCTGAATATTGATATGGCAGATATGTGTATTGATTATTTGTGCATAGCGCCTCACAAAGGCCTTTATGCTCCTATGGGCACGGGAATGCTGATTATAGCCAACACTCCCCCATCCACCATAATTGAAGGAGGCACGGGAACAAGGTCGGTTGATGTAAATCAGCCCACAGAGCTGCCGGAAAAGTTTGAAAGCGGTACGGTAAATCTGCCCGGCATTGCCGGAATAGGCGCAGGTATTGATTTTTTAAACGAAAAAGGTATTGATAAAATCAGGCATCACGAGCAAAGTCTTATAAAGCTTGCCGTAAACCATCTCTCTCGTGTGGGAGGAATTCAGCTATATTGTAACCGTTGGGATAACAAGGCGCCTCTGCTATCCTTTAATATTAAGGGTATAAATTCGGTTGAGGTTGCCAACGAGTTAAACCGCTACGGCATTGCAGTAAGAGCAGGCCTGCACTGTGCTCCTTTTACCCATAAAAGAATAGGCACCGTAGATAGCGGAACGGTAAGGTTAGCCCCCTCTGTTTTTACCAAAGAGCAAGATGTTTTATACGCCACTGAGCATATTGCTAAAATGGCATCAAAAGGGGCTTTCATATAGCAACTTTTTCAAAATTAACTTGACTTTTTGCAGTTTTGTGTTAAAATTTATTTAAACGCATTGATGAAGAAAAGTAGTTGTGCTTTATCTGTCACAGAGAGGGGTCGCCATCGGCTGTAAGCGGCACTGTCAGAATTCACATCGAAGTTCCCTTCGGAGCGGTGGGGCTGAATTAGCAGTAGGTCCTGACGGGCTGCAATCCCGTTACCCATTGCAGGAGTGTATGCTTCTTTTCAGCATAAATTAGGGTGGTACCGCGGAATTGTCATTTCGTCCCTTGCATCTTGTATGCAAGGGACTTTATTTTTTGTTTATTATTATGAGGTGATAAAATGAAAGAACAACTTAAAAATGTTGCCTTATCGGCACAGCAAGCTCTTGAATCGGTTAAAGACCAGCAAGAGCTTGAGGCACTGCGAATCAGATTTTTGGGTAAAAAGGGCGAATTGACCGCCATTCTCAAGCAGATGGGCAGTCTTTCTGCCGAAGAAAGGCCTGTTATCGGTCAGCTTGCCAATGAAACAAGAGCCCAGATTGAAGCAATTATTACTGCAAAGTCGGCAGAGTTCAAGTCTGCGGCAGCAATGGAAAAGCTTAACAAAGAAACCATTGACGTTACTATGCCCGGCTCTAAAAAGCTTATGGGTAAAAAACACCCCTTAAATTTGGTGCTTGACGAAATCAAAGAAATTTTCTTGGGCATGGGCTTTGATGTTGCAGAAGGTCCCGAGGTAGAGCTTGATTATTACAACTTTGAGGCACTTAACATTCCGAAAGACCATCCCGCACGGGACACTCAGGATACTTTTTACATCACCGATAATATTTTGCTTCGCACACAGACCTCTCCTGTTCAGGTGCGCACTATGGAAAAGCAAAAGCCCCCCATTCGCGTTATTTCTCCCGGTCGCGTTTTCCGATCAGATGCTGTTGATGCCACACACTCCCCCGTTTTCCATCAAATCGAGGGTCTCGTGGTTGATAAGGGTGTAACCATGGGTGACCTTAAGGGCACTTTGGCCGACTTTGCCAAGCGTCTTTACGGCGAGGATGCTGTCGTGCGTTTCCGTCCTCACCACTTCCCCTTCACTGAACCATCCGCCGAGATGGATACTATGTGCTTTAACTGTGGCGGAAAAGGATGCCGTTTGTGCAAGGGCGAGGGTTGGATTGAAATTCTCGGTTGTGGTATGGTGCACCCAAAGGTGCTTGCCAATTGCGGCATTGACCCCGAAGAATACAGCGGTTTCGCCTTTGGTATGGGCCTTGAGCGCTTGGTTATGCGTCGCTTTAACATCGATGACCTGCGTCTTTTTTATGAAAATGACCAGCGCTTTCTTGATCAGTTTTAAGGAGGGATAACAATGGATCTTTCAATTAAATGGTTAAAAGAATTTGTTGATATAGATTATCAGCCACGTAGTTTTGCCGAAGCTCTCACTATGAGTGGCTCAAAGGTGGAGGGCTATACCACCGAAGGTGCCGAAATAAGCGGAGTTGTTATAGGCAAAATAAATTCGATAGACAAGCATCCCAACGCCGAAAAGCTGGTTATCTGCCAGGTTGACATTGGTGACAAGGTGCTTCAGATTGTTACCGGCGCCACCAATCTTAAGGTTGGCGATATTGTACCTGTTGCTACCGACGGTTCTACTTTACCCGGCGGCATTAAAATCAAGAAGGGCAAGCTTCGCGGTGAAGAAAGCTTTGGTATGCTTTGCTCTTTGGGAGAGCTCGGTCTTACCTTAGGCGACTTCCCCTATGCCATTGAAGACGGTATTTTTGTTATTGAAGAAAAGTGCGAGCTGGGTCAGGATGCCAAAGAGGTGCTTGGAATCAACGACGATATTGTAGAGTTTGAAATCACCTCTAACCGCCCCGACTGCCTTTCTGTAAGAGGTCTTGCAAGAGAAGTTGCAAGCACCTACGACCTGCCCTTCAAGGATCATACCCCCGTTGTTACAGAGTGTGGCGGAAATATAAGCGATTATCTTAAATCGGTTAAGGTGGAGGCCACCGACCTTTGCTACAGATATATGGCAAGAGCAGTTAAGAATATCAAAATTGCTCCTTCACCCCGTTGGCTTCGTGAGAGACTTCGTGCAAGCGGTGTAAGGCCCATCAACAATATGGTAGACATTACCAACTATGTTATGCTTGAGTACGGTCAGCCCATGCACGCCTTTGATTATAAACATCTTGCAGGCGGTGAAATTTGCGTAAGACGCGCCAAAGATGGCGAAACCATTACCACCCTTGATGGCGGTGAAAGAGCCCTCACAAGCAACAATCTTTGCATTGCAGATGCTCAAAAGCCCGTTGCCGTTGCCGGTGTTATGGGCGGCGAATATTCCGGCATTTTTGAAGATACTCAAACCGTTATTTTTGAGTCGGCCTGCTTTAACGGTGCTTCAGTAAGAACCACCGCCAAATATTTTGGTATGCGCACCGATTCTTCAGCCAGATTTGAAAAGGGGCTTCCGCCTCAGCTGTGCGAGGCAGCTCTTGACCGCGCTTGCGAGCTGGTTACCTTGCTCGGTGCAGGCGAGGTCGTAAACGGCATTATTGACATCAAGAACTATGATGAAAAGCCCGTTTCAATCACCCTTGATGCTAACTGGACAAATGATTTTTTGGGCACCGAAATTGCCGAAGATGAAATGAAGGCCATTCTCTGCCGTTTGGGCTTTGAGGTTAAGGGTAATCAGGTGGTTGCTCCTTATTACCGAATTGATATTGAGCACAAGGCAGACATTGCCGAAGAAATCGCCCGTATTTGGGGTTATAACAGAATTCCCGAGACCGCTATTAAAGGCAAGGCAAACGGCAAGGTTACCAACGAGCAGAAATTTGTCAGAACCATCAATGACGTTATGCTGGCTGCAGGATATTCTCAAATAAACACCTATTCATTTATGAGTCCCAAGGAGTATGACCTTATATGTGCTCCCGAAAGCTCTTACCTGCGCGATTCTGTAACCATCATCAACCCCCTTGGTGAAGACACCTCTGTAATGCGCACCACCGCTCTTCCCTCTATGATGGAAACCTTATCTCTCAACTTCAACCGACGCAATCAATCGGCGCGTCTGTTTGAGGTTGCCACCGAATATATAAACAAAGGCATCGACTGCCTGCCCGACGAGCAAAAGGTTTTGATACTCGGCGCTTATGGCAACAAGGTAGATTTTTATGAGGTGAAGGGTGCGTTGGAAATGCTCTTCAAGGTGCTTAATCTACCCGAGGTTGACTTTACGGCGGTCAGCGATGAGACCTCATTCCATCCCGGTCGTACCGCTAAATTATATGCAGGCCAAACCGAAATCGGTATTTTGGGCGAAATTCATCCCACCGTTGCCGACAATTACAGCATTGGTGACAAGGTATACGTTGCGAAGCTCAACATTGAAGCAATGTATAAGTCTGTTTCTGAAGAAAAGATGTATCATCAGCTGCCCAAGTTCCCTGCAGTAACCCGCGACCTTTCTATGCTTTGTGATGAAGCCCTGCCTGTTGCTGCAATTAAAAAAGCAATCGAAGCAGGTGTCGGTGATATTTTAGAAAGCATTGAGCTGTTCGACGTTTACAGAGGCAGCCAAATACCCGAGGGCAAAAAGAGTGTTGCCTACTCCTTCACTCTGCGTTCTGAAAACGGCACGCTAAGCGAAAAGCAATGCACAAAAGCTCTTTCTAAGGCAATTTCAGAGCTCGAAAAGCTGGGCGCAGAAATACGTTCATAAATTACTAAGGAGGTTTTATTATGAAGAAACTTATATGCTTATTATTGATGGTTTGTTTGTTTTTAACAGCTTGTACATCAGACGGAGCTGACCTATCAAGCTCACAAACAAGCTCATATGTGGTTTCCGATATTTACGATGACGTTTCAAGCCAGGCGTCCGTATCTATCGAAGCATCATACACCAACGGAAAATACACCTTTGACCTTAAATCTGCCGAAGATAGTGTAAGCCCCCTTCGCAATCCCGATAAGGGCTGGTATATTCACTACTTTGACAACTCCATAGAAAAATACGGCGTAGGCACGAAGGCAAAGGATGCCGTTAAAATGATTCCTTGCCTTGACCATATTTATTTGCGTCTGGCCTGGGCTTATCTTGAGCCACAAGAGGGTCAGTTCAACTGGAAGCTGATTGACGACGTAATTAACGAATGGACAAAAGAGGGTGTAAAGGTTTCTTTCAGAATTACCTGCAAGGAAACCGATGCCAATCACAAATACGCCACCCCAAAATGGGTACAAAATGCGGGAGCTAAGGGCACGATGTTAGATAACGCCTGGGAGCCCGACTACGGTGATCCTATCTTTTTGCAAAAGCTGGACAACTTCCACAAGGCCTTTGCCCAACGATATGACTCTCGCGAAGATGTTATTTATGTGGATGTGGGCAGTTATGGCGATTGGGGTGAGGGTCATACCGCCTCCAGCACTAAAAAGGATTGGAGCTGGAGCACCATCAAGGCCCACTTTGATATTTATAAAAAGTATTACAAGAACACTCAAATTGTTATAAGCGATGACTTTATCGGAAGCCGCACAACATCTGAAGGCAAAAACGAAATCAAGCAATATGTGTTGGATAACGGTTGGACCTACCGTGACGACTCTGTTGGTGTTGATTGGTTTGTTAAAACTTTGGGTGAAAAGCTTCGCTCCCCCGAGCTTTTTGATGCAGTTAAAGACAAGGTTCCCACCATACTTGAGCTTGAGCACTACGGTTGGAATGTTGAGTCAGGCAACTGGCAAAACGGCAAGTATTTGATCTCTGCAATAAACCAAACAAACGCCACCTATGCCGGTTTCCACGGTTATCCCGCTCAGTTTATATCACAGAATCCTCAGCTGGCAAAAGAGCTGGGCAACAAGCTGGGCTATTGGTACTTTATTAACAACATTGTTGTTGAAGACACCAAAGACAACCTCATTGTTTCTGTCAACTGGGAAAATCGCGGTGCTTCAAAGGCATATAATAAATATGACCTCAACATTATTTTGACCGATGATAAGAATAAGGATAAGATTTTTGCTCAAACTAATTTTGACAACACCTTGATCGAACCCGGCAAGAGCTACACAAGCAAGCACACAATTTCTAAGGCCGAGTTAAAAAGCGGTAAATACACCATTAAGCTTTCAATGAAGAAGGGCTCACAGCCCGTATACATTGCTCTTAACAGCAATATGATGAAGCAAGACGGCGTTTACACTGTTGGAGACATTAAATTTTAGGTGATAGTTTAACTATGAGAGACGACAAAAGAAAAGTAGCGCTAATCGGCACCGGAATGGTGGGTATGAGCTATGCCTTTGCCCTTCTTAACCGAAACATATGTGATGAAATAGTGTTGGTTGACCTTAATGCAGAGCGAGCCGAAGGCGAAGCAATGGATTTAAGCCACGGCATCCCCTTTGCGCAAACCAGAATGCGAATCTGGTCGGGCAGTTATGATGACTGCCACGATGCCGACCTGGCGGTTATTACAGCAGGAGCTCCTCAGGCACCGGGTGAAACCAGATTGGATTTGCTTGAGAAAAACGCTAAAATCATAACAACTATTGTTAATGATCTTATTGCTGCCGGTTTTAACGGATTAATACTGGTAGCATCCAATCCCGTAGATATAATGACAATGGTTGCTGCAAAGGTTTCAAATTTTGCCCGCGGAAAAGTTTTTGGAAGCGGAACAACATTGGATACAGCCCGGCTGAGATACAGCATTGGCGAGCATTTTAATGTTGACCCTAAAAATGTTCACGCCTTTGTAATAGGCGAGCACGGCGACAGCGAGTTTGTGCCTTGGTCTCAAGCAATGATTTCTACCCTGCCGGTAACTGAGATGTGCCGCCGCGACTGCGATTGCTGCTCAAAGGATTTGCAAAACATAGCTGAGTCGGTTAAAGAAGCCGCGTACACCATTATTAACGCAAAAAAAGCCACCTACTACGGCATTGCAATGGCTCTTGCACGAATTACCGCTGCTATCTTTTCGGATGAGCGAAGCATCTTAACGCTATCTGCTCCGCTGATGGGTGAATACGGTGAAAAAGATGTCTGCGCAGGGGTTCCGTGCATTATCGGACGAGACGGCGTAAAAAGCGTTGTAGAGCTGATGTTGACCGATGAAGAATTGGAAAAGCTTCACCAATCCTGCGAGGTGCTCAGAAGCTCGTTTAATCAAATTAACCACTAATATTAAAACCGCGACAGCTTAAATGCCGTCGCGGTTATTTTTATTTAAACATCGAGTTGTAATGTTTTTCGTTTATCATAGACAAATATCCGTCTCTAGAGACAATAATGTGGTCCATAACTTTTATGCCTATGGCCGAAAAGGCCTCGCACATACGTCGAGTTGTAGAAATATCCTCTATGGAGGGAATTAGCACACCGCTTGGATGGTTGTGGGCTATTACTATGCAGGATGCATTGCTTTTTATTACAATCTGTATGGCTTTAACAATGCTGACCTCGGTCATATTGGCAGTACCTGCATCCATCTTTTCAAAGGCGATAAAGCCGCCTTGATTATCAAGGCATAGAATTGAAAATATTTCTTTATCGTCAAGTATGTAACGTTCTTGCAAAAACTCTGCAATATCCCTTACGTTATCAAGCTTTTCGCGCTTCTTGTGTTTGAACTTAAGATAATAGTTTGATATTTCAGGCACGAGTTTGATAAGTGTTGCAACATTTTCTCCTACGCCTTCTACCTTGCACAAATCTTCTATATCTGCATCAAAAACCTGTTCAACGGTTCCAAAACGTTTTATAAGACTGTGGGCCAGCTCGTTGGTGTCTTTATAAGGCAACGCATAAAAAAGCAAAAGCTCTAACACATTATGATCTTCAAAATCTTTAAGCCCTGACTTAATAAAGCGAGCTTTTAATCTTTTTCTGTGGCCTTGATGGGGACTTGTAATCTTAACCGACATGGACATACTCCTTGAATTTGAGGGATACTTATGTTATTATATACCATATATTTGATATTTTAAAGTCTTTTTTTAAGGAGTTTTGTTTTGAGACAAATAATTATCAATTCAAACGATGCCGGACAACGATTGGATAAATTTTTGACCAAAGCTTTCGGCAATTTACCAAAATCCCTTATGTACAAAGCCATAAGAACCAAAAAAATAAAAATCAACCGTGGCCGCGGAGACATCGCATATAAGCTGTGCGAGGGTGATGTGCTGGATATATATTTAAACGATGATGTGCTGATGCCCGCAAAGGCGCGGTATGAATTTTCATCTGCACCCGATAAGGTAGACGTTGTGTATGAGGATGAAAACATATTGCTGCTAAATAAGCCCGAGGGACTGGCCGTACATCCCGACAGCGGTGAGTATAAAGACACTCTTATATGGCGTGTGCAACACTATCTGTTTAACAAGGGTGAATATGACCCTAAAAGTGAAAACTCATTTAAGCCGGCACTGGCCAATCGAATTGACCGCAACACCTGCGGCATTGTTATTGCTGCAAAAAATGCCGAGGCCTTAAGGGTGCTGAACGAAAAAATTAAGGCAAGAGAGATTGATAAGTTTTATCTTTGCGTAGTTCACGGCAGGATGAAAAAGCAATCAGAGCTGCTTGAAGGTTTTCTTGAAAAAAACGAAGAAAAAAATCAGGTTTACATTTCTTCAAAAAAGACCGAGCTTAACCGCTCCATACGCACCAAATATACTGTGCTCGCCCACAAGGATGGGTTGTCTTTGCTTGAAATAGAGCTGCTTACGGGCAGGACTCATCAGATAAGGGCGCACCTGGCATCTATCGGTCATCCCCTGCTGGGTGACGGCAAATACGGCATCAACAAAGAGGATCGCAAAAAGGGATTCGTGCATCAGGCGCTGTGCTCTTACCGTCTGCGTTTTTCATTTAAAGGTGATGCAGGCATTCTCAATTACCTTAACGGCAAAGAATTTTCCGTTAAATCGGTCTGGTTTGCCGAGCAACTGTTTGATTATAAAATTTAAAACTGCAAGGGCTAAACCCTTGCAGTTTTTCTTTTAATCTATCCAAGCCGATTCGTTTTCATACTTTTTGGGTCTGCTCATAAGGTTTTTGATGGCATCCTTTGGTGGGGTTTCATTATAAAGGATGTTGAAGCACTGATTGGAAATGGGCATATCGACTTCAAATTTTTCGCAAAGTCGGGCAATAACTGCGGCGGCGTGATAGCCCTCAACCGTCATACCAATTTGTTGTAATGCCTCTTTGGCGGGCACACCGCGGCCGATAAGAATACCGAAACGGCGGTTGCGGCTGTGCATCGACATACAGGTAACGATAAGGTCGCCCATACCCGTAAGGCCTGCAAAGGTATCGGCCTTTGCGCCCATTTTTACACCAAGTCGGGCAATTTCGGTTAACCCTCTGGTCATAAGGGCGGCTTTAGTATTATCACCCAGATTCAGTCCGTCGCAAATGCCACAGCAAAGGGCAATTACATTTTTAAGAGCGCCGCCGATCTCAACTCCCGTAACGTCGTCGTGAATATAAACGCGTAAGGTAGGGCTTATAAGCTCATCCTGGACGTACTGGGCAACATCCTTATCACTGCAGGCAGCTACCAAAGAGGTTGGAACCCCCAGCGCCACCTCTTCTGCGTGAGAGGGGCCCGAGAGAATAACTATGGGATTGTCGGGCAATTCCTGAGAGATTACGTCTGACAAAAGAGTAAGCGTTGAGATTTCAAAACCCTTGGCAACGTTTACAACAACCGTTTTGGCAGAAACTACACTCTTAAGCATAGCTGCAACATTACGCACCGCAAATGAGGGCACGGCTATAATAACAATATCGGCCTGTGCTGCAACATTTATGTCACCGCTTATATCAATGCTGTCGCAAAGCTTAACTCCTTTAAGCAGCTTTTCGTTGCCCCGCTCTGATTGCAGCAATGACACCTCTGCTTCAAAAGCAGACCATATAGTTACATCGTGGCCATTTAAGGCAAAAGAGTTGGCAAGAGCCATTCCCCATCCGCCTGCGCCTAAAACAAATATATTTGCCATAATTAATTACCCTGCTTTTTAAAGCTGACGGGCTTTTCTTCGCCCTTTCTCAGACGGATAATATTCTCTTTATGACGAACGATAACCAATCCTCCAATGAGTACACCCAACAAAATTATATAGAGGCGGTCGGGCATTGGCATATCGGCCGACAAAAAGAAGTTGAGTATGATAAACTCGGTTGCACCCAAAATTGAGCCCAAAGACACTGTTTTTGTAAGCAACACAACAATCACGAAAACAATAAACACTGCTGTGGCGATCTGCCAATTAAGGCAATAAAGCACACCTAATGCACCTGACGCTGCCTTGCCGCCTTTGAATTTGAAAAAAGCAGGAAAGGAGTGACCTAACAAGGTGAAAAAGCCACAATAATACACTACTGTTTCGGGCGCAATAAAGATGTTCAGCTTTGCACCGTCAAGGGCCTCTGCCGCAGGATATATAAGCAAATATTTGCAAAGCAGAATGGCGCCCAGACATTTGAGCATATCAAGCGCAAATGTAACTATGCCTGCTTTCAAGCCAAACACACGCAGCATATTGGTTGCACCGGCATTTCCGCTGCCGTGCTGACGAATATCATCCTTAGTTGCAAGCTTTGATATGATTATACCAAACATTATGCCGCCTGCAAAATAGCAGATAATTACAGACAACAAACATTTTAACAGATAAATTGACATTTATTTGCCCTCCCCACGTTCTCGAATCACAAACCTTACAGGTGTTCCCTCCAACCCGAAGGTTGACCTGATTTGATTTTCGATATACCGCTGGTATGAATAATGGAACAAATCGGCCCTGTTGCAAAAGCACACAAATGTAGGCGGCTTTGTAGAGGGCTGAGTTATATAATAAATTCTTAATCTGCGGCCTTTATCAGTAGGTGGCTGAACCCTTGCTGTTGCATCAGCAAGAAGATCGTTGAGCATACCTGTTGTAATGCGCATAGTGTTTTGAGCGTGAACATATTTTATAAGCTCAAAAAGACGGTCAATACGCTGGCCTGTTTTGGCAGAGATAAATATAATAGGTGCATAGCTCATAAACGCAAAGTCGTTCATCAGCTTTTTGCGGTAAGAATCCATGGTATAGCCGTCTTTTTCAACAGCATCCCACTTATTGACCGCAATTATACATCCGCATCCTGCCTCTAAAGCTAAGCCCGCAACCTTAGAATCCTGCTCGGTGAAGCCCTCAACTGCATCTATCATTATGACGCATACATCTGCTCGCTCCACAGCCATCTTTGCACGAAGATTGGAAAAATGCTCAATGGCATCGGTAACTCGGCTCTTTCGGCGCAAACCTGCAGTATCAATAAAGTTGAATTTTCCGAACTGATTGTCCACAAATGTATCGATTGCATCACGGGTTGTGCCTGCAATATTGCTTACTATAACTCGGTTTTCACCTGAAATTGCATTAACAAGGGATGATTTGCCAACATTGGGCTTTCCGATTACAGCAACAGCAACGCGGTCATCCTCTTCTTCATCGGAAAATTCAGTAAGATGCTCATAAACAGCATCAAGCAAATCGCCTGTGCCGCTGCCGTGAACGGATGAAACAGGAATAGGGTCACCCAGCCCTAAGTTATAAAATTCATAAAACTCAGGGGGAACATCGCCTATTTTATCGCACTTATTTACACACAGTACGATGGGCTTACCGCTTTTTTGAAGCATTGCAGCTACCTCTTGATCGGTTGCAACAACACCGCTTTTAATATCGGTAACCAGCACAATAACCGATGCGGTTTCAATAGCAATCTCTGCCTGGCGGCGCATCTGGTTCAAAATAATATCGTCACTTTCGGGCTCAATACCGCCTGTATCAACAAGCATTACAGTTCTGTCACGCCACTCGCAATCGCCGTAAATTCTGTCTCGCGTTACGCCCGGAGTGTCATCAACAATAGATAAGCGACGACCGATAAGCTTGTTGAAAAGGGTTGATTTACCCACATTCGGTCTGCCCACTATTGCCACAATGGGTTTTGACATAATTTTTTATCCTTTCACTGATATAAATCAGTTAATCTGTTAAAGGTCAAGAATTGCATTAAGCAACTCAAATCCGTCATTGGCGGTTTTAATCACCTTTACGCCAAGGGCTTGTTCAATATCCTCTGCCGTATAATCATCAAGGGTTATATCCCCTTCACTTCTGAACATGGCAACAGGCAGCAAGAGTCGTTTGCCCAAAGGTCGGCCTTTTAACTGATTTATAATGTCAGTTGCCGTCAGAAGACCGGCAACGGTAATCTTGTGCCCAAAATAATCATTGACAACAGGCACCACATCACATTCAATATTATGCCATTTTTCTTTGGCAATGTCAACAAGTCGAGTTAAAAGCGGTGCAGCCGCAACGCCTGTTACGATTGTGCAGTTTGATTTATAATTGTTATCATCAGCCATTTCAACCGCTTGTTTAAACTCATCCTCTAACAAAGCGCACAAACCGACGCCGTTATCAAGCTGGTCAAAATCACCATAATATTGGCTGTTGGGCAAGGGGCGTCGGGCAGTAATATAAAACTCGTCAGAGGCGTAAACTATTCTCTCGCCCAGTTTTTCAACGCATTCATCGCCCATCTTTTCAATTATATCAAGTGTTGCGATGGCGCTGTCTTTGTCGTATCCCTCAAGAGGAGCCAATCCATCGCGAAATTTGGTAAGACCAACAGGAACGCAGGCAACGCTTGCAACCGAGGGATGAAGTGCAACCAAATCGGATATGCTTCGTTTTAACTCATCCCCGTCATTAATTCCCGGGCAAAGAACAAGCTGACAGTTGATTTTTACTCCGGCTTCTGCCAATTTGTAGAGAATTTTTAAGCTGTCTCCTGCCCGGCGATTGTTCATCATCTTAACGCGAAGCTCGGGATTGGTCGTGTGAACGGATATATTGATTGGGCTTATATGCATTTTAATAATACGCTCAACCTCGTGCTCGGTTATGTTGGTGAGGGTGATGTAGTTGCCAAACAAGAAGGACATTCGTGAGTCATCATCTTTAAAATAAAGAGTTTCGCGCATTCCTTTGGGCATCTGGTCGATAAAACAAAAAATGCACTTATTTTTGCAACTGCGCTGTTTATCCATTAAATAGGTATTAAATTCAAGGCCTATCTCGTCTTCTTCCTTTTTTCTTATGACGGTTCTTTTCATTTTACCGTCACGCTCCAGCACAAGCACAAGGCGTCTTTCGCCTATGAAAAAGCGATAATCAAGCACATCTTCAATGGCATTTCCGTTTATTGAATATAGAATGTCACCACTTTTTATGCCTTTTTTATCAGCATAAGAGCCCTTTGCGACATCAGAAATCAAAACAGACATTAAGCGGCCTCCCTTCTTGACATTCACATAAACAAATATCCCCACTAATAGTGGGGATACTTACATCTAAAACAAATCAGGCCTTCTCCGCAATGACCTGTCTGCCGTTATAATAACCGCAGTTGGTGCAGAGTCTGTGCGGACGCTTGTATTCGCCGCACTGCGGGCATCTTACGAGCTCGGGAGCTTCCATCTTCCATACATTAGAGCGTCTGGTGTTCTTTCTGGCTTTAGATGTCTTTCTCTTCGGTACTGCCATCTTAAGCGCCTCCTTTTATAAAATGGTAATTTTTTAATCAATAAACTTTGACAACGCAGCCGCAAAGGGGTTATCATCCCCACCCGAACAGTTGCACTGTGTTGTGTTCAGATTTGCACCGCAGTTACTGCACAAGCCCTTGCAATCGGGTTTGCATAGATGCTTGGTTGGTAGCGAAAGCAACACATCGGTGCGAACAAGCGATTCAACATCTAACTGATAGTTGTCAACAACAACATAATCATCACGCTCGTCATTGCTCATTGACGTAACCAAAGTATAGAACATATCTACACTCAGTTGCTCGACACTGTCTGTGCCGCAACGGTCGCAAGGTGCGTCATAACTGTAGGTTGCCGTGCCCTCAAAGGTGACAGCACCGGCACGGTTATAGACACCGCCGACGAACTTGACCGCAGATGACAAAGGATAGTAACCGCTAACCTCTGTATCGCTGAAATCAAAAGATTGGTCTATATTCTGACAGGAGCCGTCAGTCACAAAAATTGAACGTAGCTCTAAAATCACAGAATACACCCCATTCCGAACAAAGATAATTATATAATTTCATATATATTTTGTCAAGTAGTTTTTGCAAAATATAACTTTTAAACAGAAAAAAATGCCCGACCAAAGTTAAAGTCGGGCATTTTGTACGCATAGCTTAGATTTTCTTAGCAAACCGGAAGGTTTTTGCAGGAATATCTTGCTCATCGCAAGACACTGTAAAGGTTATGTTGGCTGAAGATTCGCTGCACATACCTGACAGTTTTTCGATAAAATCAGCAAACTCATCATAGTTGCGACCGCCGATACGGAGGGTTGCATCAACAAATATGTCGGTGAGGTCATAGTTGCCTGCGCACATACCTGCAATAAATCCGTACAATGCTTCGTAACCGACTATACCGTACTCTTCAGAATTTACAAGTCTGGCACGGTGTGTAAGGTCATAAGTAAGTTTTAAGCCCTTTTCGATGCAAACAACGTTACCCTTTGATGCATCAACAGCTGCGTTAACCAACTCAACAAGACGTTTGGTTTTGCCCGAGCCCTTGTGACCGATAATTAAAGAAATCATAAAATCCAGCTCCTTTTATATAATTCACACACGCAAAGCGTATGCAGTTGCCATTATTTGCCCAGTCTTGCCTCCAGAGCGGCTTTTTCAGACTCATAGCCCTTTTTGCCGAGAAGTGCAAACATATTCTTTTTATAGCTTTCAACACCGGGCTGGTTGAAAGGATTAACACCGAGAATGTAGCCCGAAATTGCGCAGGCCTTTTCGAAGAAGTAGATAAGCTCGCCAAGGTTAAATGCATCGGGCTTTTCAAGGTTGATTACAAAATTGGGAACACCGCCATCAGTATGAGCAAGAACGGTACCCTCAAAGGCGCGCTGATTAACAAAGGACATATCCTTGCCTGCCAAGAAGTTGAGTCCGTCACCATCGTCCTCTGCCATGGGGATGGTAACATCCTTATCGGTTTGGTCAAAGGTTACAACAGTCTCAAACATAGTGCGAGAGCCCTCTTGAATGAACTGGCCTAAAGAGTGAAGGTCGGTAGAGAAGATAACCGAGCTGGGATAAATTCCCTTGTTGTCTTTACCTTCGCTTTCACCGAAAAGCTGCTTAAACCACTCGTTCATCATAGTGAAACGGGGCTCATAGCTGACAAGCATCTCCATAGACTTGCCCTTGCGGTAAAGAATATTGCGCAAAGCTGCATATTTATAGCAATCGTTTGCCTCGAGATCACACACGCTGTATTTTTCTCTTGCGTATGCGGCGCCTGCCATAAGCGCATCAATATCAGCACCGCTTACAGCGATGGGAAGCAGACCAACTGCAGTAAGAACAGAGAAACGGCCGCCAACATCATCGGGCACAACAAAGGATTCGTAGCCCTCTGCATCTGCAAGCTCTTTAAGAGTGCCGCGCGCCTTGTCGGTGGTGCAGTAAATTCTGCCCTTGGCGCCATCTTTTCCGTACTGCTTTTCAAGCATATCACGGAAAATACGGAATGCGATTGCGGGCTCGGTGGTGGTGCCCGACTTAGAAATTACATTAACAGACACACGCTTGCCCTCGCAAAGAGAAATAACATCCTTAAGGGCGGCACCGCTGATAGAGTTGCCGATAAAGTAGATGTCGGGGGTGTCTTTTTTAAGATTGTTGTAATAGGGCGAGGTCAAAAACTCGATAGCAGCACGGGCGCCGAGATAGGAACCGCCGATGCCTATAACGATAAGCACATCGGTATCGGAAATGATCTTTTGTGCAGCTGCCTTTATGCGAGCGAACTCATCTTTATCATAATTAACAGGTAAATCAACCCAACCGATATAGTCATTGCCAAGACCGGTGCCGTTGTGCAGCTGGTCGTGAGCAACCTTTACCTGGGCGGAGATGCCTGTTAACTCGTCAGCACCGAAAAATTCTGATGCGTATTTGTCAATAAACTTAATGGACATTGCTCTTACCTCCGTAAGTTGTATCTTATTTCATATATATTGTACTATAAACCCTGCATCTTTGCAACAAAAATTTGTATGTTTTTGTAAAAAAATCATTAGTTTTTATTACAAACGCTTTTTGAGTTTAAGTTTTTTCTTTCGTTCACGCTTTGCCTTAACATTGGCCACGATGGTCATAACTATAAACAACACAATGACAGCCACAATTATGGCGATAACAAAGGGATTGGTAATTATCCCCTTCATCCAACGCCACACCATAAGGGCAACACTTCCCTCTACCTCCTGACCTGCAAGAAGGGTGATTTCGCCGAGGGGCTCGCTGTCTTGATTGTTGGGATTTGAAAAATATATTTTTGCCGTGCCCATCTTGTCACCTTTTTTGATGGGTGCATCAAACACCTCTTTATCAAGAGTCACAACATATTCAACAGTAGACAGGTCGGCATCCTTGGGCAACAATGCCACCACCGACTCCCCTGCCGTGAGGGTTATGGAGTCTACATCCCAGGAAAGGTCGACTTCGGCAGACACAGAGACCTGCTCGCCCTTTGCAACAACCGTTTTATATTCAAAGCTGGTATATGCCCATTTATAAAGACTGATAGAATCGGCAAAATCCACACGCTTGTCAGCGTCGGAGCAACCGGCCAATATGCAAACATATCGCTTGCCATCGCACTCAGCGGTTGAAGCAATGCAACGCCCCGACATATCGGAATTGCCTGTTTTGCCCGTAACCGCGTATTTGTAATAATAGTTGGTGGTGCGATCGATAAGGCGGTTGGTGGTGCTGAGCAAACGGCTTGCGCTTTTGTTTGTAGCGGGAACGGTGTATCGGGTTTGAGACAAAATTTCTGCTATTGCATCAACCTTCATAGCAGCCATATAAACCTTAAACAAATCATTTGTCGTAGTATATTGCTTTTCATTAAAAAGGCCGACAGCAGTGCTATAGTTGGTGTTTTTAAGACCTAATGCTTTGGCCTTATCGTTCATCATCTTTATAAATTTATCGGTATCACCTGCCACGTAGTCTGCCAGAACAAGTGCTGCATCGTTGTGGGATGAAATGAGCATACAACGCATCAGGTCGCCAACGGTAATCTGCTCATCGGCTTTGAGATTGGCAATTATCGCGTTCGTGCCCAAAAGGCGGTTAACAACCTCGCCTTTAACGGTTACAACCTCATCAAAATCCACCTTTTCGCATACCACCAGGGCATTCATAAGATAAGACAAAGAGGCGGTATAAATTCGCTCGTCAGCATTCTTGCTGTACACAACCTCATCGGTGTCTATATTGACAAGCAGCGCGTTGTTTGCCTCAACCTCGAAGGTGGGAGTATACGCGGCAACAAAGAGGTTTGAGCAAAGTAAAATCACAGTTATTATTGAAACGCAGAGCGAAAGTGCGAATTTTTTCATTAAAATCTCTCCATAAATATTGTAAAAAATCATTTATGATGTTATTATAACAGAAACGGACAAATAATTAAAGGGTTTTTTACTGATTTTTTCAAAACAGAGGTGTGAATATGATTTATATTACCGGAGATATGCACGGTGACGAAGACCGTCTGTATGACCGCAAGCTCAAAAAGCTTAAATCGGGCGATACACTAATCATTTGCGGTGACTTCGGTTTTTTGTGGGACGGGTCTTCAAAAGAGGTAAAAATTTTGGAAGAGCTGGGCTCAAGAAAATATAACGTATGTTTTCTTGACGGCACCCACGAAAATTTTGACAAGCTGTACAGCTGCCGCGAAACCGTGTGGAAGGGCGGCAGAGTTCATCGCATCACCGGCAACCTGTTTCATATGTGCAGAGGTCAGATATTTAACATTGAAGGCATTAAGCTCTTCACCTTTGGCGGTGGCGAAAGCTATGATAAAGAAATGCGAATCGAGCGCCGCACATGGTGGCGAGAAGAGCTTCCATCCCCTGCCGAGATGGAGGAGGGCGTAGAAAATCTGGCCGAAAACGGCGGCGGTGCCGACATCATTCTCACCCACGAGCCACCCTCACTTATCAAAAGCTCAATGCTGATGAGAATGGGTATGGGCGACCGAGTCAACAAGCTTAACGGTTATCTGGAAGAAATCAACCGCACCTTCAATTTTAAGCGGTGGTATTTCGGTTATATGCACGAGGACAAGGTCATCACCCCCGGACATATTGCCGTGTTTAAGGAGCTGTGGCCAATAGTTCCCGAGGAGTTATAAGAGAAAGCGCAAGTTCGACTGAACTTGCTCTTTGTTGTTGTATTAATTAAACGGCTGTCAATCGTAGCAGCATTGCAAAACCCCGCCCGGCGTAAGCCCAGCGGGGTTAACGTTATTGTTGGGGTTCAAGACAGGGAATTGTCGGATGTCTTTATGTCGGAACCGCTTCCTATCTTGGTGTCTTTCCTATGAACTATAATCTTGATTGTAAAGACAAGTGTTGACAAAACAAATGAAACAGAAAAAATTGCTATTGCTGCAAAAATATTTGAAGATAGATTTTTAAAAAAAGAAACAATGTCAAAAGGTTTGCCTATCACCAAATAAGCCAACAGTACTTCCAAGCCACTAACTAAAGAAAAAATTAGAACGCTTTTTATAAAGTTTTTGAAAACAAGGTTTGAAATTACCGATCTAATAACAGCATATAGAAACAAAGACAATAATCCTACACCTAACCCTGCATAATTATTTGGATCAGGATAAATCACAGAGATCGTAAACAGCAATAGTGGAATTACTGTTATATCTGCCAAAAAAAACGCTCCATATTTTAAAATACTGCTTTTCATATAATCACTCCAAATATTCTATTACCTTATCACAAACCAAAATGCGATGCGGGGTTAACGTTATTGTTGGGGATGGTCAAGACGGGGAATTGTTATCTGGCTTCTTTGTTATTCATCAGGTTCCGTCAGCCATTTTAAAAATGTGCCCTTAATTCCAAGAAAAATTGCTACGATAGCAATCGCAAACGACAGTAGAGCTAAGCTCCAACCAACCCTGTATTCAATTTCTACGATTTGTATAAATACAATCATAAAAAATGCCACTAATGTCAGCGCTGTAGAAACACAACATCTAATCAGTCTGCCTTTTGGTGCATTTGGTGTTAAAATTACATATACATTTCTTATTAAAGATAATTCTGATAAAAGAATTGGCATTGGAACCATAACGATATTGACAAAAACAACAAACCCAAACCCTGAAGTACCATAAATGTCATCCTCAAGTGCTTGATTGTAATCTACTATAGAAGATTGAATCATAATTATTGTTAATATAACAAAAGAAATCACAAATAACGTTAGTCCCAGCCATAGAATCACTGTTCGAGCAATTTTCATAAAAACCTCCATAACTCTAATATGTTGCCATTGTAGCGCGATGGTCAAGACGGGGAATTGTTATCTGGCTTCTTTGTTATTCTTTATTGATTTTATTATGCAATAAATAAATGCTGTTATTGCTGTTCCAATTAACGAAAACAATACCGGTAATATAGAAAAAACCAAAATATTTTTCCAATTGTCAACTTCTTTATAAACTATCAAATTGGTGCCAAAAAAATATGTACAAGTGGTAAAATATAAAATCATCTGTGGAATCCAT
>JAZRNV010000154.1:0-14317 GCA_045648425.1 Acutalibacteraceae bacterium | reverse complement strand
AAGCTGATTGAAAAACGAAAAGCTCAACAATAACAAAACATACCGCCGAGACCACCTCGGCGGTTAATTTTCAACCCATCGTGACAAAGGTTATATAAACACTTGATTTTCGTTCACAAAAGCGCTAAAATAAAATTGCACGGCAAAGCACCTCACAGAGCACCTGTAATTGATGCGGTATGTGACTTTTTATGCGAATAGGAGTAAATATATGAGTGCAAATAAACGTTACCTGGTTTTGTCTTTGGTTAATATAGGATTTTTGTTTGTGATGTTTGGGTATTGTGTTTTTATGCAGTATGCATTTAGACAAGTCGAAGGGACAGATACCTTGGGCTTAGTTGTTTATGTTGTGGCCGCTGCGTGTTTCGTTGCTTTGTACGCTGTCAGCTATGGAATATTTTCATATTTGTATGTTAAAAATATAATTTTTTCTCAACTGATTTTTCTTAGTGCTTTGCTTGTGGCGCTACTCTTAATGTACACCCCTGACGTTAGCAGTGCTTCTGCAGTTGTGCAAGCAATCAAGGGTATAATAAGGTTGATGGGGATTTTTATGCCTTTTTCACTTGTGCCCTCTTTCATTACAATGTTGATCGTCAAGCTGGTCGAACGCTCAAGGCAAAACAAGCTTAATGCTGAACAACCGTGGAACTATCCTCCGTCCTACCCACCCCAACAATAACGTAAAAACCGCTCGGCATTGCCGAGCGGTTTTTTTATATTAAAATTAAGCTTTGGGCTTATCCTCCAGCGCCTTTAAGGCGGTGGTTATATAGGGGTCCTCACTGTCATTGAGCAAAAACCAATTTTTAGCTTGCTCTTCGGTATAAGAGGCGGACACGTCGGGCTTTAGGCCCTTAAGGTGAAACTCATAGCCGGAGGAGGTATAAATTTTGGCTGTGGTCAGTTTGATGGCCGAGCCGTCACCCAAAGAAAAGGTGGTCTGCATAATGCCTTTGCCAAAGGTGTTTTCGCCCACCAGAATGGCGTTGGCGCTGTCACGCAGGGCAGAGGCAAAATACTCGGCACTGCTTGCGGTTTGCCCATTGGTAAGCACCGCCATAGGCAGGTCAACGCATTCCTTGTCAGAGGTGCCCAGGACGCGCTTGTTGCCGTCTTTATAAAGGGCGTATCCAATCTCACCCTTGGGCAAAAGCTTGTCAAGCACTTGGTTTGTTTCTTCAACAAGACCGCCACCGTTGTTTCTGATGTCAAAAATCAATGCGGTGGCTTTTTTTGAAAGCACCCACTCAAGAGCATCGTCAAATTGGTCGGGTGTTGCCTGGGTAAACCCGGTGATGGTGATAAAGCCCACGCTGCCAATCATACGGCTATATACCGATTCGACGGTGTAATCGTCTCGGGTTATTTCAAATTCAAGAGATTTGTTCTTTCGACTTACTGTCAGCTTAACCTTGGTGCCTTTGTCGCCTCTGACGGCATCTATGCTTTCAGGATAATTCTCTTCCGTTACTGCTTTACCGTTAACGGCGGTGATAACATCCTTGGCCTTGAGGCCTGCCGATTCTGCAGGGGAGTTGGGAGTAACGCGCACAATATAAATGCCGCCGTAATAAACCGCGGTGATGCCTATGCCGTGGCTGCCGCCCGAATTGGAATAAAGGGCATCGCTGTAGCTTTTTGCATCGTAATAGGTAGAATAGATATCCCCCAGGCCGCTTACGTAACCCCATGCGGCCGCATCCTTTAGCTGCTCCTCGTCTACCTTGTCGCCGTCGATGTAGTAGGCATCGATATAGCTTTGAATAAGAGACAGCTTGTCAGCGGTCTGCTTGCTGACGGGGGAGCGAAGTGCGTTGGGCACAATGGCCAGCGCAAGTATTGCACCTACAAGCAAAAAGCTGACGCAGCTTATTATAAAGGCAGACAAGGATACGGTGCGCTTTGGCTTTTTAGGCGTTGGCGGCGCCTCAAATATTTCATCCGAAAGTATGGGCTCCTCAACTGAGGGGTTGAGCTCTTGATTATTTAATTCTGAGTTTTCCACGTTAATTACCTCTTTGGTGAAAAATTGCCCGACGGTTAACCGCCGGGCTGGTGCTTAAAAATACTTCATGGGGTCTGTGTGCTTGTTGTTTTTTTGAATCTCAAAGTGCAGGTGAGGGCCTGTGGCTGTGCCGGATGAACCGACATATCCAACAACGGTTTTGCCCTTATACACACTTGTGCCCACCGCCAGAGGGCTTTTGGCCTTCATATGAGCATAGAGGGTGACGTAGCCGTTGTTGTGGCTGATCATAACACACCAACCGTATCCGCCGTAAGACTTGTTAAGAATTACCGTGCCACTGTCGGCGGCTACAATTTTTGCGCCGTAAACGCCGGCACCCGCAATGTCAATACCGGTGTGCATTTTGTTTTTTTCACCCGTTACGGGGTGGGTGCGGTAGCCGTAGGGAGAGGTGACCTTATAAAAGCCGGGAACGGGCCATGTAAACTGCCCTGTACCGGTAGCGCCGTTTTCATAAAGCAGAGCTTCTTCAAGGGCCTTTTTCAAGTCCTTTTCCATCTGCTTTTTGTCAGCGGCCTCCTGCTCGGCTATTTTTATTGCCTCTTCGTTTGACAAATAAACAGCGTTGACCTTTGCATACTGTTGGTTAAGGGTAACCTTTTTGGCGTCAATCTCTTTTTTTGCTTTTGCCAGGGTGGCTTTTTTTGCCTCCTGCTCGGCCTTTTTTGCTTCGATGTCGGCTACATCCTTTTTAAGCTGGTCGATAATCTTGCTGTCGCGACGGGATATAGACTCCAACAGCTCGGCCTTTGCAAGATAGTCGGATAAGGATTCACTGCTCATCAAAAAGCTCAAATCGGATAAAAAGCCGTTTTTGCCCGTATAGATGGCAACGATTCTCTGCTTGAATTCGTCATAATAATTGTCGCACTTTTTCTCCAGCTCGGCAATTTGCTTGTCAAGAGCTGCCGATTCCTTTTCACAGGCGGCAATTTGTTTTTCATACAAATCTATCTCTCTGATGGTGGCGTTGATCTGCTTTTGGATGGCGGCGCGCTGCTTTTCATAAGGAGCGTTGGCGGCCTCCATAGCCGATATTTCTGCCTGCAGCTTGTTGCTTTCTTTCTTTAGGGCATCAAGCTGCTTTTGAATTTCTGCAGAGGTTGCGGCATTGGCAGTAAGAGCCGATTGGGTTCTGCCTGAGCCAACGAAGGTAAACAGCAGAACAAAACACAACAGGGTGCAAAACAAGCGATTAATACTTTTCATCTACTTTAAACCTCCGTAATTTTAATATTTACCTCAAAATCAGCTGTAATAGTTCATGGGGTTAACGGCCTTGCCGTTTTTCTGAATTTCAAAATGCAGGTGGGGTCCCGTTACATTGCCCGAGGCGCCTACATAGCCGATTATGGTTGAGCTCTTTTTAACGGTGTCACCTACGCGCAGAGCGCTTTGCGCCTTCATATGGGCGTAAAGGGTGGTAAAGCCGTTGCCGTGGTTAACGATAACGCAGTAGCCGTAGCCACTGTAATATTTGCTGAGAATAACAGTGCCGCTGTCGGCTGCAACGATTTTTGCGCCGTAAACGGTGCCGTTGCTGGATGCGATATCAATACCGTTGTGGTTTCTGCCCCAGCGGTAACCGAACTTTGAGCTGATGGTGTAATAGCCGGGAACGGGCCAGGCAAAGTTGCCGGTGCCTACGATAACGTTTTTGTTGCTGTCGCCCTTACCTGAAGAGGATGATTGATTGGCCTTGTTGATGGCGGCCTGAATCTCTTTTTGCTCCTTTTCAAGGGTGCTGAGGTTGCTGTTGATGCCTGAGATCTGGCTCTGGTACTTGCTTACAATGGCGTTGACCTCGGCGTACTGCTCCATAAGCTCGGCCTTTCTGGCATCTATTTCACTTTTGGCTGTCTGCAGGGCGGAATTGGCTTCGTTCAAATCCTTAACTGCAACGGCAATCTCGTTTATAAGCTCGTAATCCTTGCGGGAGACGGTGTCTACCAGCTCGGCCTTGGCCAGATAATCGCCGTAGTCGGTTGAAGAGAGCAGCACCGAAAGGGTAGAGCTTTCGCTGGTGTACATTGCCACCAGGCGCTTGTTAAAGCGCTCTTTCTTTTCAGTCAGCTCTTTGGAGCGCTGGCTGATGGTGCGCTCGCAGGCGACGATTTGGTCTTGATAAAGGTTGATTTCTTGTTGGGTTGCCTCAATGGCCTTGTCAAGAGCGGCCTTTTGCTTTTCATAAGGAGCATTTTGCTTTTTCAGCTCGTTGAGCTGGCTCTTGAGCTTGTTTGCCTTGGCTTTGGCGGCATCAAGCTCAGATTGATACTGAGCAACGGTTTTGGCTTCTGCCGTCGGGGTGATAGGCAGTGCTCGCGGAGCGGCTGCTGCAGTTATAAGTAAAGTGCAGATGCACAGTAATGCTGCAATGAATTTATTAAAGCGCACGGAATTCACTGCCTTCCTTTCTCAAATATTTCGAAATTACAATTCCGCTGCCGATAAGGCCGACGGTCACACCGATAAGAGCGAATGCGCCAAACAAAGGCAGGGCAAACTCTCTGAAGGGGATGGCACTGAACCCTGTCATGGTTTCTTCAATAAAGCTGATGGCAATGCGGTATCCGGCATAAAGCAGGATGGTTGTAAATACAGAAGCCAGCATACCAAGGGTGATGCCCTCCACCATAAAGGGGAAGCGTATAAAGGAGTTGGTGGCACCAACCGCCTTCATAATGCTGATTTCAAGCTTGCGGTTATACATTGTAATACGAATGGTGTTGCATACAATAACAAATGCAATTATAAGCAACAGCGCAACAACGCCCACACTGCCCACGCTGACGGTGCGGCGGATGCCGGTAATCTTTTCGGCAACCTCACGTTGATGACGGACGTTTTTTACGCCCTCGATTTTTTCGATGGCTTTGATGGTAGAGTCAAACTTTGACAGATCTTTAAACTGAACGCGTGCTGCGTTGGGCAGAGGATTATCCTCGTCTACATAGTCGAACAAAGAGACGGCGTCATCGCCCATATCGCTCAGCAGACCCTCGAGGCCCTCTTCTCGGGAGATGAACTCGGCCTTTTCAACGTTTTCAAGCTTTGAAAGCTTGTTTTTGGTAAGGTCTTTGGCCTCTTTGTCGGTCAAAGCTACGCCGTCATCGGTGGGCGTTTGCTCGTCGCCGAAATAGACCATAACAACGTTTTGCTTTTCAAGGTCGCCCAAGCTTTTATCAATGTTGATTGAAAGCACAACCGCAACACCGGTGATAAGCATACAGGCCACAAGAACACCGATGGAGGCCAAGGACATAAGACGGTTTGACCAAACGTTTTTGATGCCCTCACCTATTAAATAACGAAAGCTGCGCATTTTCATTGACCGTCACCGCCTTCCTCACTGCCGTTGTTGCCTATAACGAAGGCGCCTTCCTCCTCAGGGGTGAGGGTTGACAGGACGGCTCCTTGAGCGGCGTCAGCTTCGCTTTGAGGAGCGGTGTCGCCAACAAACTCGGCGGCCGCGGTGGGCTGACGGGTATAATCGTCGGTACCCTGGCTGTTATAGGTGTCGGCATTATCGGCCACAACGGTGCCGTTTTCGATCATAACAACGCGGCGTTTAAAATCGCGCACAAGCTGGTGATCGTGGGTAACCATTATAACGGTGGTGCCGTGGCGGTTGATTTCGCTGAGAAGCTCAACAATTTCATAGCTCATACGGGGGTCCACGTTACCTGTGGGCTCGTCGGCGATGATAAGAGAAGGGTTGTTGACTAATGCGCGAGCAAGGCCTACACGCTGCTGCTCACCGCCCGAAAGCTCGGTGGGCTTAACGCGTGCCTTTGATGCCAGGCCAACCATATTAAGAGCGTAAGAAACTCTTTTGCGGATTTCGTGCTTTGAAGCACCTACGATATGCATGGCGAAGGCCACGTTCTGAAAAACGGTCATTGTGGGAATCAGGCGGAAATCCTGAAAAACAATGCCCATGGTTCTGCGAAGCATAGGAATCTGGCGACGGTTGATGCGGCTCAAACGGTAGCCGCCCACAAGAATTTCTCCGGCGCTCATTTTTTCTTCCCTCATAATCAGTTTCATAAAGGTGCTTTTACCCGATCCGGAGGGGCCAACCACAAAGACAAACTCTCCGCGGTTGATTTTTAAATTAAAGTCATGCAACGCATCGGTGCCGTTTTTATAGGTTTTGTATACGCCCTTAAACTCAATTTGAGTGCGTGCACCGACTTGCTCACTGGAACTAATCTTGCGTGCTATGACAAATCACCGTCCTTTTATAGATTTTTACGCTATTAATACTTAATGGGATTGGCGCTGAGGTATTTTTTAACCATCAATGCAATCTTAAATACGATAGCGTGGTCAAACTCACGCAGGTCAAGACCGGTGAGCTTTTTGATTTTCTCAAGACGATACACAAGGGTGTTGCGGTGAACAAAGAGCTTGCGTGAGGTCTCGGAAACGTTAAGGTTATTTTCAAAGAACTTTTGAATGGTAAACAGAGTCTCTTGGTCAAGACTTTCAATAGAGCCACGTTTAAAGACTTCTCTGAGGAAGGTTTCGCAAAGTGTAACGGGCAACTGATAGATAAGGCGGGCAATACCCAAATTATCATAGCTTATAATAGTTTTTTCGGTGTCAAAAACTTTGCCTACTTCAAGGGCAATCTGTGCCTCTTTAAATGAGCGGGCCAGCTCTTTGATGCCCTCAACAACGGTGCCCACGCCCACAACAACGTGAGTGTAGAATTCGGCAGAAAGAGTATCGCTGATTGAACCGGCCAATTTTTCAAGATCTTTGGCCTCGGCGGTGGAGTGGGTCTCTTTAACAATGGCGATGTCGGTTTCGTTTATAGAAATAACAAAGTCTTTATTGCGATCGGGGAAGATGTTTTGAAGCACATCATATACCGAAACATCGTTGGTGGAGGTGATGCGCACAAGCAAAACCGCACGGGGAGTGTTGTTGTTAAAGCGAAGCTCGCGCGCTTTAAGGTAAACGTCACCCGACAGGATGTTGTCTAAAATAATATTCTTAATGAAATTGCCACGGTCAAACTTCTCATCATAGAACTGCTTGATGTTGGTAAGAGCAACAGCCAGCATAGCGGCATACTTTTCTGCCTGCTGGTCGACGCCTTCTACAAACAAAATGTAGTCGGTGGCTTTTGCAGTGCCGAAGGGCTTGTATGTATAAGAACCCTTTACAAAGGTATCGGCAGTTGAAACGGGGGGCAGATTGTGCACCTCGCCAATGCGACCCAAATTGCTGCAAGAAATGACGGTGTGAGTTTCATCCATAACACCGATGGTGCGATCGATGGCCTCTCTCATTTGATGAATGATACTTTGGAACATGCGGTTTGACATGTTTGACATCCCCTTTGCTAAGGTTTGTTACTTTTCAATACATTAAGCGCACATTTTTGGACTTTATGTAAAGCGCTCTATTCATTTTACACAAAGTTAATCAATTTTTCAAGTCAAAAAAACGAAAAAACGCTAAAAAAGTTACAAAATGATTACAATTCACACTTTATTCATAAAAAAATTACCTATTTGTGCAAAATAAAGTATAACATCTTGCCTGATTTTTACTTTTGTGGTAGAATAAAAATAATTGCAGCCCTGCAATTTTTTGGTCGATATAAATATTTTGAGAGAATTTTTTATGTGTAAAGCACCAAACACTTTCACCGAAAGGACTTATATATAATATGAATGATCGGTTTATTCCAAAAAAAATCAGCGAGGGAGTTGACGGATGCTACATTCCCTCAAAGCGCTTTAAAACTGCCCGCATATCGGTGACGGCCTATATGCCCTTGTCGGCAGAAACGGCCTGCCCTCTTTCACTGGGCTGTCTGTTGGTATCCAACGGCTGTCAAGCTTATCCTACCCCCATGGCCTTAAGCCGCCGACTTGACACCCTTTACGGCGCATCCCTCAGCACCGATACCTATAAGGTAGGGGATATGCTTGCCATTCGTGTGGGTATGGTTTTCGCCGATGACCGCTATCTTCCCACACCCATATTTGATGCCTGCACCGAGCTGTTGCTTGACACCCTGTTTAGTCCTGCTGTGGATGAGGGGGGCTTTTTAGAGGGCAACTTCCTGCGTGAGCAGCGTATACAGATAGAAGAGATTGAGGGCGAGATAAACGATAAGCGCGCCTATGCCCGCCAGCGATTGATAGAAACTATGTTTGAGGGCGAGCCCTTTGGAACAGCCGTTACGGGCACCAAAGAGCAAACCTTGGCCCTTACAAGAGGAGAGGTTTACACTGCTTGGCAAAATATGCTCAAAAGCGCCTATTTTAGAGTCAGCGTAACAGCCGCAGAGCCCCACGACGAGGTGTTTGAGCGCTTTTCCGCCCGCATTGCCAAGGCAGGCCGCAGCGATGTTTACTCTCCTTCTGCCGCAAAGCTGCACACCCCCTCAAAAGAGGTAAAGCAGGTGAGCGATACTATGGCGGTTGCTCAGGGCAAGCTGGCCATGGGCTTTGCCTGCAAGGGCGGAGAGGATGCCGAAAGCTACAAAACGATGGTAATGATTGATGTTTTGGGCGGCGGCCCCTATTCTTTGCTTTTTACAAACGTGCGCGAAAAACTGAGCTTGTGCTACTACTGCGCCGCAAGAGGTGTGCGTAAAAAGGGCCTGCTGGTTATAGACAGCGGCGTGGAATTTGACAATATGGATAAAACCCTTGAGGCGGTTAACCTTCAGATAGAGGCCCTTAAATCGGGCGAATTTGACGACGAAATCGTTGAGGCCTCAAAGCGCGCTCTTGTTGGCAATCTTATGGGCGTTTACGATTCTCAGACGGTTACCGACCATTGGTATGCCGACCGCTGGTTTGACCAAAAGGTGCTGTCTCCCGAGCAGCTGGCAGAGCTTGTGGGCAGCGTAACCAAGCAGGATGTGGTGGATGCCGCCAACGGCCTTCAGCTTGATACCGTTTACCGCTTGCTTGGCAAATAAAGAGGGGAGCATAAGCTATGATTAAAAAAATTATAACCGATGACCGTTTGGGTGAAAGCTGTATCAGCGCTCTTCATCCCTCGGGCTTGCAAATTCTTATTTGCCCCAAAACCGAGTTTGCCACCGCCTATGCCGTTTTCGGCACTCGCTATGGCTCTATCGATACCCGTTTTCGCATCAAAGGGCAAGAGGAGTTTACCGACGTGCCCGAGGGCATAGCCCATTTTTTGGAGCACAAGCTTTTTGAAAGCGAAGAGGGGGATGCCTTTACCCGTTTTTCGGCAACGGGCGGCTATGCCAATGCCTACACCTCTTTTGACCGCACCTGCTATCTTTTTTATTGTACTCGCAGGTTTGAAGAAAATCTTGATATATTGCTCGACTTTGTGCGCCACCCCTATTTTACCGAGGCCACCGTGCAAAAAGAGCAGGGCATCATCGGTCAAGAGATAAGAATGTATGACGATGACCCTGCGTGGTGCTGCTTTTTCAATTTGCTTTGCTCAATGTACAGTCAGCATCCCGTTCGTATTGATATAGCAGGAACGGTAGAATCCATTGCCGAAATAAATGCCGACCTGCTTTATAAGTGCTACAACACCTTTTACAATCCTTCAAATATGTTTTTGTGCATCGCCGGCAATGTTGACCCCGAATTTATTCTTAACAAGGTGGATGAGGTGTTTGCCGATGCCGAGGGTGTTGAGATAGAGCGAGGCACCTTTACCGAGCAGTCGGGTGTGCTGAGGGTTGAGGTGGAAAAGGCCATGCCTGTTTCCCTTCCTTTGTTCAACATTGGCTTTAAAGAGGATTGTCCCACTCCTCAAAAGACCCTTAAAGAAAAGATTGAGACCGACGTTCTGCTTGAAATAATCGCAGGCAAATCGGGTCGGCTCTATAACACCTTGTTGGAGCAGGGGCTGGTTAACGACCGCTTTGATGCCTCATATTTCACCGGCTACGGCTATGCCGTTGAAATTTTTGAGGGCGAGAGCAGCGACCCCCGACAGGTTGCGGCAGCCATAACCGCCGAAATTGAGCGGCTTAAGGCAGAGGGCATTGATGCCGAAGATTTTGAAAGAGCAAAAAACGCTCTTTACGGACGCAACATTATGTTGTATAATAGCGTAGAAAGGGTGACATCCGCCCTTGTTTCTGCCGCTATGGAGGGCTATGCTCCCTTCGACGTGCAGAAGGTATTTAGCGAAATAACCCTTGAGGATGTAGCTCAGCGCCTTGCTTGCCAGTTAAGACCTGAGCGTATGGCACTTTCGGTTATCACCCCCACACAGTCCTGATTTTAGGAGGATAAAAAATGTCCGGATTACAAATGGCTATGCATTACAACCTTTTCGGTTGGGAGTTTGAGTTTGACAGAATTGCGTTTACAATAGGCGGCTTTTCAGTCTATTGGTACGGCGTAATTATTGCTGTCGGCTTTACTCTGGCGCTTATTTACGGCTTCAGAAATGCCAAGCGCCTTAACATTAACGTTGATAAGATGATTGACGTTATAATTGTAGGCCTGATCGGAGCTATTGTCTGTGCTCGCGGCTTCTACATTATATTCGATAAGATACCCCTTTCCAATTTTCCCACCTTCGGCGAAAAAATCAAGTACATCTGCGGCATTCACAGCGGCGGCCTTGCTATTTTCGGCGGCATAATCGGCGCCTTCGTTTTGGGCGGAATTACCGCTTGGGTACGCAAGGTTAAGGTGCTCGATATGTTTGATTTGGCCGCACTGGGCTTTCTTATCGGTCAATGTGTTGGTCGCTGGGGCAACTTTATCAATCAAGAGGTTTACGGTCTGCCCACAGGCAGCGATTGGTTCGGCATCAGCGGCAGCCGTATTGGCTACGAGCAGGTGCATCCTTTGTTTTTGTATGAATCGCTGATGTGCCTGACCATTTTCATAATTCTTAACGCCGTCAGCAAAAAGAGGGCTTTTTCAGGTCAGATTTTCTCACTTTACATTGTGCTTTATTCCTTCGGCCGATTTTGGCTTGAAGGAATGCGCAATCAAGAGTTTATACTCAGATTCGGCAAGCTGGGCGCCTCCCAGGTTGTTGCCTTTGCGCTGGTTGTTTCGGGATTGTCCGTCTATTTCATTTTGCGCTCTCACTCAAAGGAAAAGGACGAGCAATATCAAAGCCAGTTCGGCAATACCTTTGACGACGAAGAGGTGCTTGACCGCGCCTATGAGCTGTTGGGCTGCGAGTGGGAGGATGACGACCAAAAGGTAACCGAGGCCTTTGAAGCCATCAAGGCCGAGTGCGAAGAGCTTATTGCACAGGGTGAAGAAACCGAAGAAACTGAAGAGCTTACCGACAAGCAGCTTAAAAAGCGTCAGCGCAAAGAGGATAAAAAGACCAAAAAGGTGCTTTCTTCCCAGCCGCTTGAGGATGACGAGCAGGAGGAAGAAGATGCAGCCATCCGTGCTAAGCTTAAGCTGGCCGAGGCAAGCTACGCCTATGATTATATAATGGGCAACCGCCGTCTTCGCGCACAGGAGGCCGCAAAATACACCTTTAATTATGATAGCGAGGAAACGGTATAATGATAATCGACGGAAAAGCTATAAGCGCGGCAACACGCGCCGACATAAAAGCACAGGTTGACGAGCTTAAGGGCAAGGGCATCACCCCCGGCCTTGCGGTTATTATTGTGGGGGATGACCCTGCATCAAGAGTCTATGTCAACAACAAGAAAAAGGCCTGCGCCGAGCTGGGTATGCTTTCGGAAGAGTATGCCCTGCCTGCCGAAACAACCGAAGAGGAGCTGCTGCAGCTTATTGACACCTTAAACAAAAGAGAAGATATTGACGGAATTCTCTGTCAGCTTCCCTTGCCCCGTCATCTTGATGAAAAAAGGGTGATTAATGCTATTTCTGCCGAAAAGGATGTAGATGCTTTTCATCCCGTCAATGTGGGCAAAATTATGATAGGTGATTACAGCTTTTTGCCCTGCACCCCTGCAGGTGTGATGGAGCTTATCCGCCGCAGCAACATAGATGTTGCAGGCAAGCATTGCGTGGTTATCGGCCGCAGTAATATTGTGGGCAAGCCCATGGCAATGCTGATGCTTCACGCCAATGCAACCGTTACCGTTTGCCATTCACGCACCCAAAATCTTGCCGAAATTTGCCGCACCGCTGACATACTTGTGGCGGCTGTGGGCAAGGCATATTTTGTTACCGCCGATATGGTTAAGCCGGGCGCGGTGGTTATTGATGTGGGTATGAACCGCAACAGCGAGGGCAAGCTGTGCGGTGATGTAGATTATGATGCTGTAAGCGCAGTGGCATCGGCCATCACTCCCGTTCCCGGTGGAGTAGGCCCCATGACCATTACAATGCTTATGCAAAACACAGTTACCGCTGCCAAACAACGCAGAGGTTAAAAACAAAAGATAAAACAAAGGAGGTGCGGTGAATGAAGCGTGTTTTGGCATTTGTTGCGGCGGTTATAACGGCTGTGGTTTTTTCGGTTATGCCCGTCAGCGCAAAGAGCAATGCCTATAAAGACGATGAGTATGGCTTCAGCATCACGCTGTCGGATGATTACACCCTTATAAACCGCACCAACCTGTCTAAAAACGAAGAGTTTATTAAGCGCTTGGGCTATTCTGTCAAATCCTTTCGACTAAGAATGGAGGAGTCGGGCATAGTTCTCTATGCAGCCGATGCCGATAATCAGCATCAGGTGCAGGTAAAAACGTGGGAAAGCGACCTCTCAAAAGAGGTTAAAAATCTCACCGGTGCCAATGACGAACAGCTCAGCGAGCTGCTTTACCTTATGTCAGAGCAGCTATCCCTTGAGGATGGGCGCCTTGTGGACAGTCGCATAACCACCAAAAACAACCAAAAGTTTTTGACCTATACCGTTGAGGTGGCCGACGCCTTCTGTTATGTGCAAAACATAACGGTGGTGGGCGGAAAATGCTATGCCCTTATTTATTACAACTCCTCATCATCCTTCAGCCAATCCGAAAAGGATGAACAGCTTGAGCTGATCGGCTCCTTCAACGTTAAGCGCGTGGCCGAAAAAGGCAACGAGGGTGGCTATTATCTGGTTGTTCGTATAATTTGTGCCATCGTGGCTATTGCCGCCATTGTTGTTGCGGTTTGTCTGCTCAGCAGCTTTGTGCGTGATATCCGTCGCCGCAAGGAGCAGCCCGAAACAATCCCCGATAAAATAAAAATGCGTCGCAAATAACCGGGTAGCACCCGGTGGGCGGACAACGTCCGCAAGTAATACGTACTTACTGCATATGAATTTTGGCCCTATCACTCGCCGGATAACGCCGATGGTGATAGGGCTTTTATTACGGCGCGCCGCACATAAAACCCCGAGTGATTTCACTCGGGGTTGTTTTGCCGTTATGTCAAATCGCCTAATACATAACTACTAATCAACATCGAATGAGAAATGCTGTCTCATCCGTTTTTAAGAAATAATTGCGGTATAACTATTGACCAAGACTTATTACGGTTTTGCCTTTCTTTTCTGCGATGCTCTTGAAATGTGCTGATCCACCAAAGGAACGTGTGACGTATGTGACTACGTAATCACTATTTTCAATCATCCAGTTATTTCGGGCAGATATACAAAACCTCGGCGGAACATTTTCCAAGCCTTCAGGATACAAGGTGTCACAATCATCACTTTGCCTCGGCATATAAGCCAGCACAACTGTGAAATCAATATTGTAGAGCTTTTTGATTTCTATAAGCAATTTTTTGACTAAACTGTCAAAATTGCCGTTGTTTCCAACGTAGAAGGTCGATGCGTTTTTGTTTTCAATCAGGTCTATAATAGTTGATTTTAACACAGGCCCTATTTCGTTTGGCGAATCTTTATGCCCAAAAAATGTACAAACCATAATAATCCTCACAATGCGATATGGGGATTATATCCCCTTAATATTTGAGATTATAACCCCCATAATAAAAACTGTCAAGGGGGTTTAATTATGATAGTTTTTGACAGACTTTGGGCAACGATGCAGAAAAAGGGAGTTTCTACCTACACGTTGCGGGAAAAATGCGGTATCGACAGCAAAACCGTGCGCCGCCTAAAAGCAAACGAAAATATTGAAACAAAAACCCTTGATAAAATATGCAAAGCTCTTAACTGTAAAATAGAAGATATTGCTGAATTTATAATGGAATAAAAACAACCCCGAGTGATTTAGGGAGTTGTGATTAGGGACGAAATCGGTTTTGAAACAAAATTTCACCCCACTGCTACAACTTTTTCCTTTGTAATACACAAAGTATTACCGCAGGCAAAAGACTTGCATTGGGGCAAAATTTTCAGTTGCAAAACTGC
>JAZRNV010000153.1:0-9930 GCA_045648425.1 Acutalibacteraceae bacterium | reverse complement strand
GAATTCAAGGACATAAAATCTTGTGCTGTCGTAGTTTGGGATTGTAATGGTATCGCTAACCGTATACTTTGTACCGCTCCAAACTTTTGAAGGTTTTGTGATTTTTCCGTCAACCTCATTCACCGCCTCGACCAAACTATCGTTATTCGTGGTCGTGAGGTCGGAGAGGTCCCCTATCGCCTCGCTAACAGTTCCGTCTGCGGGGTTGGTGGTGAGGGGGAGGGTTTCTCCTGTGAGGTCGCTCACCGTGGTCAATGCCCACTTTGTCGGGTCCCAGGCTCCCGTTATGCTATCCTCGAGCGCGATGTAATAAAGGCCGTTATAGATAACCTTGTCATTTGTGTTATAGGTTGCCGTGTCATCATAATCAGCCGCAAAATTTGCCGTGCTCGCGGGGTTTGCTTGATTTACCCATTCCGCGCCGTCAAAAACAAGGATTTCGCCGTTGGTGGGGCTTGTTATTATAACATCGCTTAAATCGTCAAGCTCCTCGGGGATAGTCAAACCACCAACCGCGTTATCAATTGCATCTTTTACACCCTCCGAGGTTACCGCAAAGCCTACACCGTGGCCAGGGGTGGGGGCGCTGTCGAATATGACATCCTCGGCGCTGTATTGATCTGCGACGATAGCGGCCACCTGGGTTTCAAGGTTGTTTATTTCGCTGTGACTTTCTATGCCCGTATCAGGTGATTTTTCGCACTCGAGTATAAAATTCAGCGACCCGATGACCTGTGCGCCTTTGGTGATCCTGACCTCGCCCAGGTTTGCACCCTCGCAAGCGGTCATCTGTTCTGTTGTGACAATAACAACATAACTGTCCGCAGTGTTGGTCAGGGTTTCTGTCACCTGGTTGCCGTCAGGCTTTTTGATGATGACATCGACCACCTCATCACCGCTAAGCACATAAACAGCCGCGCCCTCAAAAAGGTTTATACGGATCTCGCGCCCGGTGTCAAACTGTGATGCGTGGCAAACAGGCCAGGCCTTGCCCGGTATCAAGTTGAGGTTGATAATTTCCATTTTTTAGCCCTCCATTGCTTTTATTTTTTCTGCCAGGTCATTGACCTGTGCTTTTAGTTCATCAATTTCAGCCCTGAGGCGCTTGTTTTCGCTGTCGTGCCTTTTTATGATCGCTTGCAAATAAGGTATCATTTGCAAGTAGTCAAGACTCGCGGGGTGGTCGTCGGTTTCAGGTGACACAAGCCCCGGTAATATCTGCGCGACATCTTCGGCAATAAAACCGCGCTTGTCGGTGCCCAGGGCCCTATTTTTATAATCAAACCTGACCGCCTCGAGCTCAAGGATCTTGTCGGCATCGTCAAGGGGCTTGATGTTATCTTTTACCTTGCGGGATGATGTTTGCACCAATGATACACAAACAATTTCTCCAACAGTGCCCGACATATAAATATTTTGGGTCCCGACATCATCAGCAAGGCTGAAATAGGCGCCGCCGTTCTGTGATTCAAGGCGGCCAACAACAACCCCGCTTGAGTTGCGTATGCCGTAACCGCCGCCGCCCGCGGGTGTCTGCCCCGCCTCGTTTATCAATGTGCCGTCAGTCTTTAGGAGCTGAAATACACCCGCGCCGTTTGCCTCGTTGGCCCAAATTTTGACAAGGTAGGTGTCGGAGCTTGCGGCCCTCATATATAAAAGGGTATTGCCCGAGCCGTCAACATAAAAAATACCTTTGCGAGTGTCGTTATCATTCAGGAGCTCAAGGCTGTTTTTTGCCTGAAAATATTCCATCCGCGCGCGGCCTGTCGTCATATTTATTGAGCTGTTGCCCTGGCTGTCAGACAATACACCCGCCTTGATGACATTAGCCGTCAAGGTGCCTGTCACAATTCTCGAGGCATTGATTTTCCCGTCAGAAGTCAGGGCTATATCGTCAAAAGGCCCCTGATAACTTGTGCCGTAACCGAGGCCGCCCTTATTAAATCGCCACACCTGAGTCGCAGTCGCTTTATCATCAGTGTTCATTATTAAAATTTGGTCGGGTTTGCCGTCACCGTCGTCATCATCTAAGATGACATAACCGCCCTTGTTGCCTGTTATCAGTTGGCTTGATTCGTTGACATAGGCCCTTGAGGCTGAATTAGCCGCCGCCTGGCTGTTGGCCGCGATCGTGTCAACGATGTTAGCACGGGCCGCGCCAAAAGTGGTTTTAGTGTATCTATCCTCTAAGACATCCCACACCGTTTTTATGCACTTAGCGCTAACCGTTATATTAAGCGGCTCGAAGTAAATGTGCACCGTATCACCCAGGTCCACCCGTTCTGTTAGGCCTTGCATTTGCACGAAGTCAAGGGTGATAGAATTAGCAACCGTGATGAGGTTATTATTTGCGATGTATCGCGCCGCCCTGTTGGCAAGTTGGTCCGCGATCGTCACCGAGCTGTCAGGATCTATGTCAGTTGAAAAGTCAATTGCAAGGTCCCTGACGACATCAAGCACCAACCCTGTCGACACTTTGTCCCCAACAGTTTTATTGCCGTTAGGGTCAATATAATATGGGACAATGCCTGTGCAAAGGTTTGAGATATCAAGCACCTGGGACAAGTCGGTCAGGTTTTTGCCGTATCTGACAGTTACACCGCGGTCCATACCGCGCGCCGCTTTAAGGCTTGCCGTGTAGTTATCAAACAGCCATTCCCCGCCGTATACATCAAGCATAGAGCCCGCCTTGCCACCAAAAAACGACCTGACCGAGCCCGGGGCCTCTATGTTAAAAAGGCCCGCGGTGGTCTTGTCTGTGTCAATGGTAAACGCGCCCGCCTTTGCGCCAAGTAAAACACAAGCCTCGGCCGCTGATGAGGCGGACCCGCTTGTTATTACCTTGCCGCTCAGGTCATAGGAGATGTGCTGTGCCTTGACCTCAAATTTGCCCTTGATATTTTTACCCACCCGGTAAATCCTGAAAACCTGGGGGGCGCTTGTATAATTTGGCTTAGCCAAAATAAACCTGTTAGGCTGAATGTCGGCCGCGTGTATGCCGTCGGCCGCATAGGTCAGCGACAATTCAAAGGCCCCATTTAATTCCTCGGTTATTTCAGCCGCGATCGTGTCAGACAATACACCGAGCCCGTAATTTGTCGGCACCTGGCCCTCAGTTATGCTGTCAAATAAAATAGGTATCATTTGCCGCCCCTTAAATAGTAAAATATCGCGGTGTTATAGTTGCCTTTGTCACCGCGCCTGTTATGCTGATGTTTGACACTCCCGGCGCAATAGTCGGGAAGGTGCCTGTTATGTTTGCGTTCATATTTTCTGCGGGCTGTCTGTATGCGTTCATCGTTTCGCAGTCAATATAAATATAATCATCAATGTCAGCCGTGATCGTTGCACCGTTTATTGACAGGCTGATTTCACCTGACCCCTCAATATAAATCAGGGGTTTGCTTGCAAACCTTGTGTCGTTTGCGATCTTGTCACCGTTGCTGACTTCAATTGCGTTTTCACCGTCTTTATAAAAGCGCTCAGGCCGACAAGTAAAGCGCAAAACGGCTGACCCGTATTGCATCATACTATTTGCGATGTTATCGCCGCCCGCGTAATATGCCAGGCGGTAAACATCAGGCTCAAACGAGTCCTCGAGGCGGTTGTAACCGCTTTTTGAATTCAGCCAGGCCCCGACCCCGTTTGCAATGTCAGCAAGGTCCTTGTCGGCCGTATCTGCGACATAAACCTTATATGTGCGCGTGACATCGTTCCACGCGTTCTGTTGATAGATAATTGACCCGTTGCGCCCAGGCACCGTGTAAACGGTCTGTTTGCGCGTGGGGCGCTCAAAGGCGGGGGCCTCGGTGCAAACTATGCCCAAATCATCCGAGGCCTCGCCCCCATATACCAAAAGGCCGCGCCTGTTGGTGGTAAAGTTAAACAGTTTAGGCATAGACAGCCCCCCTTCTTGCGGTATCTTCGCCCAGGCGCTCCGCGATGATGTCAGCAAGCGCGCCGACATCCTGACCCTCTGCGCCGTATATATTCATCGTGACAGGCCCGCGGTTAATTGTGGTATTATCTACCGTCGCGGCACCGCCCGCGCCGTAGGCGCTAACCTCGGCGGTCATAGACCCTGTGAGGTCGTTCATTTGGTCGGTCATTTCTGCTGATACATTGTCCATTTCATCAGCCCAACCGCCGCCAAAACCGAGCGCCGAAAAATAACCTATTTTTTCAAATTCCTTTGAGGGGCTTGCGATTCCCAGGGTTTCCTTCAAGGCCTTAATCGCCTTTTTGCCCAATTTCTTGACTTGATCTATTACCCAGTCGACATCAAGGCCGTTAATTAAGCCCTCGGCCATATCTGAGCCAATTGATACAATTTGACCGGGCAAGCCCGCCAGGGTGTTTATGACATCACCGACAAATTGACCTATTGAGCCTAAGATATTACCAACCCAGGTAGCAATTGAATTAAACCCGTTTATAAAGCCGTTCTGCAAATTGTAAAGCCACATTGTAACGGTGTTATATATGCCTGTTACAAAGTTGTTTATTGTGGCCTTGATATTGCCTACCCACAAACTAATGGTCGAGGTAATACTTGACACAATATTTGCAAAAAATGACTTTATGCTACCGCCCCAAGAATTGAACAGACCCAGGACCGCATTGAGCCCCTGTGAAATATAGGGCACAACCCAATTATAAAGGCCTATAATGACATCCTTGATGTTTGTAATCAGGCCGACATAGTAGTCCACAAATTCAGGCACCGAGTTTACGAGCGCTTGAATGACAGCACCTACACAAAGTAAAACGGCATTGAGTAAAATTGCCAGGTTGTCAGGTGCCGTCAAGGTCTTTGCTACATCACCAATTATGCTGACGACAGCGGGCAATAACACGGGCAAAACGAGCCCGAGCTGACTTGCAACAGTGCTGACAAGTTTTACAACACCGTTGGTGAATGTCTTTACATTGTCCCCGCTTGCAAGCCAGGTGATAAGGTCTGTGACAACCGTTAAAAGGCTTGATGTAATCAGGGGCAAGCATTCCAAAACTGTTGACATCAGGCTTGTTATTGCTGATGTAATCACGGGCAATAATTGAGGGATGAGCCCTGTGACCGTGACTAAGGCCTGACTGATAAAGCCAAAAATCGACTCCGCCGCAGTGGGTAGCATTGCGCCAAAACCCTCCAGGACCGACATAACTATTGCGCTTGCTATCTCGAAAAACTGAGGGCTCAGTTCGACAAGGTTTGCGGTGATGTCTGACAAGCCCTGTTTGATTTCTTCAATGCCGCCCTGGCCTGAAAATACCATTGACAGGCCCTTCATAACTTGCGACATACCGGGCAAGAATTTTGACATCATATTATTTTTTACACCGTCAAGCGCCACCCGCATATTTTGGAGCTCATCTTGATATTCTGCGGCCGCCTTGACCGCATCATCAGACATAATACCGCCGAGCTCTTTTACCTGGGTTTTAAGTTCGTCAGTTTCAGCCGCGGTCATATTGAACAGGGGCGCAAGTTCGACAGCACCCTTGCCCAATAATTCATTTGCCAGGGCCGTGCGCTCGCCTTCGTCAGCGACATTTTGCAAGGCCTCAATAGTTGCCGCCCAGGTTTCCTCCGGGGTCATCGCGGCTAACTGTTCTTGACTTATACCTAAGGCGCTAAAAGCATCATTGCCCTCTTCGGCCGCTATCGTGAGTTTTTTCATTGCGGTTTTCATACCGTCAATTGAGGCGCCCGCGTGTTCAAGAATAAAAGCCCAGGTCTGATAACCCTCCGCGGTCATATTCATTTTTTGGGATTCTTTGTCAATGGTATTGCCCCACTCGCTGACATCGTTTGCCGCCTGTATAAAGGCCTTGCCTGTTGCGATCGCGGCACCCGCCACCGCCGCAGTGGCCGCCGCAATTACTGCGGCCGTTGCCTTAATGCCTGTTGCTAAGGCATTGCCGAAGTCCTGTCCTGACTGTTCACCGACAGCCTTTGCCGCGGGGCCCGCTGAGGCGCCTAACTGTTCACTTATAGACTGTTGCGCGCCCTCAAGGCTCGGGATGATCGTGACATAAGCATTGCCCACATTGATTTTATTACCGTCAGGCATTAGTCCGCCTCCTTATAAAGTCGCGCATTGCCTCAAGGGTGACAGCACCCTTGCCAATTCTGCGCTTTTTATCATCACCCTTGCCCGGTCGCGGGTAGGGTTTAATTTGCTTTCTTGATTTACCCTTATTTGCAAGCGCTACAATATTGCTGTTAATGACTTGCAAAAGGTCGTATATATCGGCCAGGATAACATTGGTTTTTAATGTGTTTTCCCACCCGGTCTGCTTGCCCAGGTCGCGCGCTGTTGCGCTGTCAGGGCCTACATTTTTAATAAATGACTTGAGGGCCCCCCATTTAAGGGAGCCCCCCAGGTCATCAAGGGTGTATGATGTGCGGGTCATCAAGTCAAAGTTGACCGCCTCGCCGTGATCTTTTACAAATCGCGCGAGGCCGATGATTCCCCCGTTGAAACACCCGCCGCCTTTGTCGTTGCCTCGGACCACGCGTTCATTATGTCTGTAATGTCAGCCACCGTCAGGGTGCTCATTACATCAGCGGGTATATAGCGGCCAAAAAAGGCGCGCTGTCCCGAAGTGGTTTCAAGGCCGATGAGGTCATCATACAAAATATCTGACCCGAGCGGTATTTTGAACACCTTGTCATCGAGCTCGAGTTCAAACATTTCTTTTGCGGGCCTGTTGGCCCTTTTTGCGTTGAGGTTGAATTTTGGCATAGTTTACCCCCTTGTTGTTATGCGAGCTGTCCGTCATTCTTAGCAAAGGTCCAGGAAGCCGCCTCAATTGTGCACTCCCATACAATTGCCTCAGTGGGGCTCATTGTAATGTCGCTGACATCACGAAGCATACCCTTTGATGTGCCCAACATTAAAAGGTCGTCGCCGTCTTTCATCAGGAACAGGAATGCCTGAGGCGCGGCTGATACACCGGGCGCCACTGTCACACTTGTGATCTTGCCGTGGGTTGCATCTGCGGCGGTGATCGTTACATTATCAGCGCCGAAGATAGTCTTGAGGGTATCTTCTTCCGTGTAAAGAAGGGGCGCTGTTACCGTGCCGCCCTCATCTGAGGCAATAAGGCGCTCGACCTCTTTTGCCCAATTGCGGAGCGGGTCACTGTCTTTACCTGTTGCCCAGGTCAGGCCCGCATCAGATACGGCGCCGCACTCTACCCAGTCAGCCGCCAGTGTTTCACCGGGGTATGACGGAAGGGCCGTGCCCGCGGGGGCTGTGTAAAACATACCCGTAACGGCACCAATGCCCAGGTTTACTTTATTACTTGCCATAAGTAATTCCTCCTATGTTTTTATGGTATTGTTACGCGCTCGCGATGTGCCCTGATAATCAGGGTCGCGGTGCATAATTTCAGGTCAGGGCGCGCGGGGTCTGCCCCCCACCGCGCCAGGCTGTTGACATTGACACTGCGCAAGGCGCCGACCTGTTGCGCCGCCTGTGCCTCGAGCACACCTATTGCGGTCCGCAGTGTATCAATTGCGGCCTCATCGGTTTCAGCCCTTGAGTCAATTACAACCGTGAAGGTATCGATCGTGTCGGCCGTATTGCCGCCCGTTGCTGTCACCAACACCGAGGGCAAGGCAAACCCGACAGGCAAGGGCCTGACATAAGCGGTCAGATGATCGCTAAGCGCAAGGCGGACCTCGTTTTCAATGTCAACGGGTCGTAGTATGTTTATGCTCATTGTGTCACCGCCCTTGTCAATGCTTTATCTTCGGCCTCGGCTTTTACCGCCGCGGCTGTCGTACTGTGCACAAAACCGAGCCACCTACCGCCGCCGTAACCGCCGACCTCAACCGAGGCCTCGTAACCGTCACCGCCCGCGTTTGCGTTGGCCCGCTGTGCTATTGTGTTTGATGTGTCAGCCACAAGGTCCCGCACACCGTCAGACAGTAGCAAGGCGCGAAAACCCGCACTGTCAAAAGTCAGCCTAATATCAGACATAATCAGCCCTCCCACCTGACGAGGTTGAGCTGTATGTGCGACAGGCTAAAAGGTGCCGCCCACACTTTGGGCTCGCCGTTTATTGTGAAAACCTGACCCTCAAACATTATGCGGTCACCCGGTCTGACATCAGCGCCCTCAGGCAAATAAGCGGTCATTGATTCGCTTATACCCAAAACGCGCCCATCCTGGGACAAGGCTGTTGCCGCGGGCTGAATTGAACACCCGCCTATTTTTAAGGTGTCAACCGCCTCGGCGGCCCAATTTGGTATTACTGAGCCCCTTGCGGTCGTTGTGCCCGGTCGTATGCGCGTGATTTCCTGGTTACAAAAAGCGGGTAGCATTTAGAACACCCCCCTCAGTTTATAAGGCTCCAGGACCTCGCGCGTGTTGTTTGTCAGCCCTGTGGATGACTGACCCGCCCAGGTGGCATTATAAGATACACTGACCCCGCCAACAGCCTCACTGTTGACCCCGTAGGGGCTTGTGACTGAATGTGTCACAAGGTCAGCGGTTAGCTCCTTAATTGCGGGTATGTCATCACCGCTAAGGCCCGCAGTGTATTTGACAAACACTTTGCTTTTACGGTCAACCCTGTTGACATCGTAAACCCTGAGCAAGCCGCCCGGGGCGATGTCGTATTCCGTCATCAGGTCCCCGACATAATCGCCAGTGTCAGGGTCAAGGCTTGCATTGATAACAACCTTGCTGACACTTGACACAAAGTTTGCCGGGATCTGTATAAGCAAATCAGGGCCGACAATAACATTGCGCAAGTCAGCAACACGGCAAAAAATGCCACAAACAAGCGAGGGCGCGATGTGCCACCCGCAATAGTTGCGGATTGCCTGGGTCGCACTCGGTATGTTTGCCGCAATGCGCGTGTCACTTGCGCTGAATTTGCCGCCCGTAAAACTAACAAAGTCATTGACCGTGATAAAATCTGCGATCGTTTCACCGTCGGCAATATACCCCCAGGGTGTCAATTTGGGGTTTGAAAAATCGCTCATTTATTGCCTCCTGATTTTCTTGACTTGTTAGCCGTTGCCTTTTTGGCCTTTGCCACGGGCTCCGCCTTTTCAGCCTTGATGATGTCATCTGCGGGCTTGTCAGCCTTGACGGGCTCTACATATCCCTCAGGGGCCTTGTCGAGCCACACCTTGCGGCCGTTCACCGTGTAGATTTTCATTTATGCGGGCCTCCTTTCTTTAGTTTTGAAAAAGGGCCCCCGGTCAGGGGCCCTTAAAAAGTCGATTTACTCTGCCGCAAGAAGTACAACACCCTTGAGGTCAACGACAGCCGCCGCAAGGCGCTCCTCGCCCAACAGGGTGACCCTGTTATAAAGGGCATCATCCTCGTTCTGCTCATAGATTTTTACATCAAGGCCGCCCTTCTTCCATACCTTGACAGCCTCACGGGCACAAACAAGCGCCTCGCCCTGTGTAATGTCAGATGAGGCAAAGATACGAACACCCCAAATGCTTGCGGGGATGTTTGCTGTGCCGTTGCCGTAGGGGCCTACAAAGTAGCCGCCGCCGTAGTACTGACCATTGAGGTCCTTTGCTGTGAGAAGGGTAAAAAGGTCAGCGGGGTTGACAAATACGACATTTGCATCATAAGCGCTGTCCGCCTTAATCTTGAGAATTGAGGCAAGAATACCATCCGCAAATGTTACGGTGGTGCCGTCGTATGTTTCAGCGCCGATTCCTGTTGTGCCCGCAATAGCCGTGATGATTTCTGTATCTTCGGCCTTGCCTACCTCATAAACAAGGGTATTAGCAACCTCAGAGGCAAGGAAGGGGGCATCAGCCAGGATCTCATCAGTTTCCTTGATGTATGCCGCGATCTTAGACAGGGCAAGTGTTACGGGCTCAAACGATGTGCTCATCTGAGGTTTCTTTGCGCCCTGTGCTGTGACTGCGGGTGCACCCTCAACAGC
>JAZRNV010000152.1:0-1707 GCA_045648425.1 Acutalibacteraceae bacterium | reverse complement strand
AGTAAATTCACCAAAATAGGAATTGAAACGATAACACTAAATCATAACGGCCCCGAGATCATCGGGCGCCGTTTTTTAATTGGGGGTGATGTATATGTCCGACGCCTGGGTCAATCTAATCGCGGCGGCTGTCAGCGGGTTATTAGTCGCAATCCCGACAATCGTCGCGACGGTAACAAGCAACAAGGCTCACGACAAAATAATTGATGAGCGGATGCGGTATATGCTCGAGAAAATCACCGACCTCACCGCAAAGGTCGAAAAACATAACGAGTTTAATGACCGCCTAATCATCGTCGAGCAAAAGGTCAACGCGGCTCACGATCGCCTTGACATTATTCAAGCTAACAAGGAGGCAACAAAATGATTTTCAATAACAAGGTTTACGATGTCCTCAAATGGACCGCGTCGGTATTATTGCCCGCTCTTGCGACCTTAATCCTCGCCGTCGGTCAGATTTGGGGCCTGGCTGATTATACGGTCCCGATCGGCGCGACCGTGGCGGCCGTGGCGACCTTTATCGGCGCCCTCGTCGGGGTGAGCTCGATAAAATATGCAAAGCTCAACGCGGGAGGTGAGAACGATGTCGAGGCGTGAGGAATTTGTCAATAAAGCCCTTTCCTGGGTCGGTACAAAAGAGGGCTCGAAAGGGCATAAACAGATTGTTGCCGATTATAACAAGGCGTGTGACAAAGGCCGCAAGGCTGACAGCTCAACGGCTTGGTGTGCGATGTTTGTCGGAGCCGTGGCCCAGGAGACCGACAACGCCCTCAAGGATTCGGTCGGGGTCCCCGTCGATTGCTCTTGCGGCACGGGTCCCCACTCTTTAATTGAAAAGGCAAAGGGCGCGGGGATTTGGGTCGAGCGCGATGATTACAACCCGATTATCGGAGACATTATAATCTACGACTGGAAAGATTCGGGCAACCCGCCCGAGGATGTCAAGGGCCACGATCACACGGGCATCGGCACCGAGGCGGGGAATCCCTTTAAGGTCACGGAGGGAAATAAAAACGACGCGGTCGGTGTGAGGACTGTCAAAGTCAATGCGAAATATACAAGGGGATTTATTACCCCGAGATTCGCCGACGAGATCAACCCGCCCGCACCCGAGCCGACACCGACACCCGAGCCCGCTCCCGCACCTGGCCCGACGGTCGAGACCTACAAGGTCAAGACAAACGGCTCTAATTTGCGTTTGCGCGTGGCTCCGAATGACAAGGCGGCGGTTATTGCCTCGATGCCTAACGGCTCAATCGTCAAGGTCACGGCTCACAATAACGGTTGGAATCGTACCACCTATAACGGCCGCACGGGCTGGGCGTTTGGTAAATGGATGATTAAGGTCTGACGATCGTCGCGCCGTTTTTTCATACAAAAGTAACCTCAATCCCTTATTCTGTCATATAATCATTTTTGATTTCTCAATAAGCGGCGCGATTATCATAAACGGGACCCTCGTCATCAAGGCGGGGGTCCTTTTTTATTGTATGGTTTTTTGTATGACTTTTTGTATTTCCTGGGCGCACAATCTCAAGGGTGTAAAAGGACAACCCTCGAAAAATAGGCATTTTGGGGCGTTTTTAGTCCACGGGTGGACTCAAGGCGCTTGATTCGACTCCCATCATCTCCACCAACGCAAACCCCACGGGCTCAAGGCTCGCGGGGCTTTTTTATTTTTCAATGTATGGTTTTTTGTATGGTTTT
>JAZRNV010000151.1:0-3178 GCA_045648425.1 Acutalibacteraceae bacterium | reverse complement strand
TGTGAGGTAACTATGTTTGACGCAAAGCAAATTAAACTGTTTTTATTGGATATGGATGGCACTATTTATCTGGGTGACCGACTTTTTGAGTCCACCCTGCCCTTTCTCAGCAAAATAAAGGAGAAGGGCAACCGCTACCTTTTTATGACCAACAATTCGTCAAAAAGTGTCAGCGCCTATGTTGAAAAGCTGAAAAAGCTGGGCATTACCTCCTGCAAAGAGGATTTTTTGACCTCATCCCAGGCCACCGCTTTTTATCTAAAAAAGCATCATAAGAATTGTCTGATTTATGTCGCCGGCACTCAGTCCCTAAAGGATGAGCTTATCTCGTCAGGGCTTAATGTCACCGACCGTCGTCAGGAGGGCATCGGTTGCCTTGTTTGCGGCTTTGATACCGAGCTGACCTTTCAAAAGCTTGAGGATATGAGCATACTTTTGCTTGATAAAAAGCTGCCCTATATCGCCACTAACCCCGATATGGTCTGCCCCACCGAGTACGGATACGTGCCCGACTGCGGCTCGGTGTGCGATATGATTTATAACGCCACAGGACGCAGACCCATAGTTATCGGCAAGCCCAACCCTCTGATGGTTGACCTGGCCCTTGAAAAGTGGGGCTGCGCAAAGGAACAGGCCCTGCTTATAGGCGACCGTCTTTATACCGACATTGCCTGCGGAAACAACGCAGGCATAAACACCCTTTTGGTGTTAAGCGGTGAGACTGATATGGCAATGGCGGAAGAATCGGAGCATAAGGCCGATGTTATTATGCAAGATATTAGCGAGCTGTTGACAGCTTTGGATTAATAAAAATCGAACTCTCCTATGGGTGCCTTTGGCACCCATAGGGGAGATTTTATTTTATAAATGCAGGTACAAATTCTCTTTCAATAACAGCCGGCACCGAAAGACCGTTTCGAGTGATAATTTCGATTTCGCTGTTTGCAGTAAACAAAGCCCCGTCATCCTTGATTATTCTGAACAGATAATCATCCTTCCCTTTTTCTTCCAAATGAACGATGGCGTCGGCCTTGCCCTGCGCCTTTATATCATAAACGAAGCCGCGCACCATATACTTTTTGTTTGCGGCATCCTTTAGACTTACAACAAAGCATTTAGACCCCAGCGGAGGGCAACTGTAATAATCGGTGAAAAGGCCGCGGGATTGCAGACCAAACCACGTGCCCGCCCATAAAGCTAAATAAATAGCTAGCACTATTATTATAAACAAATCAGGGTTAGAGTTATACACTTCACTAAACAAAAGCGGAACCGTCACAACAAAAACAGATGCAAACTGTAAAATATTGCTCCACATATACAGCTTGCTCATAGGATATGCACGGTAAGATATCTTATTGCAGTTTTTGCAATGCACCTCCGGAGGATACCACCATAATTTTCGGGGCCAATAGTACAATGTCATAAAAGAATGAAACCCGTCTCTTTTAAACAGCTTGTCGCCGCAGTGGGGGCATCTTTCTTGAAACATATCGGTTACTCTCAACTTATAATCTCCTAATCTTTACTCTCTTACGCTTTTGAATGTCAACCAGGGTATAAGATAGATAACGAAGGTAACACTCCATATGATAAGTAGGAATAATAAATAAAATAAAATTATATCTAATACTATGTATGCACTTATTGCCAAAGACATAAACGCAAATGCATATTCCGTTAAAAAAACAGTAAACACCGATGTGAAGGTGCTTATAATCGACGCGATCAATACGCTTTTGATAAAGGTTTTGAATATAAGCGCAGATGTTATGCCCTTAACGATAATAAGCACATAATAATGTGAAATATCAAAAGCCGTAAGCCACAGCCAGCTTATAATTACGTCGGCAATGAAAAACAAAACGAACTTAAGTACCGTTTTAAGCGCTTTATTCACACAATCACCTCAGTCTTGATTATATCAGTTTGCAAAACACAAGTCAATACTATGAACAAAGCACCCAAAGACACTATTTCGATTCTTTATTCTTAAAATACTTATAAATTATAATTGGTAAAAAGATAATCCGCCATAGTAAAACAATTAAAAAAACGGGCAATTTCAAATAGTACGTGCCTCCAAAAAAATATCTTATTCCTGCGATATACTCTGTAAGTTATAATAATCGGCTTAAATTCTCCACAACCTTCGCACAGTTCCAAATGTCTTGAAATTACGTAAATATCCTCTTTATCCTGTGTTCCGTTAATTCTATTCCAACAATCAAGACAGTATTCTGCCAAAGCAAGCACCTACAATCGTTAGTATATTTACGATTATAAGTCTCTATACTTATCTTGTCAAGAACAATTGTAGGTGATGAGTATGAGAAAAATACTGGCTGACCGATTAAAGCAGCTTCGCAAAGCGCGAGGATTAACACAAAACCAAGTCGCAATTTGTTGTGATATTACAGAAAAGACATATCAAAACTATGAGCTGATGACTCGCGAGCCCAAGGTTGAAATATTAATCAGAATTGCAGACTATTTCAACGTTTCTTTAGATTACCTGACGGGCAGAAGTGATAATCCTAACTAAAATCAACCTCCCCTATGGGTGCCAAAGGCACCCATAGGGGAGGTTTTTGCATTAATTATTACAGAATGATTGAGGTGCCGTCCATCTCTTCGGGCTGGGGAAGCTCCATCAGCTTAAGAATGTTGGCAACACCTATGTGATAGGAGACACTTCTTTACGAAGTGTCTCCCCATTTTGTTTTATTTAACTTTGAAAGATACAACGCCTGCGTAACCCATTGCCATTACGGTTTTACCGTTAAACTCAATAGCATATCCTGCCATTGCGTTGGTATTAACTGCAGTGACAACAGAAAGCGAGTTGCCCGACAGATTGGAAATATCTGCAACTCTCAGGTTGGATACTTGACCACCCTGAATGAACAGATAGCCGTTTGCAACAGAAACGGGGCCGATTGCACCACTTTTGCCGCTAAGCGAGAACTTTTTAGCTTCAGGCATATTGACAAGTGAAGTTTCTATTACTCCGCCCTCTTTGCCGTATTTGGCAACAATTTCGGCAGGAGAGAACATTGCAATGGTGTTACTGTCGATAGATGCAAACATCTTATCACCATAAGCACAAAGACCTCTGTTGTTTGAAAGGCCCAACTTCCAATCGTAGCACTTGTAGGTGCCTTTTTCACGGTCAAAC
>JAZRNV010000150.1:0-61170 GCA_045648425.1 Acutalibacteraceae bacterium | reverse complement strand
CTTGGCTCACAGAACGACATGGCTACGATCCGACTTTTCGTTGGTGTTCAGCTTAATATATTGCATATCTCTTGGCTGCTCACCCGGAGTGTAGGGCACAAGCTTTGCATATTTTTGACTGAAAAATTTGCTCATTAATTATCATCCTCGGTTCTGATGACGGCACTTTTAGCGTGAGCGGTCAGCCCTTCCTTAGTGGCAAAATAGGCCACGTCTTCGGCAACTTTTTTAAGTGCGTCAGCAGTGTAATAGGTGTATTGAGTCTTTTTAACAAAATCGTCAACCGAAAGAGGACTTGAAAATTTTGCCGTTCCGCTGGTGGGCAGGGTGTGGTTAGGTCCGGCAAAATAGTCACCAAGGGCCTCAGGGCAATTTTTGCCCATAAAGATGGAGCCAGCGTGACGAATTTGGTCAAGATAATCGAAGGGGTTATCAACACAAAGCTCAAGATGCTCGGGAGCAATCTCGTTGGCAATGTCAATGGCAACCTTCAAGCTGTCAGCAACAATAATTTTACCGTTGCGGTCGATGGACTCGCGGGCAATTTCACTGCGCTCAAGCATAGGAATTTGCACCTCGAGCTCTTTTTGAACCGCTTCTGCCAAATCCATAGAGTCGGTAACGAGAACGGCACTTGCCATTTTGTCGTGCTCTGCCTGGCTGAGCAAATCAGCGGCAGCGTGACGGGGATTGACGGTGCCGTCAGCCACAATCAAAATCTCGCTGGGGCCGGCAATCATATCGATGGAAACAACGCCAAACACTTGCTTTTTGGCTTCGGCAACAAAGGCGTTGCCGGGGCCTACAATTTTGTCTACCTTGGGTATGGATTGGGTGCCGTAAGCCAAGGCGGCGATGGCCTGTGCGCCACCCACCTTAAATATGCGGTCAACGCCTGCAACACTTGCGGCGGCCAAAATTACGGGGTTAACCGAGCCGTCAGCAGAGGGAGGGGTAACCATAACCACCTCTTTACAGCCGGCAATTTTAGCAGGAATGGCATCCATTAGCACGGTTGAGGGATATGCGGCTGTGCCGCCGGGCACGTACAAGCCCGCGCGGTCAACGGGGATAACCTTTTGCCCGATAACAACGCCCTCTTGGTCATTTATAATAAAGCTGTTTCTTACCTGCTTTTGGTGAAATTTGCGAATGTTTTCGGCTGCTCTTTCCAAAATGTCGATAAATTTGGGGTCAACGGCAGAGCGAGCCGATTCAATTTCTTCCTTTGTAACCTGCAAAGAGTCGAGCTTTGCTCTGTCAAACCTTTCGCAATACATATAGAGAGCTTGGTCGCCCGATTTTCTTACGTTGGCAATTATATCGGTTACGATATCTTCAACATTCATCTGAGGCACTGCTCTGGCAAAGATGTCGGCATTTGAAACCTCACCGTATTTTAAAATTTTAATCATTGTTTATACCTCTGTCTGTGTCGCCAATGAGCGCACGATTTTTTCGATGATGTCGCCCTTAAATTTAAAGGACGATTTGTTGGCTATCAGTCGGGCACTGATGGGAACGATGGTTTCAAAAACCTCAAGATTGTTCTCTTTAAGTGTGGTGCCTGTTTCAACAATATCTACAATAACGTCTGACAAATCAAGAATGGGCGCAATCTCTATTGAACCGTTAAGATGAATTATATCAATGTCTCTTCCCTTTGAAGCGTAATAGCTGCGGGCAATGTTTGAAAATTTTGTGGCAACTCTAAGGGTGCTTTGGGGATTGTCACGAAAATCCTTTTTAGCGGCAACGGCCATACGGCATTTACCGATATCAAGGTCAAACAGCTCATAAACATCGGGCTCATACTCAAGTAAAATATCCTTGCCTGCAACACCAATATCTGCGGCGCCTCGCTCAACATAAATGGCAACATCCGAGGGCTTGACCCAAAAATACCGAACGCCTGCCTGTTCATTTTCAAATATTAGCTTTCGGTTATTTTCTTTTATAGATGGGCACTCAAAGCCCGCCTTTTCAAACATGGCATAGACCTTTTCGCCCAGTCTGCCTTTAGGCAGGGCAACGTTAAGCATTTTCAATTTCGGTCACCTCTTTGCCGTCAAATTTCATCAATCGGCGGAATGTAATTTTTTCGGGAATCTGCTTTTGAGCCGATACCGAGCAGCCCTCACTGCTGATGGAAGAAACCGCTTGCAGCAGCTTTGAAACGTCACAGCCATCATCATAAATAAGAAGGGTGTCAACGTCATAAGGAGCATGGCTGGGATTGAGACGCTGAAGCAAATCGGTATAAACGGCAAAACCGATGGCCTTGGACTTTTTGCCCATCTTTTGCATCAGACGGTCATACTGTCCGCCTGAAAGCACGGCATCGGGCACCGATTCAACAAAGCCCTTAAAGGTGATTCCGTTGTAGTATTTAATGTCGCTTACAACTGAGAAATCGATGTTAAGCATATCCTTAAGGCCTTCGCTCTCAAGAGCATCTGCGACCGTCTCAAGCTGGGCAACCAGCAGAGGATTAACCACCGCAGACATAGCTTTAAGTCGGGGTATAACCTTTTCGGGCTTGCCGTAGGTGTTGCACAGGGTGCAAAGAGCAGAGCAGCAATCCTCACTGATGGCGCCCTCGTCGCATATTTTTGCAAGGTCGTGCTCGTTTTTTTCACCAATGCATTTGATAATGCGGTTGCGAGTATCAACGCTTACGTTTTCACGGTCAATAATGTCAGAGACGATGCCCAGGTGAGAAATATCAATCAAGCAGCTTTCTGATATGAGCTTAAGACTTTTTGCGGCCAGCAAAAGCACCTCTGCGATGCAATAGCCGTCAACCTCGCCTACACACTCAAGACCAACCTGCATAATTTCTTTAAAAGAATGGGTGCCCTTGGCAAGACGGTAAACGTTTTCGTTATAATAAACCTTTTTTACACCCTTGCCCTCGTCACAGTTTTTGATAATTGAAAGGGTAACGTCGGGCTTAAGGGCAAGCAACTTGCCGTTGGCATCGTTAAAGGTTATAACGCTGTCAGAAATCAAAAAGTCTTTATTTTTTGCATATAGGTCATATTCTTCAAATTTGCTCATCTTAAAGCGGCTGTAGCCGTAGCTGTCATAAAGAGAGCGCAGATTAAAAATGACCTTTTCTTCATTGGTGAGTACACTGTTCATATTACAAATTCTCCGAGCTTTCCAGTTTTTCGATGGCGGCAGAATAACCGCCGCTGCCATAATTGAGGCATTTGCTTACGCGGCTGATGGTGGCTGTGCTGACGCCGGTTTTTTTAGAGATATCCTGATAGTTAAGCCCATTGCGCAAAAGGATGGCAACCTCTAACCGTTGAGACATATCCTGAATTTCTTTAATGGTGCAAATATCTTCAAAAAAGCCGTAGCACTCTTCTGCCGATTCAAGGTTCAAGATGGCTTCAAACAGACGGTCAACCGCCTGTGAATGTAAATTGGCCATAACAATCCCTCACTTTAAAAATTGATACTTTCATATATTAGCACTTTATCACGGCAAAGTCAACAGCAAAAAACAATATTTCAAATTTTATATGAATATTTTAGTTATTGTAACAAAAAAGCATCAAAAGGCAGGGCAAAACCTTACAAAATGACCGATTTTCTACGATAACCTGACCAAATTGCCCCCTTGTATGCGCCACAGGTTTATTGTATAATGAACGAGGAGGTGGAAAATATGGATTTTCTGCATTTTCTTGAAGGGATACGAACCCCCTTTTTTAACGATTTTTTTGAACTTGTTACACAGTTGGGTGAAGAAACAATATTTATAGTTGTCGGCATGGTGTTTTTTTGGTGCATCAATAAGCGATGGGGCTACTACCTTTTTGCGGTGGGGCTGACGGGCACCGTGCTTAATCAGTTTTTAAAGCTTATTTTTCGCATCCCCCGTCCGTGGGTTAAAGACAACACCTTAACGGTTGTGGGTGATGCCACCGAAGGGGCAACGGGATACTCCTTTCCCAGCGGTCACACTCAGACAGCGGTTGGCGTTTACGGCGGCATCGCACGGTGGAGTCGCAATTTGTGGGTGCGCGTAGGTTGTGTCGCTCTTTGCCTGCTGGTGGCCTTTTCAAGAATGTACCTTGGCGTTCATACCCCTGCTGATGTGGGTGTGTCCATCTTGCTGGCGCTGGTGCTTGTTTTTGGCATTTATCCATTTTTAGCCAAAGCCATACGGAAGGATTTTTGGACAAGAGTGGTTTTTGCAGCAATGCTTGTCTTTGCAATTCTCTATCTTGTCTTTGTGCACACCTTCAAATTTCCTGCCGATACCGACACCGAAAACCTGCAGCACGGCATAAAAACCGCCTATACAATGCTGGGGTGCATAAGCGGCTTGTGGCTCTCTTTTGAATTGGATGTTCGTTTTATTAAATTTGAAACCAAAGCGGTATGGTGGATTCAGCTTATCAAACTGATTTTTGGCTTTGGCTTTGCAATGGCCATCAAAGTCGGACTTAAGCAGCCCCTCTATATGATTATGGGCGAAAACTATGTGGCCGACGGAGTAAGATATTTTATAATGACCGCCTTTGCAGGATGTGTCTGGCCCATGACCTTTAAATTTTTAAACAGAATTTCACGAAAGAGGAAGTAATTATGAAAGATGTAAAACCTATTGGTTACTACAAGCTTACCAACAACGCAAATCCTCTTTATTATACCGACCTTAGCGGATATAGAGATGATATAACCGTGCTTACCAACCCCCACAAGGGCTGGTACATTCACTTTGTTGATAACGGAATGCATCGTTCCTTTTATCGTGACGGCATCAAGAACCCCGAGGATATTAAGGATTTGCCCGGCACCAAATTTTTGTATTTGCGCCTTGACTGGTCAGATTTGGAGCCTGAGCAGGGCAAGTTCAAGTTTAATATAATCGACGAGATTTTTGACCAATACGCAATGTTTGGGTTTAAGTTTATCTTCCGTCTTTGCACCTACGAAGCCAACAAAACTGCCGATTATTCCGCTACTCCCGAATGGGTGTATGAGCTGGGCGCCAAGGCCATCAAGACAGAGGCAGATTTGGAGCCCGTGTATGATGACCCCATCTTTTTGGAGCATTTGGATAAATTTGTGGCTGCCTTTGCCCAACGTTATGATGGCCATCCCCTTGTGGAAAGCGTTGATATCGGCACTTTCGGCACTTGGGGCGAGGGCCATACCTCTTTTGGCTCGTGGACTAACTATCCTGCCGAGGCCTATCAACCTCATGTAGATATGCACATCCGCCACTTTGTAAAAACAAGACTTACAATGAATTACGGCCTGCTTATCGCCATCTACAATACCGATCGTGAAGGAGCCGTCCGTCTGTCCGAATATGCCTACGCAATGGGAATGGGTATGCGTGACGATTCAATAGGCGTGCCGTATTACACCCAGCGTTACGGCTACGATACCCTTATAACCCACGATTTGTTTGACCGCTATTACAAAACCGCGCCCGTTGATATTGAGTTTGGCCACCTGTGGCAGATAGATGAAAAAGAAAATATTAAGGATGGCCTTCCTTTGTTAGAGGCTGTCAAGCGTGCCCACGCAACCTTTGCGGGCTTTCACGGCTATGTTGACAGATGGTTGGAGCAATACGGCTATCTGCACGATTATATAGCCAACCGATTGGGTTATTGGTATTTTGTAGAGGGGTTTGAGTTGCCTCCCGCATTGGCACATACCAAATGTATGATGCGTATAACAATGGTCAATCGCGGCTTTGCTCCTACTTATTACGGTTACACAGCTCAAATTGTATTGCGTAATGACGATAAAACCTATACAGTTTACGATGGAGCGGCAGAAAATAAAAATTGGCTGCCCGATACGCCTTATATCCAAAGCTATCCTCTTGATTTGTCAGCCGTTCCACAAGGTGAATACGAGGTTTGCTTAGGCATCTTTGAGGGCGATACCCCCATCCGCCTTGCTTTAAATCAAAAGCTCTTTGACGGCAAGCTGTACACTTTGGGCAGCGTAAAACTGAATTAAAAAAAGCACCTTCTGAGCTTTAACTCAGAAGGCGTTTTTTTATATCATCTCAAACTTGCATAAAAACATATTGTCTCCCGACCTGTTGACACCCTTGGCAAAAACAGTGTTGCATTCACGCTTGTGATAAAGGGTAATCCTTTCGCCCGGTTGAATTTCTTTGTGATAATCAATTTGAAAGTCGGTGATAACGGCATCCTCATGGGGAGACACGACGTTAACAACATAGAGGGCATATTTGATGTTGTTCACGTGCCCGTTGCAGTCAATGTCGCTGAAGGTAGGCACAATGTCAACACCCTCTCCCGTCTGCTCAAAATCGTGCAGTCGGGGCAATCTGCCATCGTAGTTTTTGTCGGTCAGAAACTCCATTTCGGGGTATACCCCTGCCGAGGGAGCCAGCTTGCGCTTTTCACAGTCTACCACCGCCCATTCGGATGAGCCCTTAATAAGCAGCTCGCCCTCGTCGTTGCTAACGCAATATTCGCGCTGAAACAAAAGACGGTTGGGCTCCAGCGGCCAGGTTGATACCTTTACGTAAGCGTTTTTCGGCGGCGTTTTTATCAATGAAAATTTGACGCGCGTAACCATCCATAACAGATTTTTTTTGATTATATCTTCAAAGCCGCACCCCAGCTTGATGGCGTGACAACCTGCAACATCCTGAAACAGGTCGAGTACGGCAGAAGGATGAATGCGACTTTTCATATCAAAATCAGAGGTGCGCAAATAATAATTAACGTCAAGCTTATTCATAAATTTTACTCCTTTGATAAGTAAGGCCATTTTACCATAAAGGAATATAAATTACAATAAAAAATGTCCAAGTGTTTTTGCACTTGAGCATTTTTACTTTTTTAATTAAACGCCTGAATAAGCAGAGAATCCGCCGTCGATGGGAAGCACCACGCCGGTAATAAAGCCGGCTGCCTCCTCATTGGCCAAAAAGAGCAATCCGCCCTCAAGCTCCTCGGTTTTACCGAAGCGCCCCATGGGAGTGGCGGCAAGGATTTTGCCTGTGCGAGCAGTAGGAGTGCCGTCATCATTCCAAAGGAGCTTTGCGTTTTGCTTGGTAGAGAAAAAGCCGGGAGCGATGGCGTTGACTCTGATGCCCACCCTTGAGAAGTGAACGGCCAACCACTGAGTAAAGTTTGAAATGGCTGCCTTCGCGCCTGAATAGGCAGGAATTTTTGTAAGGGGAGTAAAGGCATTCATTGATGAAATGTTGATGATGCTGCAACCCTCACGGCCCACCATCTGAGAAGCAAAGGCCTGGGTGGGGATAAGGGTGCCCAAAAAGTTCAGGTTAAACACAAAGCCCACTCCGTCGGCATCAAGGTCAAAAAAGCTCTTGGTGTCGGCGTCAATGTCGCCAAGCTCAAAATATTCTTTATCGGTGGTGGCGCGGGGATTATTACCGCCTGCGCCGTTTACCAGCAAATCGCAAGGACCTAAATCGGCCAAAACCTTTGAAGCAACATCCAAACAAATGCCTTTGTCAAGCACGTTGCAGGCATATGCCTTGGCGATGCCGCCCTCAGCAACAATTTCGTCGGCAAAGCTTTTAGCGGCCTCTTCGTTAAGGTCAAGCAAAGCAACCTTTGCTCCCGCACGGGCAAGCACCTTTGCAAAATAAGAACAGAGCACACCGCCGGCGCCGGTAACAACGGCAACCTTGCCGTTGAGATTGGTATTCAAACAATTTGTGTTCATATTGATACTCCTTTATTTATTGGCCTTTTCGCAAGCTTCAAACAATCCGTTAATATAAGCGGCACCCAATGCGCGGTCAAAAAGGCCGTATCCGGGTTTGCCTGTTTCTCCCCAAATCATTCTGCCGTGGTCAGGACGAACATATCCGTCAAAGCCGTTATCCACAAGGGCTTTAACAATTTCATAAATATCCAGCGAGCCGCAGTCGGAAAGGTGAGCTCTCTCTTCAAAAGAGCCGTCCTCCATAACCTTGACGTTACGTATGTGCATAAATGCGATTCTGTCCATAGCGGCATATTTTTTGACCATGGCCACAACATCGTTTGATGCGGCACAGCCCAAACTGCCTGTGCAAAGGCAAAGACTGTTTGCAGGGCTGTCGTAAAGCTTTAAGAAGCGGTCGAGATTTTCCTCGCAGGTGATAATGCGGGGCAAACCGAAAATGGGATAGGGAGGGTCATCGGGATGAATGGCCATTCTTACACCGCACTCTTCAGCAACCGGCATAACGGTTTTTACAAAGTGCTCAAGGTTGCGCCAAAGTCCCTCTTCGCCAAGCTCACCGTAGGCCGAAATAAGCTCGCGCACCTCGCTTTGGGTGTAGCTTGAGTCCCAACCAGGCAGATGGATATCGTCTTTAAGAGGGTCAAGGCCCTTCATTTGATCCCAATACATAACAAGACTGGTTGAGCCGTCGGGGGCCTTTTTGTCAAGCTGAGTACGAGTCCAGTCAAAAACCGGCATAAAGTTATAGGTAACGCACTTTACACCGTATTGGGCACAGCGCCTTATGTTTTCGCAATAGGTTTCGAGCAGCTCATTAACATTTCCTCTGCCCAGCTTAATATCCTCGTGCACGGGGATGGATTCAACCACGTCAAAAACCAGTCCCTGTTGTTCGCAACTGCTTTTCATCTTTTCGAGACTTTCGCAGGGCCAGACCTCGCCCGGCTTAACGTCATAAACGGCCGAAACGATAGAACGCATATTTGGAATCTGAGAGATGTATTCCAACGAAATGGGGTCACTCTCACCATACCATCTGAAAGAGAGCTTCATACTCATTATTTATCCTCCAAACTAAAATATCTTAAGGCGTTGTTGCAGCAAATGTCTTTAACAATTTCGCTCAATTGCTTCATATCGCAGGGGTACTCGCCGCCCTCAACCCATTCACCTATAACCCGGCAAAGAATGCGACGGAAATACTCATGACGGGTGTAGCTCAAAAAGCTGCGAGAGTCGGTGAGCATACCTATAAAATTGCCCAAAATGCTTAAACTGGCCAAGCTCTTAAGCTGGTCACGCATACCCTCGAGGGTATCGTTAAACCACCAGGCGCTGCCGTGCTGAATTTTGCCTCTTACACCCTCGCCCTGGAAGGAACCGATGATAGAGTCGATAAAGGCGTTGTCACTGCCGTCAAGACTGTAAATAACCGTGCGGGGCAGACCGTCGCAGGCGTAAAGAGCGTCTAACAGCTTGGCTAATTTTGCACCTCCGTTGTCGGGGCCTATGCAGTCAAAGCCGTGGTCGGGGCCAAGACGGGCAAACATAGCCGAATTGGGATTTCTCAGGCAGTTGTAGTGAAGCTGCATAACCCATCCCAAACGGTTGTATTGCTTGGCACAAAAGATTATAAGGCAGGTTTTGAGCTTTTCTGCATCATCGGCAGAAACGGGCTTGCCCTTAAGACCTTGCTTAAGTATTTTGTCTACCTCTTTATCATCGGCCGCAGAGAAAACCATTTTGTCAAGACCGTGGTCACTGGCGCGACAGCCCATCTCATCAAAATATGAGATTCGTTTTGCCAAAGCGGCCTTTAGGGATTCGAGGTCAACGATGGCTATATCAGCGGCCTTTGCGAGGGCGTCAATCTGACCAAGCCAGCCCGCCTTGTCGATGTTTAGCACGGCATCGGGTCGGAAGGAGGGGGCAACGGTGGCCTTCAGCTTGCCTTCCTCTTTGATCAAACGGTGCCACTCAAGACTGTCGGCAGGGCCGTCGGTAGTGCCGATAAAAGCAACATTGCTCTTTTCAATAAGTCCTCTTACTGACATATCGGGCTGAGCAAGCTTTTCACAGGTTAAATTCCACACCTCTTCGGCAGTTTCGCCGTTGAGAATGCCGTCATATCCGAAATAGCGTTTCAGCTCAAGATGGCACCAGTGATACATAGGGTTGCCGATGGCGCGGGGGAGTGCCTCTGCAAACTTTTGAAAGATTTCTCTGTCGGTGGCATCGCCTGTAATGTATTTTTCTTCAACGCCGTTTGAGCGCATAAGACGCCACTTGTAGTGGTCGCCCTTAAGCCATGCCTGGGTGATGTTTTCAAAGCGCACATCCTCATAAATCTCACGGGGACTGACGTGGCAATGGTAGTCAACAATTGGCATATCGGCGGCGTATTTGTGATATAATTCTTTTGCTGTTTCGGTGGTCAGCAAAAAGTCCTTGTCCATAAATGGCTTCATAATGGTATATAACACCCCACAATAAAGTATATTGCTATAATTTTAGCACTAATTATATGCAAAGAAAATTGCAAATAATGATGTTTTTATTGTAAATGTTGTTGTGTTTTAAAGATTGAATTTTTGTGAACGATGTGCTACAATTAAACTAAAGGAGCTGATTACTATGAAACGAATTATTTGTTTAATTTTAATAGTATTGCTTGTTTTTTCTTTGACCGCCTGCGGTCAAGAGGTGCAGTCGGGCAATGTCTCCTCTGTCGGCGCCTCTCAACAGGACGAAGAAAAGGGTGGCAACAAAGGCACGGAAGTGCAAGGCGACGGGCAAAATATCAATTCCCAGCAGGGTTCGCCTTCAAGCTCAGCCACCACACAAAGCGCGGTGTCCTCAAACACCTTCAAACCGTCAATTTCCTTTGTCGGCAAGCCCGAAGCCGCCAAACCTAAAGTACCTACCTACAACGTAAGCACTCAGGTTGCAAAGGCCCTTAAAGATAGCGGCAGTGTGGATGCCTACAGCTTTAAATCCAGCGAAAAGGATTTTGCCGATTACTTTGAAAAAGAATATGGTGCCGAGCTTACCCTGCGTCAAAAAAGCTGGGAGCAATATTCAAATTCATTTTTTGTAGAATATGCCGCAAACGATGCTCCCGACGTGGTGCTGCTGCAAAATAAAACCTGGCCCAAAATGGCAATGCGCTACAACGTTTACAGCATCAGCGAGCTCAAGGCGCTGGGCGTAGTGGGCCTTGACCACCCCGCTTTGGATGAAAGCAACGCCCTCAACAAAAGAATAACGGCTTACAAGGGTCAAGTATACGGCATCGGCACCCACACAAACGTGCCCAACGTAATAATTGTTAATAACGACGTGCTTGCCGCTTGCGGTGTTACCAAAACTCCCTCAATGTATTTTGAAGAAGGAAAATGGACCTACGCCAACTTTTTAGAGGTGTGCAAAAAGGTTGCGTCTGTTGATAAAGATAATAACGATATGGCCGATTATTATCCCTTCTACGGATGGGACTACCGCTTCTTTTTGCAAATGAATAACGTTGAGATTATTTCTGTCGATTCGTCCGGCAAGCTTGTTAATAATATTGAAAGCGCGGGCGTAAAAAAGGCAATGCAAATGATTAGAGATGCGAAAGCCAATGGCTATTTTGCTTCAAGCAGCTCAAGCATCGCAAATAATCGATTGGCAATGCTGGCTACCACCTCAAGCAACGCTGCTCGCGAGATAGAGGATATGTATGGCGGTATGGGTGCTGCTTATGCCAAAAAGTTCAGTGTGGTGCCTTTCCCCGAGGTAACAAAGGGCAAATCTATCACGGGCGGCGCTTACTATGCATACGCCGTAAACAATGCAACCAAAAATCCCCAGGGCGCAGTAAACTACATCATTGCCCGCGAAATTTATACAAAAGGCGAGACGCCGAATGAATCAAGCGACCTTAGCGTGTGGCTTAACGATAAGGGCGATTTATGGCTTAAAGCATTAAGCCAAAAAACCACGCCAAACGTTTTTGATTGTGTGGGCACCCTTTATACTGAACAATGGAATTTCTGGGCGAAAATAGTCGATAAAAAATGGAATCTTGACGAAGCGATAGGCAACTTTAAAGACGCTATTGATTCACAAATTGAGTTAGAAAATTCTAACATCTATAAATAAACCAAACAAAAAACCCGAGTCGAAAGACTCGGGTTTTTAATCTATTAATTATTGCTCTTGATGCTTGGCAAGCAATGCCTTGATCTTATCGATGGGAGCGAGCAAACCGCTGATGGATTCGTCATAGTTGATGGTGTTGATAATAAGAGCGATATACTTGCTCATATCAACACGGGTGTACCAGGGCTTTTCAAGCAACTCGGGCTTTGCATAAACCAGGTTGGTGGTGAACACCTTGTCGATATAACCTGCCTCGTATGCCTTGTCGAAGTTTTCAAAGCCCTCAACAAAAAGACCGAAGGAAGCAAACACAAAGATGCGACGAGCGTTGCGCTCTTTAAGCTTCTTACCGATGTCAAGCACAGAATCGCCCGATGAAATCATATCGTCAACAATGATAACATCCTTGCCGGAAATATCGTTGCCCAAATACTCGTGAGCTTCGATGGGGTTGCGGCCGTTAACAATGATAGAATAGTTGCGGCGCTTGTAGAACATACCCAAATCGAGACCCAAAACAGAGGAGTAATAGATGCAACGGCTCATACCGCCCTCGTCGGGAGAAACGATGGTAACGTTATCGTGGTCGATTTTAATGTCGGGTATGGTTTTAACAAGAGACTTGATCATTTGATAGGTGGGATGAACATTTTCAAAGCCGTTGAGAGGAATGGCGTTCTGAACGCGGGCGTCGTGAGCATCGAAGGTGATGATGTTGGTAACACCCATTGCAACCAGCTCCTGCAGAGCAGATGCACAGTCGAGAGACTCGCGGGCAGAACGGCGGTGCTGTCTGCCTTCATAGAGCATGGGCATAATTACGGTAATGCGGCGTGCCTTACCGCCCAAAGCTGCTATGATGCGCTTAAGATCTTGAAAATGATCGTCAGGACTCATAGGAACGACTTGGTCATACATACGGTATTTGATGCCATAGTTAAACACGTCGCAGATGATAAAAATATCGTGACCGCGAACGCTGGTCTTAACAAGACCTTTTGCCTCACCCGAGCCGAAGCGGGGGCAGGTAACGGGAATGTTGTAGGTTTCAATTTCGTCACCGCGCCAGGAGTGGATGTAGCTGTCAACCTTGGCAGCAATTTCCTCGCAACCGGGCATGGCAATTATACCGAGCGGTCCTACTGATGAATGTTGTTCTGACATAAGATCAAACCCCTTTTTATATGCAAAAATTTCTGTATACTATGATACCATATTTCGTTCAATAAAAAAAGAGTCAAATTCTCATCAATTTTGACGAAAAATAGCGCTGATTATTGTGCGTTTTTTCAAACTCTGCCCAAAGATGCAACCGCGTAAAAAAACAAAAGCAAAAAGAGAGGGCGTATCGTAAATAAACTGTTGATTATTTAAATGGATTTTGATATAATTAAACCAAGTGTATATTTAAATAGAAAGGAATGTTAATTATGAGCGTTAAGGTTGTTTTGCTTGCCCATACCCCCATGCCTGAAAAAACAGTGGCATCTGCCGCCAAGCTTTGCTATTCCGCCTCCACCATCGAGGGAATAATGGATGGCCTTACTGATGAAAAAGCCGCATCCTTTGTTGAGATGCTTGCACAGATAGGTCACGAAAGTCCCATTGAGCACGCTACCTTTACCTTTGGTATTGAGGGGGTTTCCCGTGCCCTTCTTGCTCAGATAACAAGACATCGTATAGCATCCTACTCGGTTCAAAGCCAGCGCTATGTCAAGCTTGACCAGTTTGAGTATGTGTTGCCTCCCGAAATAGCTGCCGATAGTGAAGCGGCTGAAATATATCAGCGCAGTATGGAGCGCGCCCAGCAAGATTATGACCGCCTTGCCGAAATTCTTACCGCAAAGCACAAGGCAACCCTTATGGCTGAGGGAATGGATGAGAAAAAAGCGGCAAAAGCGGCAGAAAAAATCGCTATTGAGGACGCTCGCTTTGTTCTTCCCAACGCCTGCGCCACCAAAATGATAGTTACAATGAATGCCCGCAGTCTTTATAATTTCTTTGCTCACCGCTGCTGCAATCGTGCTCAGTGGGAGATAAGAGAGGTTGCAAATCAGATGCTGGCTCTTTGCTTGCAGGTTGCTCCCGATCTTTTCTCAAAGGCAGGCCCGCCTTGTGTCAACGGCGCTTGTAAAGAGGGCAAGATGACCTGCGGCAAAGCTACCGAGGTTCGCAAATACTTTCTCGAGATGAGGGGTAAGGGCGAATGAAAGGCAGAATAATCGTGCTTGAGGGACTTGACGGCAGCGGCAAGTCCACCCAACTTGAGCTTTTGCGTCAGCGCCTGACGGGCGATGTCGTTTATGTTAAATTCCCTGCCTATGACAGCGATTCAAGCGCTCTTGTCAAGATGTATCTTGCCGGTCAGTTTGGCACCGAGCCGGGGGATGTTAATGCCTATGCGGCCTCTGCTTTTTATGCTGTTGATCGCTATGCCTCCTTCAAGACCGATTGGGGCAAGGCCTATCTTGAGGGTGCAACGGTAATATGTGACCGTTACACCACCTCTAACGCCGTGCATCAGGCCTCCAAGCTTGATGCGGATGCACGTGATAAATATCTTGACTGGCTTTATAGCTTTGAGTTTGAGCTTTTGGGCATACCCAAGCCCGATGCGGTTGTGTTTCTTGATATGCCTATTGAGGTGTCACAGCGGCTGATGAGCGGCCGTTACGGCGGTGACGAGGGCAAAAAGGATATTCACGAGCGCGACACTCTTTATCTTGAGCACTGCCGCGAGGCAGCTCTTTATGCTGCCGACCGCCTGGGATGGACGGTTGTTCACTGCAGTGAAAACGGCGAGGTGCGTACCCGTCAGGATATTGCCGACGAGGTATATGCCGCTGTTAAAAAGACCCTGTGATTTAAGTCGCCTGTGCGACAGAAGGAGAAAAAATGTTATACTGTTTTTTAGCCAACGGTTTTGAAGAAACCGAGGCCATTGCTACGGTTGATACCATTCGCCGTGCCGAGATAGATGTTACCACCGTGGGAATCGGCGGCAAATTCATAACGGGCAACCACGGCATAACCGTTATGGCCGATATAACCGAGGATGCACTTGATACATCCAATATGACGGGCGTGATTTTGCCCGGCGGAATTCCCGGCACCCTCAATCTCGAAAAAAGCGAGACTGTGCAAAGGTGCATTGCCCTTGCCGCGCAAAACAATATGATTATTGCGGCCATTTGTGCCGCCCCCTCCATTTTGGGCAACCTTGGCCTGCTTGAGGGTAAAAAGGCAGTTTGCTTTGACGGCTACGAGGTTTTTCTTAAAGGTGCAGAGGTGCCTGCCGACCGAGTGGTTGCCGACGGCAACATTATAACGGGCCGCGCGGTTGGAACCGCCATTGAGTTTGGCCTTGAGATTGTTCGCAAAATATGCGGCGACAAAAAATCCATTGCGATAGGAAAATCAATGAAATGCCAAAAATAGATCTACGCGAGTATAAGGGCAACCTGCGCGCAGATATAAAACAGCGTCGCCTGCAGATGGATAAGCGATATAAGTCTCGCCTTGATGGGCGCATCAGACAACGCCTTATATCTACCTACCAATACCGCGAGTGCGATACCCTACTTATATACGCATCAACTGCAATAGAGGTTGACACCTTTTCAATAATCGAACACGCATTAAACCACGGCAGACGGGTTGCGTTACCCCGATGCATAAGCGGCACAAGGGATATGGTGTTTCACTATATTACTGACACAAATCAGCTTAAGCCCGGCTCATTCGGTGTTCTTGAACCCACCGAAGATTTGCCTGTGTGGCAGACGGAGGATGGGGGATTGGCGGTTGTTCCTGCTTTGTCATTAGACAGCTTTGGCTACCGTTTGGGCTATGGCGGAGGATATTACGACCGCTTTTTGTCAAAATTCACAGGTGAGACCGTAGGAATCACCTACTCGGAAAATTTTTGCTACCGACTTAACCACGGTCGATACGATGTGCCTCTGGGCGCAGTTCTGACCGATAAATTTGTGCGAAAGATAACTATTAAAGGAGGGCTGAAAAATGAGTGATTATCGTGACATTTTCAGCAATGGTGATGACAGATACGATGCACCCGGGCAGCCAAAAAAACCGGTGACTCCTCAATCTCAAGATGAGGGAGCAATAACCCCCGAAGAAATAACGGGCGGTTCCTTGGGCTCTGCCCCCGTCGTGCCTGCTGATGACGATTTTGTTATCGGCGGCGGCTTTAAAATAAGCGATGACTATGCATCACGCATTCGCAGCCGCAAGGAAAGGGCCAGAGAGCAGGGCAGACAGCAGCCCGTATCCGAGAGGGATGTAAATATGGGCAAGCTTTCAAGAGAAAATGCCCGAGAAAACAAAAAGAAGAAAAAGAAGAAAAAAGGCGGCGCTCTCAAAGCTTTTTTGTGGGCTCTTGCCATAATTCTTGTTTCCCTTTTCGTGGCCTGGATGCTTATATTGGGTGCCAACGATTTGCTGGGACTTTTCGGCGATAAAGAGGCCGATGTGCAAATCGAAAAGGGTATGAACACCAAGCAGATTGCCGAAACCCTTAAAGAAGAGGGCGTTATCGACTATCCTATGCTTTTCCGCCTTTATGTTCGCTTCAAAGGGCAAGACAGCAGCTTAAAATACGGTGGCTTCACTCTCAGCGGCTCAATGGGCTATGACGGCATCATCGAGCAGCTGCAAAAGAGCAACGAGCGCAAGACGGTTAAGGTTACAATTCCCGACGGCGCTTCGGTTGCAACCATACGTGATTTGCTTGAAAAAAACGGAGTATGTACCGCCGAAAACTTTAACTATGTGTTAAAGCACACTGAGCGCTACGACTTCAATTACGAGTTTGTCAAAAGCATTCCCGTAGACAATGTTTATTACTCCTTCGAGGGCTATCTCTACCCCGATACCTACGAATTCTTCACTATGGTCAAGAATGAGGACGGCACTGTAAACTACGGTGAATCAAATGCCGTTCACGCCATCAACCGAATGATGGGCAACCTTGATGCCAAGCTGAAGGAGCATTGCCCCGATTATAAAGAAAAAATCAAAAAGCTTGAAGAGTACGGCATAAATGATTTGCACGACGTTTTGGCCTTGGCCTCTATCGTGCAGATGGAGTGCAGCGGCTTTGATGAAGAGATGCCCAAGGTTGCATCGGTATTTCTTAACCGTCTTGTGTGGAAGAATGAGCCCCACTATCTTGGCTCCACACCTACCTTCTACTATCCCGACAACCGCTACAACACCAATAACTATGTGCTTACCGATGAAAATGGCAATGTAATATCCAAAGAGGGCCATGAGGGTCTGCCTCCCGGACCTCAGTGCAGTATGACCATCAGCGCCATTCTTGCCGTGCTTGAGCCCGATGAGGGCACCCTCGGTCAAAGCTATTACTTTGTAACCGATAAGAACCATAAGTTCTATTACAATCGCACCTTAAGTCAGCACGAAAACACCATCAGGCGTCTTAGAAACCAGGGGTTGTGGGCATGATAAAAGCACCTGAACTTCTTTGTCCTGCAGGTGATTTGGTGCGCCTAAAATGTGCGGTGGATTTCGGTGCAGATGCCGTCTATCTCGCAGGCCGTGAATTCGGAATGCGCACCGCCTCCGCCAACTTTACCCCCGATGAGCTGCGCGAGGGCATAGATTATGCCCACAGTCACGGTGCAAAGGTGCATATTACCTGCAACATAACTCCTCATAATGATGAGATAGAGCGCATTCCTGCATTTGCCAAAATGGCGGCAGATGCAGGTGCCGATGCCTTCATAATCGGCGATTTAGGCACTATGGAGGCAGTTCGCTCCACCGTGCCCGATGCTGTTATTCATGCATCGGTGCAGTCGGGCGTTACTAATTGGCGCACTGCCAACATTCTGCACAGAATGGGTGCCTCCCGCGTTGTGCTTGCCCGAGAACTTTCATTGGAGCAGATTGCCGAAATACGTGCCAAGACTTCGCCTGATTTAGAGCTTGAAAGCTTTGTGCACGGCGCAATGTGCGTCTCCTATTCGGGGCGTTGCCTGCTGTCAAGCTATATGACAGGCAGGGATGCCAACCACGGTGACTGCGCCCAGCCCTGCCGATGGAGCTATTCTCTTATGGAGCAGACAAGGCCCGGCCAATATTTTGATATAACCGAAACCGATAAAGGCACCTATATACTCAATGCCGACGATTTATGTATGGCCGAGCATATAGCAGATCTCGCCAAGGCAGGCATAACCAGCTTGAAAATCGAGGGCAGAGCCAAGTCGCATTATTACGTGGCTGTTACCACCAATGCTTACCGCGGCGCCCTTGATGCCTTTGCTGCAGATAATAATGCTCCTTGCCCCCCGTGGGTAACGGAAGAGCTTAACAAAATTAGCCATCGCACCTATTCAACCGGTTTTTACTACGGCAAGCCCACCGATTCTCAAACCTACAAAACGGCAGGGTATATTCGTGATTATACTGTTGCCGCCGTGGTGGAGGGGTATGAGGACGGATGTGTCATCGCCTCGCTGAAAAATAAGTTTGAACGAGGTGCCGTGCTTGATTGCTTGCAGCCCTATTGCCCGCCCTTTGAGGTTGATACTTCATTGATGACCGACGAAAAAGGCGAGCCGTTGGAAGTAGCCAACAAGCCCACAATGATAATCCGCATCCCCTACGGCAGACCTGTTGCCATAGGCTCGTTTTTGCGAATGAAGGCTGAATAAAAAAGGAGATACGGTATGAATAACGCTACTGCCAAAAATAAAAAGCTGATACCCATACTTATAAGCGTTGCGGCATTGTTGGTTGTCGCCGCCATAGTTTTGTGGTTGCTTTGGCCTGTATTGTTTCCTGCTGCAAGCCTTAACGTAAAGGATGTCTGCCTTTACGTTAAAGATAAACAGCTTTATGCCACCGATTTTGAAAACACCGTCGTTGTAAGTAATGTTATGTATGATAAAGAGGGCACTCTTAGCTACTATAAGGATCATATTGTTGTTTCAAAGGATGGCAGTCGCCTTTTTTATCCCGAAAACGGGGATGAAAACAGCTATACCCTTTATATGAAGCGAATGGATGACCTCAGAGGGGATGCGGTCAAGATTGACACTCAGGTAACCTCCTTTAAGGTTAATGACAACGGCTCTACTGTTACCTATGTCAAGGGTAACAGCATCTATCAAAGTGACCTTAAAACTGCCAAAAAGCTGGTCGATGGTGTGGAAAGCATTAAGGACGAACCGCAGTATTTTGTATCGTCCGACGGCAAACACGTTTTTTATTTCTCTAAGGGTCTTAATTACATAAGCGGCAACACCAAAGTAAATTTCTCCCACAGTATTGATAAGGTGGTCTACAGCAGTGCCGACCTTAGCAGAGTTATATACAGCGACAACGGCAATTTGGTAGAGGTTACGGATTATAATAACGCCCGTTTGCTGGGTGAAAATGCAGCAGGTGATTTTGCCGACTTCAGTGATGAACATTGCTATTTCTTTACAGAAAAAGCACTTGAAGTGTCCGATTATGTAGTCGACCCTTATGTCGATACTGACCCTGCCGCAAAGCAGGATGTTCGCAAGGCATTGCAACAGGCTCAAGCAAGTGGTGATCGCTTGGTCAGCCGCACCGTTTATTATTACGAATACGGTTCAGGGGCAGACCCCGTGATTATCGGCCAACCTCAGGTGTGCTTTAATGCCGAAAGCTATAAAACCGCAGGCATTTACTGGGAGGATGGGGATAAAAACGTAGTTATGTTCGATTATTCCGGATATACTTTGACCCCAACCCATATCGACCAAATCGACGATGTTGACGCCTTTATTAAATCACTGCTTGATGGTATAACCGCACATAAAAAGGTGTATTTTGTTAAAAACGGTGAGCGTATAAAGCTTGATGATATTGCGGCGCAGTGCCGTTATTATTGCATCAGTGACGATGAAAATTTTGTATATGCCAAAGGCGCTTTTGGCGACATCGTCAATAATCTGTATAAGTTTGATGTTTCATCGGGCGAGAGTGCATCCGCCCAACTGCACGATGAGGATGTGGCCAACTATATACTTGTTGGCGACGAGATAGTCTATTTTAAAGAAAATCCCGAAAGAGATTATCAGCTATACATCGGTAATCAGTTTATTCTCAGCAAAACCCATAACTATGCACAGCTTCTGAACGATGGCAAAACGTGGTTATTGCAGGCTTATGACACAGAAAACAGGTCAAATGTCGGCTTGATAAAATATGCCGATGAAACTGTATGGGAGATCGGCAAGATCGAGAGCAAGCCTTATGTGCCGACAATTACCTGGTATGTTTCTGCTGATGATAATATTTTGTGGTCAAGTGATTACGATAGCGATACCAACACCTCAACCATCAAGTATTATACTAAAGAAAAGATCAAAACGGTTGCCGATGGGGTAGAGGGTGTCATCTACTTTGACGGAAAACTAACAGCATAAAACAAAAAGAGCAGATGAATTTCATCTGCTCTTTTAATTTATTCCGAATCGGTTTCGTTATCAGCGGCAGGAGCTTCGTCATAAAAGACCTTTTCTTCGCTGCCCTTTTCCCACAGATAGATAAAGGCGGCAATCAAAAGGAATCCACCTGCAAACAATGCGACTATTGCACAAATAAGGCAAATCGCAAAGGTGAATTTGTTGCTGTTAAGAATGTAATTGACAAAAAAGCCGAGACCGATACCGCCGCCGCTGGCAACTAAAATTGCTAATGTTTTAAATAAAATCTTCATTTCAAACCTTCCTTTATCATAGGCACGACCTTGTATATATCACCGCAGCCCATTGTTATAATCAAATCGTCCTTTTTTGCAATTGAGCAGATGTGCTTGGCAATTGCTTCGAAGTCGGGGCACACAACTGAATTTGGGTACAAACAAGGCTTTTTAATTTAATTGGAAATTTCGAATAACTTTGTGTTGTACGCTAACAGAATTTTGTTTTTAGAATCTAATATCAGGTAGAATATGTCACCGATGTTAGAAAGATTATAAACGCCCTTGTCACTCATATCATAAAGATTAGATGAACCATAGTTTTTTACCGGTATGCAATATTTACCAAAGGTTTTGAACTCAAGAATATAGGGGTGACTAAATGAGGAGATAAAAGCAGAACCAACGTATGTAGCTTTTTCCTCGCTATTGATAAGAGCATCAGTCTTTATTATAAATAAATCTTTTTCAATTGCTTTATTGTCTTTGCACACATCTATTAAGGCTGCAATACAAATATAAGCATAAAAAGCAGGCGGAAGAATAATTATGATTTCCAAAATTAAAAACAATATGTTGAACTCTAAAAGAGAAAATAAAAACACAATGAATGCAATAAGCAAAACAAGTATTATAGGCATTACTATAACCGGTTTTATTGAACTGAAAAACTGATTTCGGTAATCGGTTTTTATTTTTTCAGTGGTTAAAATATCTTTTTTCATTAGCTCTACCTCATTCATTTGTTTGATCAGTTTTTGTTGTATCATCCGGCTTATAATCCCAATCTCCGTTTGATTTAGCCCACAGAAAAACACAGGCCGCTAACAACAAAAATCCACCTACAAACAAAATGGCCACAACCACAATCAGCGCCAGCGAAAAATCGGCAATGCCTGTCAGCGCCAGATTTATCAGATATCCAAGGCCTACAGCACCGCCAAGGCCGATTACAATGGCCAGCGTTTTTGACAATCCTTTCATTTCAGCCCAGCCTTTATCATAGGTACAACCTTATATATATCACCGCAGCCCATTGTTATAATCAAATCGCCCTTTTTTGCAATAGAGCAGATGTGCTTGGCAATTGCTTCGAAGTCGGGGCACACAACTGAATTTGGAATTTTTGCAGCAAGGTCTGATGAATATATGTTCCAATCGTTGACCTCTCGAGAGCCCATAATTTCACTAAGCACAGTTAAATCGGCAATCTTAAGGGCTTCTGCAAAATCGTCCAGCAGCATTGCGGTGCGGCTGTAGGTAAAGGGCTGAAACACCGCAATCACACGGTTGTACTCCATCTGCTTTGCCGTTGCAAGGGTCACGCTGAGCTCCTTGGGATGATGAGCGTAGTCGTCGGCAATGGTGATGCCGCCCTCGTCATAGAGTATCTCAAAACGGCGGTGAGCACCGCCAAAGGTGAGCAGGGCAGATTGAATTGCCTCATAGCTTGCACCTGCGTGAAGGGCGGCAACCGCTGCTCCAAGGGCGTTAAGCACATTGTGCTTGCCCGGCACACCAAGTCGCACCGAGAAGAGCTTTTTGCCCTTTTCGGTTACGTCAAAGCAACCGAAGGCGCCCTTTTCAAAATAAACGTTTTGAGCTCTGTAACGGCAACCTTCACCGTAACCGAAGGTGATTATTTCGCTTTTTGCATTCTTAACGGCCAACATGGATTTTTCGTCATCACCGTTAACAACAACTGCCTTTTGAGCAGAACCTACAAACTCGGCAAAGGATTTTATAAGTCGCTCAACCGTTTTAAAATATTCCATATGGTCTTCGTCAATGTTAAGCAGCACAGCTACGTCGGGAGACATCTGCAAAAAGGTGTCAACATACTCGCAGCTTTCGCAAACCAACAAATCAGATTGACCCACGCAACAGTTGCTGTCGATTTTAGGCAACACACCGCCGATAACGGCCGAGGGGTCGAGCTTGGCATCAAGCAAAATGGATGTAATCATTGAAGAAACGGTGGTTTTGCCGTGGGTGCCGCAAACGCCTATAACATGGTCAAACTTGCGAGTAACCGCACCCAAGAGCACTGAGCGCTCAATACAAGGTATACCCCTGTTTGCCGCCTCAACCAGCTCGGGGTTGGCCTTGTTAATAGCGGCGGAATAAACCACCAGCTGAGCATCACCGACATTTTCGGCCTTGTGCCCGATGGTGATGGGTACACCCAGCTTTTTAACGCGGTCAAGGGTATAAGATGGGTTGTTGTCAGACCCGGTCAGCTTATAGCCCCTGCTGTGCAAAAGCTCTGCAAGGGGGCTCATGCCCGAGCCGCCGATACCAATCATATGTATTCTTTCAACGCTGTCAATAAGACGGTCGGTATCTGTCAGAATTTTCATCAAATAACCACCAACTTTAATATTCTTCATTTTATTATAATCTATGTTACCAATAAAATAAACAGTAAATTTTAAAAAATATAAAAATATCAATAAAATCAAGTTGGCATACAATGTAAAGAGGTGCGTTAACTTGAAAAAAATCAACAAAAATACCTCTCTCGTGGTGGTGGGAGGGGATGGACGAATGAGAAAAACCGCACAGCTTTTGGCTAATAGTGGGATTAAGGTTACCGACCTGCCATGCCCTCAGCTTTGCAATAAGCAGCTTGACGGTGATTATATCGTCCTTCCTTTGCCGCTGACCATTGATGGAGTTCACCTTTTGTGTCAAGATAAAAGCAAAATCGACTTAGCCGACATAATACAAAAGCTCCCACCAACGTCAAAAATTCTTGCCGGTTGTGTAAGTGAACGCAACGGTGATGCCTTTGAACAAAGAGGATTTACCTTTGCCGACTATTATACCGATGAAAAGCTGTTGCTTTTTAATGCCCGTCTTACCGCAGAGGCAACCCTTCAAATTGTAATGCAAAACACCGAAAAGAGCATAAAGGATATGAATGTTCTTGTGGTTGGCTGCGGAAGATGCGGAAAGGCAACAGCAAAAATATTTAAAAAAATGGGGGCCCGTGTGACCCTTACATCAAGACGGTTTAAAGATAAAATAAAAACCATTATGATGGGCGTAAAATGCGGAAAAACCGCCCGTTTAGCAGATTTGGTGCCCTTTGCCGATGTTGCAATCAACACCGTTGCTCATCCCTTGTTCACCTGTAATGTGCTTAAAGACATACCGAAAAAGACCTTGCTTGTGGAGCTGGCTTCATCGGCTGCAGGCATAGATATGCAGGCAGCGAAAGAGTTTGGCACAAACCTTATATATGCGCCGGGCTTACCGGGAAAGTGTTTGCCCGATTCAGCTGCCGAAGCTATAGCTCAAGCTGTAGAAAAAATAATAAAGGAGGATTCCTTATGACTGATTTAAAGGTGGGCTATGCCTTGTGCGGATCATTTTGCACTATGAATAAATCGGTAGAGATACTGGAAAAGCTGTCAAAAACAGTTGACATAACACCGATTATGTCTCCCATAGCCGCAACACAGGATACCCGTTTTGGCAAAGCTGAAGCTTTTAAGCAGAGAATATCTTTTGCAACCCAAAAAAACATTATAACCACCGTTGCCGAAGCTGAACCCATTGGGCCCAAAAGATTGCTGGATGCAATGATAATCGCCCCTTGCACCGGAAATACCTTGGCAAAGCTTGCTTTGGGAATAACCGACACCTCGGTAACAATGGCGGCCAAAGCACATTTAAGAAATGGGCGGCCACTTATTCTGGCGGTGGCAACCAACGATGCGTTGTCGGCCTCTGCCAAAAATATCGGCGCGCTTATGAACACTAAAAACGTTTACTTTGTTCCTATGTCACAGGATGACGCACAGGGCAAACCAACCTCTGTGATAGCCAATTTTGAACTGATAGAAAAAACACTTTTCAGCGCCTTATCGGGGCAACAAATACAGCCGATTATGCTTTAAAAATAAAAAAATGGTTAAAAAATGAATATTTTACTTGATTCGCGGCATAAATTGTTGTAACATAAACTTGCAAAGGCAAGGAGGAATGAAAATGTTTGATAAAACCATGACCTTCTCGGTAGGGGATGAAAGAGACCGCGAAATACGCACCATCCTCAACACCGTATACAACGCTCTTAAAGAAAAAGGGTATAATCCCATTAATCAGTTGGTTGGTTATATTTTGTCAGAAGACCCCACCTACATTACCACCAACCAAAATGCCCGCTCACTTATCCGCCGCCTTGACCGCGATGAGCTTTTGCAGGCATTGCTTAAATACTATTTTGAGCAATAATTAGCTTTAAATAAATCAACCCCTGCTGTGTTCGGCTGAACACGGCAGGGGTTTGTTTGTTTTTAGGCACCTCTGTAGGCCGACAGCAAAAAGTTTTCCTTTTGAATATCGGTATATAACGCCCAATCGGTACTTTTAATCATGGTTGTTTTAATGGTTATCTGGGTAAGGTTGGCTCTGAATGCATTGAATTCTTTATCAAAGGCGGCTTTGCTGACCGCCTTTTGATTGCCTGCGATATAATACTCGCTCTTATCGGTTAGCTCGGGAACGACACTTTGGACGGAGGCGACGTTGCTTGCAGGGGCAGAAGATAGGGGTGCGGATTCTTTATTTTTATAATCCACATAAAACAAAAGGGTTTCGCTGAGTACACCTTTATCAAAGGTCAGCTTGCTCCAAACCTCTTGTGTGCCTTTATCGGTAAGCTTGGTGTAGTGGTTAAGGTAAAACCGCTTGCCTTGCTCATCCTCCCACTCGGTTAAATCCTCCACACTGAAGGATAAATTAACATTCTTTTTTATTTCTGTGAGATTGCCTTTGTCGTCAATTTTAAAAGCTGCTGTGTTGCAGTGCAGCTTATCGTTGCCCCCCAGCTGTGTAAGCAGCTCTTTGTTGCCGTCAAGATCAATGTCAAAGAAGAAATAGCCGGTGGCATAAAAGCCCGAAACACCATAGGCAGGCATACTGTCGGCAAAAGTCCAAACCTTTTGATTGGCAACAAGCCCCTTGACTATGGCTAAAATCTGACTGTCATCCCGTGATGACGGAGATGACGAAGAAACTGATGCGTTCAGTGTTGACTGGGCCTTGTCGGGCACGGGATTGTCACCACGCTGGGCGCCGCCTGAGTTGCAGCTGCAAAGGCAGAGCAGTAAAACTGCTGACAGCATCAAACAAACAAGTTTTTTCAATTTGTTGACCTCCCAATCGATTACAGATTGAACTCGTCGGCAGAGTGGGTCTGTTTTTTGGGAAGGGTGGGTTCACGCTTAAGGGGGTCATATTTAAATCGGCCGCATTTGTCATTTGGCTCCATAACGCCTTTTTTTTCGCAAAAAACGCTTTTTCCGTCAGCCGACAGGCGACCGACCTCGCAAAGGGCGCATTTTTTGGTAATTTCGGTATGAGGTTTCATAGCACTTCTCCAATTCGAAATAATACAAAAGCATTATACCATTTACAATCAAAAAAATAAAGAGCAAATTTACGCTTTTTGAGAAAGAGTACACAAAAACAGTGCTGACATCATCAGCATAGCCACGGAAAGAGGCACCGACATAGGCCACGTCCAGATGCTTTTGCCCCCTGTGTTGGATAAAACCTCAATGCTTTGGCCCAACAGCTTGATGCCAATGGTGCAAATCAGCCACCCAAGCAAAGACGCTGCCAATCTGGATAACAGTAACAGCTTTAATCCTATAAGCCCGTGGGAAAGGGTTAGCACCTGACAAATGACCGAAAATCCACCAAAGCAGATGAGCCCACAGATTATAGGTGCCGACAGCCCTTGAGATACTGCAAAGCGGGTACCTGTGGTCACCTCCGACAGGGCGGCCGGCCAAGGCCATCCAAATTGGTCAAAAAGGCGGGCGACGGCCGAAAAGAGCAAAATGTATCCGCACACGGTTACCATTTGTGAGCAGGCGTCCGATACCGATTTAACGAAGGCATCGGGCAGGGAGGCCGATGCTTTTTTAAGGGGCGCTTTAACCCCTTCAAAGGGAGCAAAAAGCCCTAAAAACCAACCGATGATAACCGATGACAAAATGTGCGACAGATATATCACCCAGCCCACATAAACGTTGCCCATCAACCCCTTACCCACGGCAACGATTGCCATACCCGGCCCGGCGTTTATGCAAAAGCAGAGCATCCTTTGAGCAGTGGAGCGGCTGATGGAGCCCTTCTTATACAGCTCTGCTACTCCGTTTGCGCCTACGGGATATCCCCCGATAAGTGAGAGCAAAAAGCTTGCGGTTGCTTCTTTGGGTATTTTAAACAGCCATGCTGTTGCTTTTTCAAAGGGCTTTGCCAGCGCTCTTGCAGCGCCTGATTTGTCTGCGAAACCGGCTAACACCATAAAAGGAAACAATGAGGGTATAACCACCTGACCGCATAAATTCAGACCGTCAATAATGCCTGCCTTTATTTCATTGCCAAAGGCCAAAAGGGCAATGACCAAAAAGGCCGAACCCAACGCCGCGCAAAATTTTGATTTTTTGCTCACAACCAACACTCCTAAAAAAATCCCTTTGTTCTCAGCATTTTTATCAAAACATCCTCATAACCTTTAATACGACGGATGGAGTGATATTATGTCAACCAAAAAACGAAAAGACCTGGGATTTATCGATCGCGCTCTTGACCTTCCTACGGGAACGGTAGGAGGCGGGGCCACGGTAATACTTCATTCCGACCGCGAGGTTATTGTTGACGGGTGCAGGTCGGTTATATCTTGTTCAGAGGAGGATATCAAACTAAACATCGGCAATCGAAGCTTAGTGATAAGGGGAAAGGGATTGGTAATAAAGGTGTTGACCGATCGGGAAATAACTCTTTCGGGTCATATTGGGGCAATAGAGTTTTGCTGACGGAGGATAGCTATGCTGATAATAAAACTGATGAGGTTTTTATTGGGATACCTGAAAATAAATATTTGGGGCAAATTTCCCGAGCGCTTTTTAAATGTGTTGGCCGGCAAGGGTATAAAGATATGGAGCACTTGCCGACGAGGTGAAAATATCGAGCTTTGCATTTTGGCAAAGGATTACAAAAAGGTGCCCAAGCTTCGTCGAAAGTGCCCCGTTAAAGTTCGCACAAAGCAAAAACGCGGAATGCCCTTTATCTTTCGCAAGTATAGGCGCAGAAGCGGCTTGGCGGTGGGGCTTGCCATCTATGTGGCGGCCCTTGTTATGATGCCAAAAATCGTATGGGGAGTTAATGTGAGCGGCAACACCAATATAACAGATGAGCAGCTGCAGACCGCTTTGCGTGATGTGGGCATATATTCGGGAGCATCTATCAAGGATATAGATGCTCCCAACATGCGGCTTAACCTTTGCTTGCTGTTGCCTGAAATATCTTGGGCGGCGGTAAACGTTGAGGGTTGCTTTGTCAATGTTGAAATTCGAGAGGCCGAAGAGCTCGCTCTTGCCGATAAGCGCCCCTGCAACCTTGTCGCTGATTGTGACGGAGTGGTAAAGGGTGTGTTCGTTCGCGCGGGGCTTTCAACCGTTAAGGTGGGGGATGGGGTTCGCAAGGGCGATATGCTGGTGTCGGGCACAGAGCAATACTCATCGGGTGTAACGAAGTTTCGTCACAGTGAGGGTGAAATCATTGCGCAGGTTGAAAAGCAGATAACCGTTAAGGTGCCGCTTAATCAGATAAAAACCACCTACACGGGCAAGGTGGCTACAAGACGGGTGCTGACTGCTTTTGACTGTGATATACCGCTATACATCGGCGAGGTGAGATACGATTATCGGTTAGAAAGGGTCACTACCCCGATAAAGATACAAAACACCCGATTACCCTTTGTGCTGACAGAGGGGAGGTTCTACGAAAGGGTGCAGACACCCTACCTTCTTTCACAAAAAGAGGCGCAAAAAAAGGCCTTGACAGAGCTTGAAAAAATACAGCAAAGTCAGCTGAAAGGGTTTAGCATAATTGAACGCAACCTTCAGTACAAGCCGACTGAAAAAGAGCTTGAATTGACGGCTACCTATATCTGTGAGGGCAACATAGCAAAAAAAGAATATATCTACATTTCAGAGGGGTAGGGCGATGCTTTTACCTCTCTTTTTTTCATTAGAAAAAAATTTCAAAAATTTTATATAAAATCTTTGAAATAAATTGCATTCTGTGATAGAATGATATTAAGAAAAGTATGCCCAAATTAAAGGAGTGAAAAACACCTATGTATGAGCAAACGGTTAGCATCGAAAGAATGGAAGAGGCGGTAAACCTCTTTGGCAGTTTCGATGAAAACATCAAGCTTATCGAGAGGGAATATTCGGTAACAATGACACTGCGCGGCAGTGAGATTAAAATACAGGGTGAGCCCGAGCAGGTGTCGTCCGCTGCAAGAGTGGTTGCGGCACTGCTTATGCTCGCATCAAAGGGTGAGGTGCTTGGCGAGCAAAATGTGCGTTACACCATGAGTCTTGTCAGCGAAGGCAAAGAGGATGAGTTGGCTCAGCTTGCAGGTAATGATTGCATATGCATCACTGCTCGCGGCAAACCCATCAAGCCCAAGACCCTTGGCCAAAAGAAGTATGTTGAGGCCATCCGCAAAAATACAGTTGTGATAGGCGTTGGCCCTGCAGGCACAGGTAAAACCTATTTGGCTGTGGCCCTTGCCGTAGCTGCATTCAGAGACAAGCAGGTTAACCGAATCATAATTACCCGTCCTGCGGTTGAAGCGGGTGAAAAGCTGGGCTTTTTGCCGGGCGATCTGCAAAGCAAGGTGGACCCTTATTTGCGCCCCCTCTACGATGCGCTGTTTGATATGCTGGGCGCCGAGGCCTTTGCCCGTTATCAGGAAAGAGGCAATATTGAGGTCGCACCTCTTGCATATATGCGCGGCAGAACCCTTGAAGTCAGTTTTATAATTCTTGATGAAGCGCAAAACACAACTCCCGAGCAGATGAAGATGTTTTTGACACGATTGGGCTTTGGCTCAAAAATCGTAGTAACGGGCGACGTCACCCAGATAGACTTGCCTGATGGCAGAAAGTCAGGCCTTGTGGAGGCGTGCACGGTTCTTAAAAATGTTGAAGATATTGATATAATCCGTTTTTCGGAAAAGGATGTTGTGCGCCATCAGCTTGTTCAGCGCATAGTTAAGGCGTACGAAAGATATGAAGATGTAAAAAGGAGCAGATCTGAACATGGGCAAGGTAAAGGTAATAATAAGTGACCGTCAAAAGGCGGTGGCAATACCCACCGGATTAAGATTGCTGGTGAGAAAGGTATGCACAGCTGCACTGAAAGAGCAGGGCTTTACACAGAATGCAGAGGTAAATGTAACCTTTGTAGACGACGAGCAGATACATCAGTATAATCTTGAGTTTCGCAACATCGACCGTTCTACCGATGTGCTTAGCTTTCCCTTGGGCGAGAATGGTGAGTGGGATATCAATCCCGAAACCGATATGGCTATGCTGGGCGACATTGTTATTTCGTTAGAACACGCCGTGGCCCAAGCCAAAGAGTATGACCATTCCTTTGAGCGCGAGGTGGGTTATCTTACCGTTCATTCAATGATGCACCTTTTGGGCTATGACCACGTCAACGGTGGACTGGAAGCGGATGAAATGCGCTATCACGAAGAGCAGGTTATGGAAATGCTCGCATTAAGAAGGTAGGTTAAATATGAACACAGTTTCTGCATTTATAGCTATTGTCGGTCGCCCTAACGTGGGCAAATCTTCAATAATGAACAGAATGCTTGGCCAAAAGGTTGCCATAGTGTCTGACAAGCCCCAAACCACGCGCACACGCATAATGGGCGTGCTTACTCAAAATGAGTGCCAGCTCGTATTTGTTGACACACCCGGTTTGCACAAGCCGCGCACCCGTTTGGGCGAAAGTATGGTTAAAGCGGTGGGCGATTCTATGGGCGATGTAGATGCTTGCGCCCTGGTAATCGACTGCTCCGATATGCGAAGCGACCTGTCTCCCTCGCCTGCCGAGGCCGAGCTTATAGAGCGCTTTAAAAAGAGCAAAACTCCCGCTGTGCTTGTTATTAACAAGGTTGATTTGCTTGAAGATAAGTCTAAGCTGTTGCCCATAATCAGCGCTTATTCTTCTCTTTACGATTTCAGTGCCGTTGTACCTGTTTCAGCATTGGATGGCAGTGGCGTTGAAGATTTGATTGCCGAGCTTACCGGCTTTGCGCAGCCATCTCCCCATTATTTTTCCGACGATGCCCTTACCGACCAGACCGAGCGCACCCTTGCTTCAGAGATTATAAGAGAAAAGCTTTTGCGATTTCTCGACAAAGAGGTGCCTCACGGAATTGCCGTGGGCATTGAGCGCTTTGCCGACAGAGTAACAAGCGGCGGCGAGGATATAATTGATATTGAAGCAATAATTTATTGCGAGGCCGAAAGCCATAAGGGTATTATTATAGGCAAAAAGGGCGCAATGCTTAAAAAGGTGTCCTCAAAAGCCAGAGAAGATATGGAACAGTTTTTTGAATGCAAGGTTAATTTGTCCTGCTGGGTTAAGGTTAAAGAGGATTGGCGCAACCGTCAAGGGCTTATTCATAATTTCGGATTGGACTGATTTACCTTAAATACCCCCGATTATAATGAGCATTATAAAAAGGGGGATGGTTTTAATGAACAAACAACAGGCGTGGAATGCCTTTTACGCTACCGGCAAGGTTGCGGCATATCTTGACTACAAAAACGCATCTACGGAGGATGAGTATGAAGTTGAACACCGACGGACTGATTTTAAAAAGCAGTCAAACGGGGGAACAAGACCGCTTGGTCACCATACTGACACGTGATTTAGGCGTAGTGCGTGCCTTTGCCCACGGAGCGGCCAAGGCAAAGGGCCGTTCTGCAAGCGCAACCGAAACCTTGTGCTATTCAACCTTTACCCTAAGCGAGCACAAGGGTACATATTCAATATCCGAGGCCACCCCCGTTGAGTTGTTTTTTGACCTTCGCGCCGATATAGAGCGCACCGCTCTTGCCCAATATTTTTGCGAGGTGGCAATGAATCTGGCTGTTGAGGGAGAAGATGCCTCATCTCAGCTGAAGCTCATACTCAACTGCCTTTATCTGCTGTCTAAAAATCTTCGGGATAAAAGAATCATCAAATCGGTTTACGAGTTGAGAATGATGACGATAAGCGGCTTTATGCCCGACCTGGCTGAATGCTGCGAGTGCGGCCAAAGCAAAATCGACTATCCATTGTTTGATATAAACGGCGGAGTGGTCAGATGCCAAAGCTGTGGAGGGGGCAGAGCAATAACCAGGGGTGTTCTGGATGCTATGCGCCACATTTGCACCGCCGACGATATGCGGATTTTTTCCTTTGAGCTGGGCGAAGAGTCTCTTAACCTGTTGGGTGAAGTGAGTGAAAGATATCTGCTGGGTCAGTGCGACAGGGGCTTTACTGCTCTTGAATTTTATAAAAGCTTGTTTTAACGAAAGGTAGAAAGAGTATGTCGAAAATGTCAAAGCACTGCAAGGTGCTTGAGCTTGATAGGGTGCTTGACCGTCTTGCACAGCTTACGGGCAATGCCGATGCTGCCGAAATGGCCCGCGAATTAGTACCTGCCGACAGCTTATATGAAGCACAGCGCTTGCTTGATCAAACCGATTGTGCATACATACTGTCGGCTCGCTTCGGTTCCCCCTCCTTTGGCGGAATGAGCAACATCAAGGCCTCTTTGCGTCGCGCCCAAGCAGGTGCATCTCTTTCTTTGCGAGAGCTGCTTAACATAGGTGAGAATCTCAGAATATACCGATCCCTCACCGAGTGGAGAGGCAGGGCAGGGGAGCAAAATGTGCTTGATGCCCTATTTGACGGAATAACCCCTCTTCGCCGTATAGAAGAAAAACTGCTGTCATCCATAGTAAGCGAGGAAGAGGTTGCCGACGGTGCCTCCGATAAGCTGGCAGCAATAAGACGCAAAATCCGTTCTACGCAAAACAGCGTAAGAGAAAAGCTCGATAAAATCATCCGTTCCCCTCAGCTGTCAAAGTATTTGCAAGAGCCGGTTGTCACCATCCGTTCGGGTCGATTTGTCGTGCCGGTAAAGCTTGAACATCGCTCTAACGTGCCCGGTCTTGTTCACGATACCTCCTCATCCGGCGCAACGGTTTTTGTTGAGCCCATGAGCGTTGTTGAAGCCAACAATGAAATAAAAGTGCTTATAAATGAAGAAGATGCCGAGATAGAGCGCATCATTGCCGAGCTTTCTGCCCTGGTTGGCGAATATGCCGACGAGGCATCGATATCCTATGACTGTGCTGTTGAGCTTTGCCTTATTTTTGCAAAGGCCAATCTTGCCTATGATATGAAGGCGTCAAAGCCCAAACTTAACGATAAGGGCTTGGTGCGACTTAACAAGGCACGACACCCTCTTATTGATCCCAAAAAAGTGGTTGCTATTGACGTCTCTTTGGGTGATGCTTTTGATACGCTCATCGTTACAGGCCCCAACACGGGCGGCAAAACCGTAACCCTTAAAACCATCGGACTGCTTACTCTTATGGCCGCCTGCGGAATGCTCATTCCCGCAGGGGATAACAGCCAAATTGCCATATTCAGCTCGGTAATGGCCGATATAGGCGACGAGCAATCCATAGAGCAATCTCTTTCCACCTTTTCATCTCATATGGTTAACCTGGTGGATATTCTTGATAACTGCGGCGAGTGCAGTTTGGTGCTTGTTGACGAGCTGGGCGCAGGTACCGACCCCATAGAGGGCGCGGCTTTGGCTCAAGCGCTTATTGAGGCGCTGCGCGCAAGAGGATGTCGGGTTGCGGCCACTACTCACTATGCTGAGCTAAAGGCCTACGCTATCGACACCCAAGGGGTAGAAAACGCCTGCTGCGAATTTGATGTTGCAACCCTCAGCCCCACCTACCGCCTGCTTATCGGTATGCCCGGTCGCTCTAATGCTTTTGCCATAAGCGAGCGCTTGGGTCTGTCTGCCGATATTGTTCGCCGAGCAAAGGGTATGATATCAGACTCTGATAAAAAATTTGAGGGCGTAGTTCGCTCTCTTGAGCAAGCCCGCCGTGCAGCAGAGGATGAGCGACGAGAAACCGCTCGCCTGCGAGCTGAGCTTGACGAGGCCAAAAAGGTGGCCAAGGAAAGCGCCGACAAAGCAATAAAGGAATATGACTTGGTTGTTGAAAAGGCCCAAAAGGAAGCTCAACGCATAATTGACAAGGCCACACGAACTGCTGACGGAATGATAGCTGAGCTTACCGAATTGCGCAAGCAAGCGGCAAAGGGCGGCGAGGCCGATATGCTGGCAAAGGCAAGAGCAGCTGTCAAAAAGGCCGAAAGCAGTATGGATTCTCAAAGACGGGATGACGATGTTAAGTATGAATTGCCCAGACCTCTCGTTGTGGGTGATTATGTTCACGTTGTAGACGCTAATTGTGGCGGATATGTTTTGCGTTTACCCAATTCATCGGGCACGCTTACTGTTGACATTAACGGAATGAAGATGTCGGTTAACGTAGGCCGAATTCGTCTTGTAGATGCCCCCAAGGCCAAAAAGAGCCAAACGGGCGGCCGCCGCACAACCACCGTTACCCGAGCAAATACCGGAGCCAAAACCGAAATAGACCTGCGCGGCAGAACGGCCGATGAGGCAATTATGGAGCTTGACCGCTTCATTGATTCGGCAATGCTCAGCGGAATGAATTTTGTGCACTGCATCCACGGCAAGGGAACGGGTGTGCTGCGCAAGGCGATACACGAGCATTTGAGGCGACATAAGCAGGTGCGCTCCTGGCGCCTTGGCCTTTACGGTGAAGGGGAAGACGGCGTAACCATAATCGAACTGAAATAAAAACAAAAAACTCAACTTTTCTAACCGAAAGTTGAGTTTTTTAATCGCTTAAACCTAAGATATAATCTACCGTAACGCCGTAAAACTTTGAAAGTGAGATAAGGGCATCGCTTGGAATGTCTAAAGCACCGCTTTCATACCGTGAATAGGTTGATTGACTGACATTTAAAATTTTTGAAAGCTGTTCTTGACTTAAATCTTTATCTTCTCGCAAATCTCTGATTCTTTGATACATATAATCACCATGGTTATTATACCACCATCCCTTAAATATGACAATACCATTCTACTAAATAACCAATAAAAAACGGGGCCTTTTGTGCATTGCTACAAAATGTCCTGTTTTTTGCAAAATTAACAAAATTATGGTTGAATTCACTTCTCTTTTAATGGTATAATCCCACAACTAAAAAAGGAGAAACTGTGATGAAAACAAAATTTTTAAATTTGTTCGCATTAGTTTTGGCAATAACCCTTTTGTCTTCTTGCTCTGCGGCACAGCAAGTGGTTTCTTCAAAAGCATCTGCCGCCACAAGCTCTGGCGTATCGAGTGAAGACGGCGCCTCTGCTTCGTCTGACAAAGCCTCGTCTGCCGAGCAGTCCGACAACCTGTCATCAACCTTGTCCTCAAACGTAAGCTCCGCTGTCAGCGGCACCTCCGGTAAGCCGGATAAATCCACCGGCAACGCACCTGCAGGGTATGAAAAATACAGCGGCACCCGCGACCCTTACTACTGGCCCTTTGCCGCTACTTCAATTTGGAATATGCCTATCGGCTCGGGCGCTGTGCTCAAAAAAGCCGGTTTTGAGGCCGAGCGTGCTGTTACAACCGATACTGAGTATGTAATTCAGGTTAAGGCAAGCGACCCTGTGGTTGAGCTTTATACCCCAAATTCCTTTAAAAATCGCTGGCCGGGCAACCGTCTGCTTGGCACTATGCAGGTGCCTTACGATTTCACCCTGGCTGATGCCCAGGGCAGCAACTCACCCAACAACTGCGCCACCTTCATTCAGCCCGACGGACGCTCCATAATTCAATTGGAGCCCTGCTGTCGCGTCGAAAAGGGCAAGCAGATAGTGGGTCACAAGTGCAAATTTGATATTGATATCTACGGCCCCGGCATCCAGGGCACCCACTACGGAAGCGGTCTGTCTGCCTTTGGCGGCTCCATCCGCAAGGGAGAGCTTACCTCAAGCGAACCCATTCGCCACGCCCTAAAGCTTAACGTTCAGGCCAGCAAATACATATATTTTGATAAGTCCACCCAAAAGGGGTATATTTGGCCTGCCGACCGCCACGACAGCTACGCCAATAAGGATGGTGACGGTCGCAAATATGGCGGCAAAATGAGCGAGTTGAGAATGGGCACCCTGCTCACTATCCCTAAGAACATTACAGCCGAAAGCATAGGCCTTAAAACTGAAGTGGGTAAAAAACTTTTCTACGCTCTGCAAAACTACGGCTGCTACATCGTTGACGATTCGGCCACCGATGTTTACGCCTGGAGCGCCGAAAGCGGAGTGGTAGAAGAGGTGCAGACAAAATACGGCTTCAATTTGAAGGCAACCCGTAACCAGAACAATGACTATTATAAGGATTCAATGGCGCTTTTTAAAAATCTTTACATTGTCACCAACAACGGTCCTAACTCCATTGGTGGCGGCGGCACTCCTTGCAAGCCCCTGGCTCCCGATTTTAAATAATCGAAAGGATGTTTCACATTGAAAAAGATAGCTTTAAGCGTTATAGCAGTTGTTTTGTGTCTGTCTGTTTTCGCGTCCTGCTCAGCAGGGGAAACGGCTACCTCAAGCCAAAACAATACTTCAAGCTATGTGCCCCCTTGGATGAGATCTGATTTTTACACTTCAAATGTTAACTCGAATAAAACGCCGTCAACCAATGCTTCATCAAATACGGCGGTAAATTCTACAACTATGTCCACCAAGCCCGCTGACGGCAACGCTCCTGCAGGGGCAACCAAATACAGCGGCACCCGCGACCCGTGGCTTTGGCCCTTTGCAGCAACCTCCATTTGGAATATGCCCATCGGATCGGGCGCCAAGCTTCAAAAGGCCAACTTTAACGATGAATACTGGATAGGCGTCGATACCGAGTATATGATCAAAACCAAAAGCAGCGACCCTATTGTAAATGTTTATTCCCCCTCATCTTGGGGTCAGCGTTGGCCCGGTGACAAATTCCAGGGACAGATGCACGTGCCCTACGACTTTATATTGGCCGATGCCCAGGGCAACAGCACTCCCAACAACTGTGCAACCTTTCTTATGCCTGACGGCAGAACCCTTAAACAGCTGGAGCCCTGCTGTCGCGTCGAAAAAGGCAAGCAGATAGTCGGTTGGCTTCACAGCGATGTTGATATTTACGGCGACGGTATGGGCGGCTCTCATTGGGGCGCCAGTTTGTCTGCCATCGGCGGCTCCATCCGCAAAGGAGAGTTAACCTCTTCAGAACCCATCAAGCATGCCCTAAAGCTTAACGTGTGGGGTAAAAAATATCTTTATTATGACCGCGCCGCAAACAAGGGCTATGTGTGGCCTGCCACTACTCACGATTCCAGTGCTGTTTCGGGTGATCAGGCCTACGGTGGCACCAATCCCAATTTGCGTATGGGCAGCTTACTTACTATACCTAAAAATATTACAGCCGAAAGTCTTGGCCTTAAAACCGAGGTGGGCAAAAAGCTTTTCTATGCCCTTCAGAATTACGGCTGCTACATAGTCGACAACTCCGGCTGGAGCTGCTACGACTGGAGTATGGAGGATGGTGTAGATGCCGAGGTGCAGGCAAAATACGGCTATCGCACCTATGCCAGCACCACCGAAAACCAAGCATATCGTGATGATAACCTTAAGCTTATCAAGAACCTTTACATTGTCACCAACAACGGCCCTAACTCCATTGGTGGCGGCGGTACTCCTTGCAAACCCCTGGCTCCCGATTTTAAATAATCGAAAGGATGTTTCACAATGAAAAAGATTGCTTTAAGCGTTATAGCGTTAATTTTGTGTCTGACTGTTTTTGCGTCCTGCTCAGCAGGAGGAGAAACGGCTACCTCAAGCCAAAACAATACTTCAAGCTATGTGCCCCCTTGGATGAGACCTGATTTTTATTCGTCTGACACATCTTCAAGGTCTAATTCAAAAAACTCATCACTCCCTTCGTCTCCTCAATCGTCGAATGGCTCTAATTCGCAGGTAAATTCTACAACTATGTCCACCAAGCCAGCTGACGGTAATGCTCCTGCAGGGGCAACCAAATACAGCGGCACCCGCGACCCGTGGCTTTGGCCCTTTGCGGCAACATCTATTTGGAATATGCCTATCGGATCGGGCGCCAAGCTTCAAAAGGCCAACTTTGGAGAAGAGAATTATATTTCTATTGACGATGAATATCTGGTGAAGGTGCCTGCAGGATCACCGACGGTTGATGTTTATTCACCCTCCAGTTGGCAAACCCGCTGGCCCGGAGACAGAAAACTTGGCACTATGCAGGTGCCTGCTGATTTTTACCTTGCTGATGCAAGGCAGAATAGCACGCCTAACAACTGTGCGGCATTTCTTATGCCCGACGGCAGAACGATAAAACAGCTTGAGCCCACCTGCCGACTTGAAACAGGCAACGCCCGTATTGTTGGCTGGCTCCACAGCGAGGACCAGGATATATACGGCGACGGCATACTGGGCACCCACTACGGAAGCGGCCTTTCTGCCATCGGCGGCTCTATCCGCAAGGGTGAGCTTACTTCAAACGAGCCCATCAAGCACGCCATCAAGCTTAACGTATGGTGCAAAAAATACGTTAATTACGATTACAGCACACAGAAGGGTTATATGTGGCCTGCCGACCGTAATGACAGCTATGCTACCTCGGGTGGCAATGCCTACGGCGGTACCAATCCTAATCTTAAAATGGGCACCTTGCTCACAATTCCCAAAAACGTAACTGCAGAAAGTCTCGGAATTAAAACCGCAGTGGGTAAAAAGCTTTTTTATGCCCTTCAGAATTACGGCTGCTATATCGTTGACGACTCTGCTTGGAGCTGCTATGCTTGGAGCGCCGAGGCCGGAGTGGTTGACGAGGTGCAGGCAAAATACGGCATAAACCTTAATACCAACAACAAGAGCGACTCGTACTATCAGGATTCTATGAAACTCATTCAAAGTCTTTACATTGTTACCAACAACAGCCCCACCTCCATAGGTGGCGGCGGCACCCCTTGCAAGCCCTTGGCTCCCGATTTTAAATGATTATTGAAACTGGAGATGGATTATGAACATAGGCGTTCGCAAGTTAATAGCATTAGTTGCAACGGTTGTTCTGCTTGTTGTAGGGCTACCGGTGGTGTCATTTGCAGAAGAAGGGAAATTTGAACAACTTTTTTCTTATCAAGGTGCTAATTTTGTTTCATCCGATTGGAAAGGCACAAACGGAACACCAACCTTTGACAGCAACGGCTTGTCAACAACACGCGACAATAATAATAAAGATTCTATCGTTACCTATAAAGACAAATATAATTTGTCAAACGGGTTTGAATTTTCTTATTCTGCACAGGGTAGAAAAAGCTATAATAATATATACGACGGGTCTTATTATGCCGGTGTAAAAATCGGCAATATAACCGTTGCTATGGATAGGTATGTTAAACCTGTAATCTTAGTTGATGGTGTCGTTAAGGCGAACGGTGGCGCTATAATTGCATACAACTCATCTGTCGATATTGCAAATTGGTTGAGGGATGATTCAACAGGTGAATCTTCTTTTGATATCAGATACACCGTAAAATACGACGCAAGAAGCAAAAAGCTTACCTATGCAAAACATCATGATGACAATAATGTGTTTACAATTACCTATACAGATGCTGAAGGGTTGATAGATCTTTCAAATGCAAGCGTTTCGCTTTACCACAACAACAGTTGGGGCTTCAACTGCACTTACAGTTATGTAAATCTTGCCGTTGATACAAATATACCCGACACATCCGATATGCCCGGCGGTGCTTGTGGCGACAATGCAAAATGGGCATTTGACGAGGCAACGGGCACCTTATATATTATCGGCAGCGGTGAAACTTATAACTATGCAAACGTCGGCAACACAGTGCCTTGGCTTGGTTATCGTACCAAGATAACCGGCGTTGTTGTAGGTGATGAAATAACCTATTTAGGTAACCGCCTGTTCAGAGGTCTTAACTATGTTACTACCGCTAAATTCGGTAAGAATGTAAAAAAAGTTGGTTATGAGCTTTTTTATGTTTGTAACCGTCTTGAAGAGGTTAAGCTTAACGAAGGACTTACCAATCTTGGCGCTCTTACATTTTACAACTGTACTGCGCTTAAGCAGGTAACTATTCCTACAACTGTAACTAATATTGAAAATCGTGCTTTCAAGGGAAGTGGACTAACGTCCGTTGTAGTGCCCGATACAGTTACAAAGACCGGCTACGAAGTGTTTATGAACTGTACAAATCTTGCAGAGGTTGACTATACCGAAGGGGTGTCAATGCTTAACCCCTGCACTTTTATGAATTGCACCGCCTTGACAAGATTCGATTTTACCCAAAATATGTGCCGCATTCGTTCTAATGCATTTAACGGATGCACCGCACTCCAAAAGGTATATTTTGAGAACGATGCAATGATGTGGGGTTCCTCTAACGGGCAAGAGGCAAAAATTGCCTCAAACGCCTTTGACGGATGCGCTGCAACCCTTAAACTCACCGGCATCAAAGGTGGCCACGTAGAAATATATGCAAGCAACCATGGCCTAGTTTTTGTTGATAAAAACGGTGGATACGACACAGTCCTTGACGGTGAATATGAAAAATACAGCGGCACCCGCGACCCGTGGCTGTGGCCCTTTGCGGCAACCTCCATTTGGAATATGCCTATCGGCTCCGATGCTATACTTCAAAAGGCGAATTTCCAAAGCGCCTACAGTATATCCATTGACGAAGAATATCACGTAAAAGTGCCTGCAGGATCACCGACGGTTGATGTTTATGCACCTTCCAGTTGGCAAACCCGATGGCCCGGAAACAGAAAACTTGGCACTATGCAGGTGCCTGCTGATTTTTACCTTGCTGATGCCAGACAGGGCAGCACGCCTAACAACTGTGCGGCATTTCTTATGCCCGACGGACGAACTATCCGTCAGCTTGAGCCCACCTGCCGACTTGAAACAGGCAACGCCAGAATTGTAGGTTATCTTCACTCCGAGGACCAGGATATATACGGCGCAGGCATAAAAGGTACCCACTACGGAAGCGGACTATCTGCTATAGGTGGATCTATCCGCAAGGGCGAGCTTACCTCTGATGAACCTATTCGTCACGCACTTAAACTTAACTTTTGGTGCAAAAAGTATGCCTATTATGACTATAATACACAGAAGGGCTACATTTGGCCTGCCGACCGTCATGACAGCTATGCTACGTCAGGTGGCAATGCCTACGGCGGTACCAATCCCAACCTGCGAATGGGTACTTTGCTCACTATTCCGCAAGACGTAACACCCGAAGCACTTGGGCTTAAAACCGAGGTTGGCAAAAAGTTGTTTTATGCTTTGCAAAACTACGGCTGTTACATTGTTGATGATTCGGCCTGGGATAGCTATGCCTTCAGTGCTGAGACCGGTGTAGAAGATGAAGTGCAGATGAAATACGGCATAAATCTTAACACTAACAGAAATCGAAATGACGCCTATTACCAAGACTCTTTGGCTCTCATTCAAAGTCTTTACATTGTTACCAACAACAGCCCCACCTCCATAGGTGGCGGCGGTACCCCTTGCAAACCCTTGGCTCCCGATTTTAAATAACCGAAACTGCTCAAATGCTCTGCTTGGCATTTGGGCAGTTTTTATATGTTTTTGGGCAAATAACACTTATGTTATTATATGTTCACTTGACAAAACAGCAGTTTTATTATACCTTATATAGTGTGTAAACAATAAAGGAGGTCAAAATATGTACATTAAATATACTTACGAACAGTTAAAGAGATTTTGCTGTGATGCTTTTGTAAAATTCGGCTTTACCGATGATGAGGCAGCAAAAATCACCGATGTTTTGCTTTTGTCAGACGTCTACGGTATAGAGTCTCACGGTATGCAGCGCCTTGTGCGTTATCATAAAGGCATAGAAAAGGGACTAATTCACGTGGATGCCAAGCCCGAAATCATTTTTGAAACTCCCGTTTCTGCGGTTATTGACGGCCACGACGGAATGGGTCAGCTTATTTCTATCGAGGCAATGAATATAGCCATTGAAAAGGCCAAAAAGAGTGGCATGGCGGTTGTCAGCGTAAAAAACTCCAATCACTTCGGTATTGCGGGCTACTATGCAAAAATGGCTTGCGACCAGGGTCTTGTGGGCTTTGCGATGACCAACTCCGAGGCCATAATGGTGCCCACCTATGCTCGTAAGGCAATGCTGGGCTCCAATCCCATTGCAATTTCAATGCCTGCCGAGCCCTATCCCTTCTTTTTTGACTCATCAACCACCGTTGTTACCCGTGGTAAGCTTGAAATTTACAACAAGCTCGCAAAGCCCCTGCCTGATGGCTGGGCTCTCGATGAGAACGGTCAGCCCTGCAGTGATGCAGGCCGTGTGCTGAAAAACATTGTGGGCAAAAACGGCGGCGGTATAGTTCCTCTTGGCGGTGATACCGAGCCCCTCGGCGGTCATAAGGGCTACGGCTACGGTATGCTGTGCGAGATATTCTGTTCGATTTTCTCGGGCGGTCTTACCTCCAACCATACTCATATTGGCGGCAAGGGCGGCACCTGCCACGGCTTTATGGTAATCGACCCCAATGTGTTTGGCGATGCTGAAGCTCTTAAAGAGCGCTTTTCCGTCTTCCTCCAAGAACTCCGTGATGCACCCAAGGCCGACGGTCAGGTACGCATTTATACTCACGGCGAAAAAGAGATATTTGCTTCAGCCGACCGTATGAAAAACGGCATTGAGGTTAATATAAATACCGTTGCCGAAATGAAAGATTTGTGCGACTATCTTGGTATGGATAGTGTTGAGTATCTTGGTGATATAGACTTTTCAAACGCAAGACAAAGCTCATATAACTAAAGGGGTAATTAAAGTGGATATTAAAGAAAAAGCATTAAATAAGCATTATGAGTGGCAGGGAAAAATCGAGGTTATTTCAAGAACTAAGGTTGAAAACAGCGATGATTTGTCGGTAGCATATACTCCCGGCGTTGCACAGCCCTGTCTTGAAATTGAAAAGGATTATGACAAATCCTTCGAGCTAACCCGCCGCTGGAATCTTATCGGCGTTATAACTGACGGCTCTGCTGTGCTGGGACTTGGCAACATAGGCCCCGAGGCAGGTATGCCTGTTATGGAGGGCAAGTGTGTGCTCTTTAAAGAGTTTGCCGGTGTGGATGCATTTCCTCTTTGCATTCGTTCAAATGATGTTGACGAAATTGTTAATACCATTTACAACATTTCGGGCTCCTTTGGCGGAATAAATCTTGAAGATATTGCCGCACCCCGTTGCTTTGAAATTGAGAAAAAGCTCAAAGAGCGTTGCGACATCCCTGTTTTTCACGATGACCAGCACGGCACCGCTATTGTTGTTGCGGCCGCTATGCTCAACGCCTTGAAGCTGGTTAAAAAGAACTTCAGTGAGATTAAGTGCGTCATCAACGGAGCAGGTGCCGCAGGCACCGCCATCGGTAAGCATCTGTTGAATCTGGGTCTTAAGAATCTGATTATGTGTGACAAGTTCGGTGCCATTGCCAAGGGTATGGATGAGCTCAGCGATGCTCATAAGGAGCTGGCCGAAATCACCAACCCCAACGGCGAGAGGGGCACTCTTGCCGATGTTATGAAGGGGGCTGATGTTTTTATCGGTGTGTCTGCTCCCAAGATGGTAACTCCTGAAATGGTATCCTCAATGGCAGAAAAAGCAATTGTTTTCCCCATGGCCAATCCCGTCCCCGAAATTATGCCTGAGGAAGCTCTGGCAGGTGGAGCTTATGTTGTTGGCACAGGTCGTTCCGACTTCCCCAATCAAATCAATAACGTGCTTGCTTTCCCCGGTATTTTCCGCGGCGCTCTTGATGTCAGAGCAAGTGATATTAACGACGAGATGAAAATGGCCGCCTCTTATGCCATTGCAAGTCTTGTGACTGATGATGAGCTTTGTGCAGAGTATATTCTTCCCAAGGCCTTTGATAAGAGAATTGCTCCCACCGTTGCCGATGCAGTAGCAGAAGCCGCAAGAAAAAGCGGAGTGGCAAGAAAATAAAATTCAACACATCAATAAAAACACCCAAGTGTTATCAAGCACTTGGGTGTTTTGGTTTACAATAAGCTTTCGTCATATTGTGCGCGAATTCCGCCAATAAATTTTGGCCTCGTTCTGGCGGCGGCAAGCGTTGCCTCGCCTATTTTTTTAGTGTCAAGCCGAAGAGGAACGGCCACCTTTTTAAGATGCATACCAATGAGTGTACCACCTATATCAAGTCCGGCATCTGCTTTAATTTCTTCAACTGCAACAGGATGCACAAAGGCGGCGTAAGCAGCGGTGGCAAAGGAACCGCCTGCTTTGGGCTGCGGTACAACGTTAACGATGTCACAGCCGATTGCGGCCTCTTTTTCAATAATTATTGCACGGTTAAGATGCTCACAGCACTGAGCGGCCAGATAAATGCCTTTGCTTTTAAGCACCTCATAAATGCCCTCAAACAGCTCTTTGGCCACTTGGGGCTGAGAGTCGGTGCCGATTTTACTGCCCACAACCTCACTTGTGGAACAGCCAACTACCACAATATTACCAGTGTTCAGCTTTGCAGCTTCAACAAGCTGTCGGGCAGCAACGGCTGCCTGCTCTTTAACAGTCATGGTTAACCTCGCTTAAAAATTTTCAGCACACCTGTGCTATCAATGATTTGTGCCAAAATGATGGCGGCTGTAACACCGACACCACCCTGTATAAGATTGTTGGGTATTTCTGCCGCGCTGGCAACAAAGCCATAGCTCATAACGGTTGCTGAATAAACGAAATAACCTAAAGCCATAAAGATTTCAGCCAGCACACCGCCCGAAAGACGCAAAGCAAAAATCACGCCTTTGTTCTTTTGGGATATTTGCAAAATCAGTGCGGCTATGGCGGCTACCCCCATCTTTATTATAAGGGTTGCAGGGGCATAAATCAAGTATCCGCCCAAAATATCGGTCAACATAGAGCCGATGCCTGCTGCCAAAACGCCATAGGGTCCCAAATACCAGCCCGAAAGCAAAACAAAGCAGTCGCCGAAATGGATGTATCCCTCGGTTAAAGAGGGAATTCCGATGGGCAGCATGGTAAACACGCAGGTTAATGCAGCAAAAAGAGCCGACAGTATCAGTTTTTTTATGTTAAGTTTTTTCATAAAACACTCACCTACAACAAATCCCGACAGTTTGACTGCCGGGATTTGTTTCAAATCTCAAATTGCAAAGGATTAATAAGCTACGCCCTGAGCGATCATTGCCTGAGCAACCTTTTCAAAGCCGGCAATGTTGGCACCTGCAACCAGGTCACCTTCCATACCGTACTTCTTAGCGGCATCATAAGAATTCTTATAGATGTTAGCCATAATCTGATAAAGCTTGGCATCAACCTCTTCGGCAGTCCAGCTGTATCTCATAGAGTTCTGGCTCATTTCAAGACCGGATACGGCAACACCGCCTGCATTAACTGCCTTGGAAGGAGCAATAACAAGGCCGTTTGCCTTGAGGTAAGACATTGCCTCGGCAGTGGTGGGCATGTTGGCAACCTCAACGTAGTACTTAACGCCGTTGGCAACTATGTTCTTAGCGTCCTCAATGCCAACCTCGTTCTGGGTTGCACAAGGCATAACGATGTCAACCTTCTGATCCCAGGGTCTCTTGCCTGCAAAGAAGGGAACACCAAACTTGTCAGCATAATCCTGAACCTTGTCGCGGCCGGAAGCACGCATTTCAAGCATAAAGTTGATTTTTTCTTCGGTGCAAACACCGTCTGCATCGTAAATATAGCCGTCGGGACCGGAGATGGTAACTACCTTACCGCCAAGCTCGCAAATCTTCTTAACGGTACCCCAAGCAACGTTGCCGAAACCGGATACTGCAAAGGTCTTGCCTTTGATTTCTTCGCCAAAAGACTTGAGCATCTCAACAACATAGTAAACAGCGCCAAAGCCGGTTGCTTCGGGACGGATAAGAGAACCGCCGAAAGAAAGGCCTTTGCCGGTGAGAACGCCGGTGAACTCGTTGCGAAGGCGCTTGTACTGACCGTACAAATAGCCAACCTCGCGAGCACCTACGCCGATGTCGCCTGCAGGAACGTCGGTGTCAGCACCGATGTGCTTGGCAAGCTCGGTCATGAATGACTGGCAGAAGCGCATGATTTCGCCGTCTGATCTGCCGCGGGGGTCAAAGTCAGAGCCACCCTTACCGCCGCCCATGGGCAAGCTGGTAAGACTGTTCTTAAAGGTCTGCTCAAAGCCCAAGAACTTCATGATGGAAGCGTTAACAGAGGGGTGGAAGCGAAGACCGCCCTTGTAGGGGCCGATAGCAGAGTTGAATTGAACGCGGAAACCGCGGTTAACCTGAACCTTGCCGTTGTCGTCAACCCAAGAAACGCGGAAAACGATCATACGCTCGGGCTCAACCATACGGTCGATAACACCTGTCTCGATAAGCTTGGGGTCCTGCTCAACTACGGGAACAAGACTTTCAAGAACTTCATAAACGGCCTGCTGAAACTCGGGCTCGTTGGGGTTGCGCTTAACAACATCTTCAAAAACCTTGTTAAGATATGCATTGTTAATTGCCATAACAAATTCCTCCTAAAATTGATATGTGCCGAAAGGCACAAAAAATCTACGGGATACATTATAAACCCTTTTTTATTATGATGTCAATACTCTGTCTGCATAAAATGTCGAAAAAATAAGCCGAATGTTTGTAAAATGTGCTTTATTTTTGTACGGTTATATGATATAATAGCATACAATGGGCGCAGAGTAATTTTTGCCACCCAAACACTAATTATATTACCGAGAGGCATAGAAAATGAATTTAGTTAAATTGCTCGCCAGAAATTATTCAAAAAAAGAACTTAAGCGCATTACTCCCATATTGGAGAGCGTGCTTTATTATGAAGATTCAATGCGTCAAAAAAGTGACGATGATTTGCGACGCTTAACGGTAGAATTTAAAGAGCGTTATCAAGAGGGCGAAAGTCTCGACAGCATTTTGCCCGAGGCCTTTGCCGTTTGCCGTGAGGCCAGCGACCGCGTTTTGGGTATGCGCCACTACCCCGTGCAGATTGTGGGCGGTATTGTGCTCCATCAGGGACGAATCGGTGAAATGCGCACCGGTGAAGGTAAAACCCTTGTTGCAACCTTACCGGCTTACCTCAATGCCCTTACCGGTAAGGGCGTGCATATCGTTACCGTTAACGACTATCTTGCACGACGCGACAGCGAATGGATGGGTAAGGTTTACCGTTTCCTTGGCCTTACCGTGGGACTTATTGTTCACGGCATGTCCAACGAAGCCCGACGCGAGGCCTATCTTGCCGATATAACCTATGGCACAAACAATGAAATGGGCTTTGATTATCTGCGCGACAATATGGTGGTTTACAAAGATCAAAAGGTTCAGCGAGGCCACGCCTTTGCCATCGTTGACGAGGTTGACTCAATTTTGATAGACGAGGCCAGAACTCCCCTTATCATATCGGGCCAGGGCGATGAAAGCAGCGATCTTTATCAGCGGGCCGACCGATTTGTTCGTACCCTTCGTATGTGCAAGGTGCGCGAGATGAATTCAAAGATGGATGACAGCGAAGCGCAGTATGACGGTGATTATGTTGTTGATGAAAAGGCAAAGACAGCTGTTCTTACCGCATCGGGCACTGCTAAGGCCGAGAAGTATTTTAACATTGACAATCTTAACAGCATTGAAAATATGACTCTGGCTCACCACATTAACCAGGCCATTCGAGCCCACGGCGTTATGAGCCGTGATATAGACTATGTTGTCAAAGACGGCGAGGTAATCATAGTTGATGAATTTACGGGCCGCCTTATGTACGGCCGACGCTATAACGAGGGCTTGCACCAGGCCATCGAGGCAAAGGAAGGGGTAAAGATTGCCGAAGAATCACGCACTCTTGCCACCATCACCTTCCAAAATTATTTCCGCCTTTACAAAAAGCTTTCGGGTATGACGGGTACCGCCATGACCGAAGAAACCGAATTCAGAGAGATTTATGCTCTTGATGTTATTGAAATTCCCACCAATAAGCCCCTTATCAGAAAGGACGAAAATGACGTCGTCTACAAAACCGAAAGAGGCAAGTTCAACGCGGTTATTGAGCAAATTTTAGAGTGCAACCGCCGCGGTCAGCCCGTTTTGGTGGGCACGATTTCCATTGAAAAGTCAGAGATACTCAGCAAAATGCTCAAGGGCAGAGGCATTAAGCACGAGGTGCTCAACGCCAAATATCACGAAAAAGAGGCCGAAATTATTGCTCAGGCAGGCAAAAAAGGTGCGGTAACCATCGCTACAAATATGGCTGGCCGCGGTACCGATATTATGCTTGGCGGTAATGCCGAATATCTTGCCAAGGCGCAGATGCGCCGTCTCGGTTTTAGCGAAGAGCTTATTGTTGAGGCAACCGGCTATGCCGAAACACGGGATGCCGAAATTCTCGAGGCCCGTGAGCAGTATGCCAAGCTGCTTGCTGATTTTAAGGCAGAAATTGCCCCCGAAGCAGAAGAGGTGCGCAAGGCAGGCGGTCTGTGCATTCTTGGCACCGAGCGTCATGAGTCTCGCCGAATCGATAATCAGCTCCGCGGTCGAGCAGGCCGTCAGGGCGACCCCGGCTTAACACGCTTTTACGTATCAATGGAAGACGAGCTGATGCGACTCTTCGGCGGTGAAAGAATTTATAATATAATGGAAACTCTTAAGCTGGATGAGAACATTCCTCTTGAGCTTAAGATGCTTACCAGCACCATTGAAACCGCTCAAGAGAGGGTAGAGCTTCGCAACTTTGCCGCACGAAAGAGCGTGCTTGAGTATGACGATGTAATGAATCGCCAGCGCGAGGTTATTTACGGTCAGCGCGACGAGGTTATTGACGAGGGCGATATTACTGCCACCGTTCAAAAGATAGTTATGCGCTCTATTGAGCACACCGTTGAAAAATTCACTCAGGAGGAGTTCACCTCCGATTGGGATTTAAACGGATTGCGTGAATATTATATGGGCTGGCTCTCTGATGAAAATGACTTTAAATACACCCCCGAGCAGCTTGATTTGCTTGAGAGGGAAGAGCTGGTACAAATGCTTTATGACCGCGCCATCAAAGTGCTTGATAAAAAACGCGAAAAATACGGCGACCGAATTGTTGACGATGTTGAACGCAAGGTGCTTTTGCACTCGGTTGACGTCAACTGGATGGACCATATCGATGCTATGGATGAATTGCGCCGCGGTATCGGCTTGCGCGCCTACGGTCAACACAATCCCGTTGACGAATACCGTCACGACGGTGACGAGATGTTCAGCGAGATGATCTCTAACATTCATAACGACACTACAAAAACGCTGATGACCTTTGAACTTAAGATGGGTGAGCAGGTTGAGCGTAAGCAGGTTGGTAAAATAACAGGTGAGGGCGTTTCTCAGGGTGAAAAGGTTAAATCCTCACCCAAGGGCTACTCTCTTAACGCACCCTGCCCCTGCGGAAGCGGACTTAAGTATAAGCGTTGCTGCGGTAAAAATAAAAACTGATAGGAGCGTCAGCTATGACCTTCGTCATTGAAAACAAAGAGTTTTTAAAAGACGGTAAACCTGTAAAAATCATATCGGGTGCAGTGCATTATTTTCGCAATCCCAAGGGCTATTGGGAGGATGTTTTGCAAAAGCTGGCAGCTTTGGGCTGCAACTGTGTAGAATCCTATTGCCCCTGGAATTTGCACGAGCCAAAGCCGGGCGAGTTTGATTTTTCCGACAATCTCGATTTGGACGGCTTTATTCGCCTTGCTCAGCAAATGGGCTTGATGGTAATTATTCGCCCCGGCCCATATATCTGCGCCGAATGGGAGTTTGGCGGTCTGCCATGGTGGCTGCAAACCGTTGAGGGTATGGAAATCAGGTGCATGAACAAGTCCTATCTTGAGTGCTTTGACCGCTATCTTGATAAAGTTTTGAGCATCGTTAAACCCCATCTTGTTACCAACGGCGGGCCTGTAATTATGATGCAGGTTGAGAATGAATATGGCTATTACGGTGACGACAAGAAATATCTTGACTATCTTTATGAGGGTTACCGTCGCCGAGGAATAGACGTGCCTTTATTTACCTCTGACGGCTCTGCTGAATGGAATGTCATTAACGGCACTCAAAAGGATTGCCTTTGCACAATGAATTTCGGCACCATGAATAAGTGGAGGTTTGAAACTCAGCAAAAGCTTTACCCCGACCAGCCCATGATGTGCGCCGAAATGTGGAACGGATGGTTTGACCATTGGGGCGCCGAAAAGCACGCAACCACCGACGCACAGAGCTATGCCGCCGAGCTGGATGCAATGCTCACCGTTGGCAGCGCCAATATGTATATGTTTATCGGCGGCACTAATTTTGGCTTTATGAACGGCGCCAATCACTATGAAAAATACGAGCCCACCGTAACCAGCTATGATTATGATGCTTTGCTTACCGAAAACGGAGCCATAACCGAAAAATACCGTTTGGTGCGCGAGGTTATCAAAAAGCATACGGGGGTTACTCCTCCCGAGCCAAAGGGCGACCGCCCTGTTGCCGACTACGGCAGTCATCGCCCCGGGGAGTATGCATCTCTTATAGACAATCTTCACATTCTCGACCCCAACCCTCTAACCCTTGACGTACCCAAGCCAATGGAGGATTGCGGCCAGGGCTATGGATACATTGCTTACACCACTGCCTTCGGTACAGACCTTGTTGACAAGGAGCTGGTTATAGAGGATATAGGTGACCGTGCCTATATTTTTGCAGATGATAAGCTGATAAAGATTATATATGTCAATGATGATGAATATAAATGCAACCTCAACATTAACGCAGGTCAAAAGCTTACCATTTTGGTTGAGAATATGGGCCGCACCAACTTTGGCAGCAAAATGATGCGTAAAAAGGGCATCATCGGCCGTGTAACCGTTGGCGGCATCATCCATTTCGGATGGCAGGCCTACCGCCTTACTATGACCGATTTAAGCGGCATTGAGTTTAAAAAGGGCGATTGCAAGTCACCGTGCTCCTTTACTCGTTGCAGCTTTGAGGCAGACGGTGAGCACGATACCTTTTTGCGTTGCTGCGGCTATGGCAAGGGATTTGCCCTTATCAACGGCTTCAATCTTGGCAGATATTGGTGCATAGGCCCCACACAAACCCTTTACATACCTAAGTTTTTGCTTAAAAAAGGTCAAAACGAGCTTATCGTTTTTGACGCAGAAGAAGCAGGAACAGAGCAGCAAGAAATTCAACTGCTCAGCAGTCCCGTTCTGGGCTGAATATTTTTAAGAAACAGTAGGTTTATATGAAAAACGCCATCGGACATTTTAAGACAATAACCCGCCACCGCCACGCTGTAATAAGACACTGCAAAAAAGCAGGCATCTTCTGGCAGGGCTTGCGCCACGATTTATCCAAATATACGCCTACCGAGTTTTTGGCAGGCATAAGATATTATACAGGTACGCGCAGTCCCAATGATGGCGAGCGCAAGGATAAGGGTTACTCAACGGCTTGGATGCACCACAAGGGGCGCAACCGTCACCATTTTGAGTATTGGACCGACTACCACCCCATCAATAGGGTGATGAGTCCCGTTAAAATGCCAGCCCGCTATCTTGCCGAGATGTTTTGCGACCGCGTGGCCGCCAGCAAGATATACCAGGGCCAACACTACACCGATGCTCACCCCTTAGAATATTTTATGAAGGGCAAAAAGGTGCGGGTAATTCACCCCGAAACCTCTGATATGCTGGAACTTTGGCTACGCACTTTGGCCGAAAAAGGCGAGGATGCCGCCTTTGCTATGGTTAGGCAAACAGTTAAAAAAGGCGACTACTGATTTATAAAGGATGACACTGATGAAGACCAAAACAACATTGCTTATGTGTTTTGTATTGATGCTGACATTGATTGTGGGGTGCACGCAGACGCCCCAAGGGGATGTCAGCATTTCTTCAATGCTGCCTGCGAACAGCGCACTGCCCACTGTTGCGGTTACTCTGTGCGGTGATGAGCATGTTGTTATAGAAGCAGGGGAAGAATATCTCGAGTGGGGCGCAATATCGGAGGACAACTCTGCCATTATAATTAAAGGCGCGGTTGATACCTCCAGAGCAGGTCGCTATGTGCTTAGCTATACCTCCCATACACCGGGCGCTGCGGTTGTTGACAGGGTGGTTGAGGTCACCGACCATAAGCCGCCTGTTATCACACTTAACGGTAGCAAAAGCGTGACCGTTTCTTCCGAAAAAATGTATAAAGACCAGGGGGTAAAGGTGACCGATTTGGGCGACCCCAATGTTAAGGTTACCACTCAGCGCTCGCAACTGAAAGACGGCAAGTTTACCGTTACATATACGGCGACCGATTTGTCGGGCAACACCGCTCAAATGAAACGAACCGTTACCGTAAAGGATATAGTAAAGCCCGTTATAAAGCTGACGGGCAGCGCAGAGCTATATGTTGAACGGGACGGCAAATATACCGATGAGGGCTTTACTGCAACCGATGACCTTGACGGCAACGTAACGGGAAGGGTCAAGGTGGAGGGCAAGGTTGACACCTCGGTTTGCGGCCTTTATGTGCTTACCTATACCGTAGCCGATAAGGCGGGCAACATCACCGCCGTCAAAAGGACGGTGCACGTCTATTCTCAGCAGGCCGATTGCCCCGACAGAGTTTATCTTACCTTTGATGATGGGCCTAACTCCACCGTTACGCCCAAGGTGCTTGATGCCTTAAAACGCAACAATGTTAAGGCCACCTTCTTTATAATAAATTATCCTGACAGCCGCAAGGATATAGTCAAACGTATTGTTGATGAGGGTCACACTTTGGCCATACACACCTATAATCACGATTATTCGGTTTGCTATGCTTCTGACGCCGCCTATATGCAAGGACTTAAAAATATGCACGACAAGATACTTGCCGATACGGGCTATGATGCCAAAATCATTCGTTTTCCCGGCGGCACATCAAATGCAGTCAGCAAAAATTATAACCGAGGCATTATGACGCGACTTAGCAAAAAAGTCACCGAGAGCGGATATATCTATTTTGACTGGAATGTTGATTCGGGCGATGCGGCAGGCAGCAATGTATCCTCCAAAACCATATATAATAATGTGGTAAAGGGTTTGCGGCGCAACCGCAACAACGTGGTGCTTATGCATGATGCAGGGGGTAAGGGAACAACTGCTGCGGCTCTTGATAATATAATCAGCTATTGCAAAAAGAACGGATATGCCGTCTTGCCCATAACGGAAGAGACTCTTCCCGTAAGGCACAAGCCAACCAATTAACATTGAGTTTAAAAGAGCAATATTAACTGAGAGTGATTCTGTTTATATCACTAAAGCAATATTTGCAAGATGATTATCATTATTTGCAATTTTATTTGCAAATATTTAATGATATACTTTTAACAAAAGTTGACACATATGTGTGTTAATTGTATTTGATTATAAGGAGGCAACGGCAATGAAAAAAAGAATTATTAGCTTAGTTTGCGTTGTAGCGCTTATTGCAACCATAGTAAGCGTCGGCGCTGTTTATGCAATGGCTAATTCTCCTCTTGAAGGCACTGCTTTCAGCTTTTCAGGCAGTCAATTTAACGCATCTGATTGGACTGTGGTTAACAATACACCAACCTTCGGTGAAAACGGAATGGTGCTATCCGCTGTAAGCGATGATTCAACCGTAACCGCAACCTACAAAGATACTTACAATCTTACCGAGGGCTTTACTCTCACATATTATGCTAAGGCAAGACAGTACTTTGGTGTAAGCGTGGGCGGAAATCGCAAATATGCCGGTTTTAACATCGGCAATGTTACCGTTTGTGTGCTTGACTATGTAAAACCCGTAATTATTGTAGACGGTGCCACAAAAGCCACCGGTGACGTATTGTTTGATTCAACCTCACCCGGTTGGAACATCGATAAGGATTATTCAGGCAATATGCAGGATTGGTTGTCCAGATCCTATTCTTGGGCCGAGGGCTTTGACTTTTATTATTCCGTAAATTACGAGCCCGAAACCAAAACCCTTACCTATTCAAAAATCAGTGGTGGCGAAGAAGTGTTCAGCATCTCTTATGTTGATACCGCCGACGAGATTGATGTTGCCGATGCAGCTATTGCTGTCAGACATCAAAACGGTTACGGACGTTATGCCACCTATAACAATATCACCCTTGAGGGCAAAGAGGTTACAACTCCTGCTCCCGACCCCGATCCGCAGCCCGACCCCGATCCGCAACCTGAAAAAGGCGAAGCGTTGACCGAAACCTGGGCACCCGATGAAATTGTCGAGGCCGATTGGACAGGCGACACCGACAAGATTAAGGATGGTGCGTTTGCTCTTACCGGCACATATGGCAGCAAATTCACCCTTTGGTCTGCAAAGGATTATGATATTTCCAACGGCTTCACCTATACCGGCAAGCTCTATATGAGAAACTGGTATGGTAACTATTACGGAGAAAATTGCTCGCTGCTTGTTGGCAACGAAACCGTAAATCTTGAGCTTCGCATCAAGAATGACGGCAGTCGTGAAGCAACTCAAAAGGATGATACCTACACCGCATATTTGCTTTATAACGGCGTTGAGCTGGGCAGTGCAGATTTTGGAACAAATTCCGACGGCGTATACACCCTCAGCTATAAAGACGGCAAGGTTTCCGCCACCTTTAAGGGGGGCAAAGTGGTGTGGACTCTTCCCGATACCACAACCGCAACCGATATTGAGCTGGAGGCCGACTTCAGCAAGGCAAAGGTTGGAATACTTCTTATGGGTAATTCCGGCCCTGCAGACGGCAGAAAGTGGTCGAACATTTCTCTTGAGCCCGTCATCCCCGGCGATGATAGCGAGCCCCAGGTTAAAAAGGGTGAGACCCTTGCCACAGCTTGGGAACCTTCTGACTTCAAGGCAGAGGATTGGGACGGTAACAGCGATAAGTTTGTGAGCGGCAAGTTCATAATTACAGAAGGTAACCCCACCTACACCATTTGGACCAAAAAGTCATATGATTTGTCAAAGGGCTTTACCTTTAAAGGCACCTTGCAGTTTAAGAATGGATATAACAACTATTATGGCGAGTGGTGCTCGGCCTATTTCGGTAATGAGGATTCAAATCTTGAACTTCGCATCAAGAATGACTCGCCTGATAACGTCGTAAAAGACAACACCTATACTGCATATCTTTTATACCGCGGCCAAGAGTTGGCCAGCCATGACCTCCTTGTTCTTCCTAACGGTGAGTACGAGCTTACTTATGCTGATGGCAAGGTGAGTGTAAACTTGGGCGGTGTAGCAATTAATTGGAAGCTGGCATCAGGTAAAGAGACAACAGCAGTTGAGCTTGCCGATCTTGATGTAAACGATGCCAAGCTGGGCCTTCGCCTTTCGGGCAACTATTGCCCCAACGGCAGACAGTGGTCTGTGGTATCTCTTGCACCTCTTGCTAAAAACGGCGTACACACCGGCGACTCCAGAAACCTTGTTGTTCCTGCTTGCGCAATGCTCCTCAGCGCAGTTGCTGCAGCATTCGTTCTTGGCAAGAAAAAGCTTAATGCATAATTAACGAAAAAACACATTGTAAATATAATTCAAGCCCTGTCACTTACACGTCGTGTTGTGGCAGGGCTTTTGATTTGTGTTTGTTAATTACTTTTTAAGATAGTCTGTCAGGGGAGAAAGGTCAACGCCGTCTATATTCTTAAAGAATTCGGCAAGTCCTTCGGCAATCTTTTTGCAGCCGCCCTGACTGTCACTTTCAATGTTAAGAGGCATTACGGGGTCGTGCACCGACAAACGAAGCAAGAACCAGCCGTCACCCTCATCGCAATAAACTCTGATACCCTCGCGGTTATCGTCTGCAATGTGCCAGCCATTCTTTTTGCTGCTGTAATCCTCCAGGGCTGTGATGACCGACTGACCCAGCGCCTTAAAGTCCTCAGCGGTAATATCCAGTCTGATTTCGGCGCGGTCAACGGGCTCTTTAAGGGATGCAGTCAAATCGTTGATTGATTTGCCTTCTTTTTTAAGTTGTGCCATCTTAATAACAATTCTGGTGATAAGATAGGCACCGTCATCCAAAAAGTAGTTGTTTCTGAAAGCGGCATGTCCCGAGGTCTCAATGGCCAGAGGACAAACGTTGCCCTCAGCCGTTAAGCGAATGGCCTCGTCAATAACGTTCTTATATCCTCTGCGATAGCGATAGTGATGACCGCCCAGGTCATTCTCAATAAAGGTCTTAAGACCGCTTGAAGTAACCGAGTCGGTAACAATGGTGCCGCCCTCACAATCCTCAAGAGCGAGAACCGACGCAAGAGCCACCAAACGGTTACGGTTGATTTCGGTGCCGTCGGGGCCTACAGCGCCTGCGCGGTCAACGTCGGTGTCAAATATAATGCCCAGGTCGGCACCTGCAGCTACCGTTGCCTTGCAAGCACATTCCATAGCATATTGATTTTCAGGGTTGGGGATATGGTTGGGGAACATACCGTCGGGCTCAAGGTTGATAGAGCCGGATATGTCAGCGCCCAAGGGCTCAAGCACATCAGTGGCATAGAATCCGCCTGCACCGTTGCCTGCATCTACAACAAGCTTTAGACCCTCAAGGGGCTTGTCGTCATGCTTTACCCCCAAAGCATCGGTTATCATTTTGCGCAAATATGCGGCATATGTATCCAAAAAGTTTAAGGGCTTAATTTTGCCAAAGGTTGCCACCTTATATAAGGTTTCGCTTTCGGCATAGCTGATAATTTCACTTATATCTTTTCCGTCAAGTCCGCCGTTACGAGTAAAGAACTTAAGTCCGTTGCGGTTGAAGGGGTGGTGGCTGGCAGTTATTGAGATTGCTGCATCGCAACCTGTCAGTACCGTTGTCATAAACATGGCAGGAGTAGTGCACAGACCGCAGTCATAAACCGTCATACCCGATTTGTTGAGGGCGGCAATAACAGCGTTGTGAATTCTGGGACCCGATATGCGACAGTCGTGACCAACGGCGACAACCGTCTGGTCGGGAAATCCTTTTTTCATAAGCCAGGTGGCAAAAGCACGCACAATAAGGTTTACCACATTGTCGGTTAGCTCTACCGGTTGACCTGCTACACCGTCACAGGCGACACCTCTTATGTCAGTACCGCTTTTAAGCTTTTTAAGCTCCATTAAAATTCATCCTTTCTGATGCAAGTGCCCATTGCATACGGTAAATACCTTTTGGGCAGAGTTTGCAAGAGATACATCGTGGGTTATAGCAACAACAGTACCGCCTTGCAGGGCGATTTGTTGTAAAATAGAGACAATCTCGTCTCGCGCCTTGCAGTCAAGACTGCCTGTGGGCTCGTCAGCCAAAATAATATCGGGGCGTGCTGCTATGGCACGGGCTATAGCAACCCGTTGACGCTGACCGCCGCTTAACGCCTTTGGCAGATGACCTGCCCTATGGGACAGCCCCACCTGTTCAAGAGCTTTTTTGGCAGCCACCTTTCTTTGGGCGGCAGAAACACCGCGGTAATATAAGGGCAGCCACACGTTTTCCTCTGCGGTCAGGTCGGATATAAGGTCACAGCTTTGAAAAACAAACCCAACCGAGCGATTGCGCAGACGCGCCAGCTTGCTGTCATTAAGACGGGAAACATTCTCTCCCTTTAAATAATACATCCCAAAGCTCTGTCTGTCAAGGCAACCGAGAATATTCATTAAAGTAGTTTTTCCCGAACCTGACGGGCCCGTGATAGCAACAAACTGACCCTGCTGCACCGAAAAAGTCACGTTTTCAAGGGCTTTTACGGTTTTTTTGCGGCTTTTATATATTTTTGTAAGGTTTTCAACCTCAATAATATTCATAAAAACTTCACCAAAAATTTAAAAAAATTCTGTAAACTTTTTTTAAAAAAAGCAATCACTGTTTGTATTTTGCGGCGAGTATTCACCCTTTATTCGGCAGGCAACAAATATAAGATGTGTTTGTGGCGGCAAAGGTCATATATTGTTGACTTTTGCGTTAAATTATTGTATAATAAATCGCGTATGTATATTTAAACTAACTATAACCATTACATTCGAGGTGTAATATAAGCTATGTCAGAGCTAAACCGTCTTAATCACGATGATTACGACCTTAATTCCTATAAAAAGAACAAGAAATCAAAGGGCAAAAAGAATGGCTTAAAAATTCTTTTGATCGTTTTGTGCTCGGTGGTCATAGTGGCTTGTGCAGTGTTTGGTGGGGGCTATCTTTACATCAACTCTATGCTTAACCGCGTTGAGCGTGTGGAAATTGATGACAGCGTGTCGGTTGCATCCGAGGCACAGAAAAAATATGAAAACTATATAAATATAGCTTTGCTGGGAATTGATACTCGCAAAAATAACGATGAAGGCCGATCTGATGCCATAATCATATTAACTCTTGACTCTGTGCATAATAAGATAAAAATGACATCGATTGCTCGCGATACCTATGTCGAGATAGTGCGAAACAACGGCAAAACTCATAAGGACAAAATAACACACGCCTATATGTATGGTAAGGCGGCAATGTCGGTTGATACCATCAACCGCAATTTCGAGATGAACATTACCGATTTTGTTTCCATCAACTTTTACGGCTTTGCTGAGGTAATCAATAAAATCGGCGGTGTATGGATTGACGTTAGCGAGAGCGAACGCAAGGTAATGAACAATAAATACATTCCTTATATCAACAGTGAATGCGGAATTAAGTGCCAAAAGGTATCAAAAGCCGGCTATCAGCTTTTGGACGGTGGCCAGGCCTTGGCCTACTCACGTGACCGCTACACCGGCTCGGATGTTGAGCGAGGCAGCCGTCAACGCGAGGTGCTTGCAGCAATGTTTGACCAGGTTAAGCATTGCAAGGTGGGCGAGCTTGCTGACCTATGCGCCACGGTGTTAGATAATACCAAAACCTCTCTTACCAATAAAGAGATGATTGATATGGGAATGTGGGCTCTTACCGAAAAGCCCACCATTGAAAATCTTGGTCTGCCTGATGCAGATAGCAAAGCATACGGCAAGACAATAAATGGCACTTGGTATTATCTGTACGATCTTGACGTGGCATCCAAAAAGATACACGATTTTATACTTGAAACAGGGGATTATATTGATCCCAAATCAGTGGCGCCGACTTCATCAGCCGGTTAAATGTGTATTAACTCTAAAGAAAAGGGGATGCTTTGATTGAACCCGACAGTTGGTGAGCAGCAAATGCCTAAAACCAAGCCCGTCTACAACTTTTTTAAGCGTGTGCTTGATATATTTTCATCCTTCATATTGCTTCTGTTTTGTTTGCCGATTTTTTTGGTTGTTGCCATAATCGTAAGGTGTGACGGCGGCCCCGCAATTTATAAGCAAAAAAGAGTTGGAAAAGACGGAAAAGATTTTGTTATTTACAAATTCCGCAGTATGTGCATAAATGCCGATGAAAAAATAGAGAAATCTATGTCTGAAGAAGAGTTTAAGCAGTTTAAGCAAGAGTACAAGCTTGACAGTGACCCGCGCATTACAAAGGTGGGCAAGCTTATACGTAAGACCAGCATTGATGAGCTGCCTCAGCTTTGGTGCATTTTAAAGGGCGATATGAGCTTTGTGGGCCCTCGTCCTGTTCCCAGAGATGAGCTTTTGGCTAATTATACTAAAGAACAGATCGAACAGATAGTCAGCGTTAAGCCGGGCCTTACCGGCTATTGGCAGGCCTATTCACGTAACGAATCCAGCTATGCCAGCCATAAGCGCCAGGATCAAGAGCTGTATTATGTTAACCACGTTTCTTTCTGGCTTGATGTTAAGATTATAGTTAAAACATTTGGTCGAGTCTTTTCGGGTAAAGGTGCCAGCTGATATGGGCTCCTTTTACCCTTTTTAGTCCTCTTGAAAGGGGAGTGATGTTGATGAAAAAGTATGATTATTTAATAGTCGGTGCAGGCCTTTATGGCGCTGTGTTTGCCCGTCAGGCAGCCGATGCAGGCAAGCGTTGCCTTGTCATTGACAAGCGCAACCATATCGGTGGCAATATCTATACTGAAAATGTTGATGGCATCAACGTTCATGTATACGGTGCTCACATTTTTCATACTTCCGACCAAGAGGTTTGGTGTTATGTAAACCAATTTGCGAACTTTAACAACTACATCAATTCTCCTATTGCAGATTATCACGGCGAACGGTATAATTTACCCTTCAATATGAACACCTTTAAGCAGCTTTGGGGCGTTGAAACTGCCGACCAAGCACGCCGTATGATTGATTCCCAGCGCATAGAATATTCAAGTATTGAAAATCTTGAGCAGCAGGCAATTTCCCTTGTAGGTACAGATGTTTATGAAAAACTGGTCAAGGGCTACACCGAAAAACAGTGGGGAGCTCCATGCGACCGGCTGCCTGCTTTTATAATTCGCCGCTTACCGGTGCGATTTGAATTTGACAATAATTATTTTAACGATACTTACCAAGGCATTCCTATCGGTGGATATACCCAAATGGTGGCCAACATGCTGGAGGGGATTGACCTTCGCCTTAACACCGATTATTTTGACGTTAAGGATGAGCTGGCACCCCTTGCCGAAAAGGTGATTTATACCGGCCCCATTGACCGATATTTTGATTATTGCTATGGCGCTTTGGATTACCGTAGCTTAAGATTTGAAACTTTGCGGTTAGAACAGCCCGATTATCAAGGCACTGCGGTTATCAACTATACCGACCGCGAAACACCCTACACCAGAATAATCGAGCATAAATATTTTGAGTCGTGCGCCACGCCCCATACGGTAATAACCAAAGAATATCCCTCTCATTGGAGTGTGGGCGACGAGCCCTATTATCCAATTAACAACGAAAAGAACCAAGCGCTTTATCAGCGCTATTATCAGCTTGCATCAGACAGCCCTGTTATATTCGGCGGCCGCTTGGGCGAGTATAAGTATTATGATATGGACAAGGTGGTTGCCGCCGCTCTGGCGCTGGCCAAGGAGGAACTTTAAATGACAGTAAAGGTTGCAATAGCTTGTCATAAGCCCTGCGAAACACCTGCAGATGAGCTTTATATACCTGTTCACGCAGGTCGCGCCCTCGGTGAGGATATCGGCTTTGCAGGTGACAACACGGGGGACAATATATCAGAAAAGAACCGCCAATTTTGTGAGTTGACGGTGCTTTACTGGGCGAGCAAAAATATTGATGCCGATTATATCGGTCTTGCTCATTACCGCCGACATTTTTCGGCAGGAAAAAAGCAACCTTTGACATTGGCAGAGGCCACTAAGCTTATTGAAAAGGCCCCCGTTGTGTTGCCCAAAAAGCGTCACTATTATATCGAAACTCTTTACAATCACTACGACCATACAATGTATGTAGAAACTCTTGACGGTGCAGGCAAAATTATTGCAGAGCGCTATCCTGAGTATTTGCCTCAGTTTGATTTACTTAAAAAGCGCAGAAGTGCTCATATG
>JAZRNV010000149.1:0-53162 GCA_045648425.1 Acutalibacteraceae bacterium | reverse complement strand
GCAACCTTAGGGGCAGGGCATCCCATATTTATATCAATAAAATCCGGATTGTATTTAAGAGCGTCTGCGGCAGCCGCTGCCATGATTTGCGGATCGCGGCCAAAAAGTTGAACGGCAACGGGTCTTTCTCCGTCGCTGACAGCCAACATTCCGTGAGATTTTTTATCTCCCAGTGACACGGCCTTTGCGCTTATCAGCTCGCTGACGGTGAACGCCGCGCCGTATCCTCTGCACAACCGACGAAATGAGCGGTCGGCTACTCCGGCCATTGGAGCAAGTGCGGCAAAGCCATCTGTTTCAAAATTACCGATTTTCATAAAAAACAACCTCAAAATCACATTAAAACAATATCTTGATATAAGTTTAAAATAATAATAACATATTTACAATTAAAATTCAAAAAAATATTCAAATTTATTTTAAAGTGTGTTATAATTGCAACAATATGAGAAACTATGCCGAAAGGTGATGTAAAATGAAACTTCTCGCTATTGACGGAAACAGTATAATTAACCGTGCTTTTTACGGAATAAAGGGCCTTGCTACCCGTGACGGAATGTTTACTAACGGTATATATGGCTTTATGAATATACTTTTGCGCCTTGTAGATATGACCGACCCCGACGGTGTTGCTGTGGCCTTCGACCTTAAAGTGCCCACCTTCAGGCACACAATGTACAGTGATTATAAGGCAGGCCGAAAGCCAATGCCTCCCGAGCTCGCACAGCAGATGCCCGTTATGAAGGAAATTTTGCGCCTGATGGGCTATACCGTTTTGGAGCTTGAAGGATATGAGGCAGATGATATACTTGGCACCTTGGCCGATTTTGCCCGTTCAAAGAGCGGCGAATGTATTATTGCTACCGGTGACCGCGATTCCTTGCAGCTCGTGGGTGACGGAGTAAGTGTATACCTTGCCGCAACCCGTATGGGAAAGCCCGAGGTTATAATATACGATGAGGCAATGGTGGCCGAAAAATACGGCGGATTGAAGCCGTACCAGCTTATTGATGTAAAAGCCCTTATGGGTGATACCTCCGACAATATTCCCGGTGTAGCCGGTGTCGGAGAAAAAACCGCTGTTTCGTTAATTTCTCAGTTTGGGTCCCTTGAAGGTGTGTATCAAAACATTGATAACGATGCCATTAAGTCGGGTGTAAGGGCAAAGCTTGAAGCAGATAAAGAAAATGCCTTTCTTTCCAGAAAGTTGGGTGAGATTTATAAACAGGTGCCCATATCCCGTGAAGAAGGATTTTATAAAATCGGTGAAATGGATGGGGCTGCTTTGGCAGAAACTCTTCGAAAACTTGAAATGTTTTCTATGATAGAGCGCTTGGGCATAACGGGTATGGCTGCCGTTGCCAACAAGAGCAGTTGCCATATAAACTCGGTTAAAGAGGCCTCTCTTGTGCAGTTCGAAAAGGGCGATGTATACTTTTTGTTCGGTGACGAATTGGTATATCTGTCCGACGGTAAAAATGCCTCTATAGTTTCTTTTGATGAGGCCGTCGACTTTATCTCGGGAAAAAATGTCTTGACCGATGATGCAAAGCGACTGTTTCATATGTGCCCCGATGCCAACGTCTCATTTGACACATCACTTGCGGCTTATTTGCTTGATCCCGATGCATCGGATTATTCTGCCTCTCGTTTGTTTGAGAGATATTCAGCTGTCGCTGATGAGAATTGCGCAGAGCTTACCGACATTGCCAAGTTTATTGAGCTTTGTAAGATACTCAAAGAAAAAATCCAAGAGGTTGGTAATAATCAACTGCTTTACGAGGTGGAAATTCCACTTGCACGCGTTCTTGCAGATATGGAGTCAATCGGTTTTGAGGTTGATGCCCGTGCAATAGCCGATTACGGTGATTTTCTTAAAGAACGCACCGAGCAATTAAGCGCTGATATATATGAGCTTGTAGGTTATGAGTTTAATCTCAATTCACCTAAACAGTTAGGTGTGGCACTTTTCGAAAAGCTTGGTCTGCCTGCAGGCAAAAAGACAAAGAGCGGTTATTCCACCAACGCCGATGTTCTTGAAGGACTGAAGGATAAGCATCCTGCTGTAAGTAAATTGCTTGAATATCGCACAATGTCAAAGCTTAAATCCACCTACTGTGACGGATTGCTTAAAGCGGTTGAGGAGGATGGACGCATTCGATCAACGCTTAATCAAACCGAAACCAGAACGGGACGCATCAGCTCGGCAGAGCCCAATTTGCAAAACATTCCCGTGCGTACAGAGTTGGGCAAAGAGTTCAGACGATTCTTTACTGCACCCGAAGGCAGAGTTCTGTGTGATGCCGACTACTCCCAGATTGAGCTTCGTGTACTGGCGCATATGGCCAACGACCAAGCTATGATAGATGCCTTTAATCACGGCGCGGATATTCATACTATTACTGCTGCAAAGGTGTTCGGTCTGCCGTTGGATATGGTAACCCCTCAGATGCGTTCAAGTGCAAAGGCCGTCAACTTTGGAATAGTTTACGGAATAGGCGCATTTTCGCTTGCTAAGGATATCGGCGTATCTTACGGTGACGCAAAGAGATTTATAGAGGGCTACCTTAATACCTTCAGCGGAGTTAAGGAATATATGGAAAAAAATCTTGAACGTGCCAAAGAAGCGGGTTATGTTGAAACTGCTTTTGGCCGCCGAAGATATTTGCCTGAGCTTAAATCATCAAACGGAATGCTGCGTGCCTTCGGTGAGCGTGTGGCGCGCAATGCACCTATTCAGGGCACAGCTGCAGATATAATTAAAACGGCAATGGTGCGTGTATATGAGCGGCTTAAAGAAGAAAAACTTGATGCGCGTTTGATTTTGCAAATTCATGACGAGTTGATTGTTGAGGCAAGTGAGGCAGATGCTCCTCGCGCAGCACAAATTATATCTCGCGAAATGGAAAATGCCTGCAAATTATCGGTGCCTATGCCTGCCGATGTTCATATAGGCAAGACCTGGTATGATGCTAAAGAATAACGAGGTGCAGCTTTGAAAAAAATTCTGTTTGTTTGTACGGGAAATACCTGCCGTTCACCAATGGCAATGGCATTGTTTAACCGTTATGCATCCGAAAATAATATTGATGCTGTCGCCGACAGCGCAGGAATAGCAGCTGCATTTGATATGCCTGCTTCCGATAATGCCGTTATTGCTCTTAAAGAGCGGGGCATAGATCTCAGCGGCCATCGTTCAAAGCCCATTAGCAAAGCTTTGCTGAAGGATGCCGATTTGATTGTTTGTATGAGTGAAGGCCACGCCGAGATGCTGAAGGCAGCAGGGTTTTCGCCGATTGTTTTTGGAAAGGGCGTGCCTGACCCCTACGGATATTCGTTAGAGGAATATCAAAAATGCTGCGATATGATAATGAAGTCTGTTCCTAATTTGGGGGAGTTGCTATGATGGTTTACCGTTGTGCAGTTGAAGGGGACATCCCCCGTCTGTCTCAATTAAGCGGAGAGTGCGGCTCAGACCGATGGGGTGAAGATGCATTTTTGCCCGAATTCAAAAAAAATTCAGTAGTAATGTGTTGCGAGCTGGATGATAATATTGTTGCTTTTGCTGTTGTCGGTGTTAGTTATGAAGAGGGCTATTTGCATCTTGTTGCAACCGATTCCGCATACAGAAATCTTGGCATAGCAACCCGATTGCTGGCTGAGTGTGAAAGAGAATGTGCGGCCAAAGGCGCAGAGAAAATATTGCTTGACGTTAGGGTGAGCAATATAAATGCCGTTAACTTGTATAAAAAGTTGGGTTACACTACTCTTTGCACAAGAAAAAGCTTTTATTCTCATCCCACAGAGGATGGATTTACTATGGCGAAGGAGTTAAAATTCCGATGAAGATTTTGGCAATAGAATCATCTTGCGATGAAACTGCGGCTGCAGTTACGCAAGAAAGACAAATACTTTCAAATGTTGTTAATACGCAGGTTGCCGAGCATAAAATATACGGTGGCGTTGTTCCTGAAATTGCATCCAGACGACACGCAGAAAATATTGTTTCAGTAACCCAAAAGGCCCTTGAGGATGCCGGCTGTACTCTTGAGGATATTGATGCAATTGCTGTGACGTATGCTCCGGGTCTTATAGGCGCCTTGCTTGTGGGGGTAAACTTTGCGAAAGGACTTGCAATGTCTTGCTCAAAGCCCCTTATTCCGGTGCATCACCTGCGCAGTCATATCGCGGCAAATTACATCAGCGCACCCGAACTTAAACCGCCGTTTTTATGCCTTGTTGTATCAGGGGGGCACAGCCATTTGTGCGAGGTGCTTGACTATACCAATTACAGGGTAATAGGAAGAACCCGAGATGATGCGGCAGGTGAGTGCTTTGATAAAGCTGCAAGGGCTATGGGAATTGGCTATCCCGGTGGCGTTGAGCTTGACCGAATTGCACAGCAGGGAAGCGCTGATACATATAAACTGCCTTATCCGCATGTTGCAGACGGAAAATATGATTTTTCTTTTTCAGGGCTTAAAACTGCTGTAATAAATACACTGCATAACGCGCAGCAAAAGGGCGAAACTATTATTGTGCCCGATATGGCAGCTGCTTTGCGCCAAAGAGTGTGTGATATGCTTGTTAACAACACTGTTGCAGCTGCAAAAGAGCTGGGCTACAAAACGGTTGCTGTTGCAGGCGGTGTGTCTGCAAACTCAGAACTCAGAACCCGGCTTGAGCAGGAGTGTGCACAAAACGGCATAAGCTTATACAGGCCTGAAATTAAGTATTGCGGTGACAATGCTGCAATGGTTGGCGTGCAAGCTTTTTATGAGTATCAGGCAGGCAATATCGCCCATAATGAACTAAACGCTTTTGCCACTATGCCTATTGATGAAATTCACTTAAAATAATGGAAAAAACCCTTCCAAATTATTGAAAATACCACTTGCAGTTTGACATATTATATGATAAACTCTAAAATGAGGTAGGATGGTGATTAAACCATCAATAAATCTGTTAAATTTTTTCTTATAGAAAGGAACGACTAAATTATGACCACCAACAAAACAGTTCTTGAGTTTGTTGAACAGATCAAATCACTTGTCAATCCCGATTCAGTAATGTGGATAACCGGTGAGGAATCACAACTTGAGGCATTGCGCAAGGAAGCTGTTGAAACCGGCGAGATGATCAAGCTTAACGAAGAAAAGCTTCCCGGCTGCTATCTTCACAGAACCAAGCCAAATGACGTTGCCCGCGTAGAAAACCGCACCTTTATCTGCACTTCAAAGCGTGAGGATGCAGGCCCCACCAACAACTGGGAAGATCCTCAGGTTATGTACAAAAAGCTTTATGATATTGCACGTGGCACCTATCAGGGCCGCACCATGTATATCATTCCTTATTCAATGGGTCCCATCGGTTCTCCTCTTGCCAAAATAGGTGTTGAGATTACCGACTCTATCTATGTTGTTCTTAACATGGCAATTATGACCCGTATTGGCGACAAGGTGCTTGAGGCCCTTGGTGACAGCAACGACTGGGTTCGTTGCTTCCACGCAAAGTGCGATGTTGACGCTGAAAACCGTTACATCTGCCAGTTCCCCGAAGATAACGCTATCATCTCTGTAAACTCTGCATACGGCGGCAACGTATTGCTTGGCAAAAAGTGCTTTGCTTTGCGTATCGCTTCCTACCAGGGCTGGAAAGAGGGCTGGATGGCAGAGCATATGCTTATCCTTGGCCTTGAGAATCCCCAGGGCGAGGTTAAGTACATCGCAGCAGCATTCCCCTCAGCTTGCGGCAAAACCAACCTTGCTATGCTTATTCCCCCCGAATATTTGCGTAAGAAGGGCTATAAGATTTGGACTGTCGGTGACGACATCAGCTGGATGAGAATAGGTGAAGACGGCAGACTTTACGCCATTAACCCCGAAAACGGCTTCTTTGGCGTTGCTCCCGGCACCAACGAAAAATCCAATTACAATGCACTTGCTTCAACCCGTTCAAACACCATCTTCACCAATGTATTGCATAATCTTGATGACAATACTGTTTGGTGGGAAGGTCTTGATAAGAATCCCCCCACAAACGCTATCGATTGGAAGGGCGAAAAGTGGGATCCTGCCAAGTATGACAAGGCAGATAAGTCCACCTGCGGCGCACATCCCAACAGCCGTTTCACCGCTCCCGCAAAGAATTGCCCCTGCATTTCTTCCGAGTTTGAAGCTTCAAACGGTGTGCCGATTTCCGCTATCGTATTCGGTGGCCGTCGTGCAAAACTTGCACCCCTGGTATACCAATCATTCGATTGGGAAAACGGTGTGTTCATTGGCTCTGCTATGGCTTCTGAGACTACTGCTGCTGCAGCAGGTGCAGTTGGCGTAGTTCGTCGCGATCCTATGGCAATGCTGCCCTTCTGCGGCTATCATATGGGCGACTACTTCGCACATTGGCTTGCAATGGGTGAGAAGCTTGGCGACAAGGCACCCAAGATCTTTAACGTTAACTGGTTCCGTACCGATGACGAAGGCAACTTCGTATGGCCCGGATTTGGTGACAATATGCGTGTCCTCAACTGGATTGTTGACCGTTGTGAGGGCAAGGCCGAGGCAATGGAGACCGAAATCGGTTACATTCCTCGTCCCGAAGACATCGACCTCACCGATCTTGATATGGATATTGAGACCCTCAAGTCTATCCTCAAGGTTGACAAGGACGCATGGGAGCAAGAGGTTGCCGAAATCACCGAGCACTACAAAAAGTTTGGCGATCGTCTGCCTAAGGAGCTTGAAGAGCAGCTTGCCGCTCTTAAAGCACGCCTTGGCGTCTGATTTATAAATAAAAACGGCTGAATTTAATTTCAGCCGTTTTTCCATAATCGAAAGGATTTTTATGGAACCGAAGGATTACATAGTATCAAAAATAGAAGGCGAATATGCATATTTGCGCTTGCTTGACTCTTCAGATGATCAAGAGCTCTATATTGCAATGGCATTATTGCCTCCCAACACAGATATAGGCACAAAGCTGCACTATGAGATGCTCCAATATATAATAATTGATTAGGCGGTGTGAAAATGGTTAAACATATTATTTTATGGAAACTTAAGGATGAATTTAACACTTCAGAGGTTAAAAACGGAATAAAAGAAGGCCTTGAATCCCTGCAGGGAGTTGTCCCGGGGCTTGTTGAAATCAGTGTGCAGGTTGATTCAATTGCTTCTTCAAATGCGGATGTTATGCTTTACTCTGTTTTTGAAGACGAAGCTGCTCTTAAAAATTATGCAGTTCATCCTGCTCACGTTGAAGTGGCCGATACCAAGGTGCGCCCATATACAGAAGTTAGACTGTGCCTTGATTTTGAGTGCTGAAAAAAGGTCAAACCGAACAATCGGTTTGACCTTTTTTATGTATGAAACCGATTTGGGTGAAATAGTTTTGTGAAAAAGCAATATAATTTATTTGTGATAGTTATAAACGATTGATTTTTTAAAAAAACAAGTTATAATATTAGTGTGAAAGGGGAGTTGTGATTTGATTTCTATTGCTATTGTTGGTTACGGCAACTTAGGCCGCGGTGTTGAGGCGGCTATTTCTCAAAATTCCGATGTATCTCTTTACGGTGTTTTTACCCGTCGAGCCCCCGACTCTTTAAAAACTGTGTCCGGTGCAAAAGCATTTTCTTTAAATGATATTTTAAACCATAAAGATAATATTGATGTTCTTATAATTTGTGGCGGCAGCGCTACCGATTTGCCTGTTCAGACTCCCGAACTGGCTAAAAACTTTAATGTCATTGACAGCTTTGATACACACGCTGAAATCCCTAATCATTTTGCAAATGTTGACCAATGTGCAAAAGCTGCAGGTAAAACTGCTGTTATATCTGTTGGATGGGACCCCGGTATGTTTTCTCTTAACCGTCTATATGCTGAGGCAATTTTACCTCAGGGCGAGACATACACATTTTGGGGCAAGGGTGTCAGCCAAGGCCATTCCGACGCCATACGCCGAATTGACGGCGTTATCGATGCACGTCAATACACCATACCTGTTGAAGAAGCGCTTAACGCTGTCAGAGCAGGTGAGTGCCCTCAGCTTACCACCCGTCAAAAGCATAAGCGTGAGTGCTTCGTGGTTGTTGAAGAGGGCGCTGATAAATCACGTATTGAGCGTGAAATCAAAGAAATGAAAAATTATTTTGCCGATTACGACACCACGGTAAACTTTATTACTATGGATGAACTTAACAAAAATCACAAGGGCTTACCCCACGGCGGTTTTGTTATAAGAAGCGGCAAAACAGGGTTAAATTGCCAAAACAACCACGTGATTGAGTATTCTCTTAATTTGGATTCCAATCCCGAATTCACTTCATCTGTTTTGGTTGCTTTCGCCCGTGCCGCCGTTCGTCTTAATAATGAGGGAATCTACGGCTGCAAAACCGTGCTGGATATTCCGCCCGCTTATTTGTCTGCAGACAGCGTTGAAAACTTAAGAAAAAGATTGCTCTGATTGTCTGATTTTATAAGTAAAATATCCGAAATGTAATTGACATATTATTCTCTTGGTTGTAAAATAACTTGAATTTATTAACTTTAGTCCTGAAGAGTTTTCTTCGGGGCTAGTGTTTTGTTTAAAAGCAAAGGTGCTGATTATTTATGCTGTTATCTGTTTCTATAGCGTTACTGGCAGGTTTGCTGATGACGCGACTTTTTAAACCTTTTAAGCTGCCTTCCGTTACGGCTTACTTAATTGCCGGTGTTCTTATTGGCCCATATTGCCTGGGCAAGCTCGGGTTGGACGGCATTGGCTTTCAAAGTATGCCTGAGGTTGAGGCCTTGGCGGTTGTGTCAGAGGTCGCTTTGGGCTTTATAGCATTTTCTATCGGTAATGAGTTCAGACTTGATGACCTTAAAAAGACGGGCAAGCAGGCGCTGATTGTAGGCATCTTTCAGGCGTTAGTCGCAACAGTTATGGTTGATTTGGCGTTGCTGGTTGTACATATTTTAATGCCCGATAAATTGTCTGTGCCACAACTTATTACCTTGGGCGCTATTGCTACTGCAACTGCACCTGCAGCAACCCTTATGGTTGTAAGGCAGTACAAGGCAAAAGGACCCTTAACCAAGCTGCTTTTGCCCATTGTTGCTCTTGATGATGCGGTTGGATTGGTTGTGTTTGCAGTCTCATTCGGCATCGCAAAAACCTTGATAAGCGGCTCGGTGGATATTGTATCAATAGTCGTAAATCCTATTATTGAGATTGTCTGCTCATTGGCACTCGGTGCTTTAATGGGCTGGGTGCTTACACAGCTTGAAAGGCTCTTTAACTCAAATACCAACCGACTTAATCTTACCATAGGTGCAGTGTTTTTGACGGCATCACTGTCAATGCTTGAGTTTTCTATTGGCACCGTCCACATCCATTTTTCACCCCTTCTTACCTGTATGATGCTTGGTACGGTATTTTGTAATATATGTCCTCTTTCCCACGATTTGATGAATGCGTCAGATAAATGGACCTCACCGTTGTTTGCCTTATTTTTTGTAATCAGCGGTGCCGAACTGGAATTGAAAGTTTTTGCCGATTGGGCTATAGTTGTTATCGGTGCTGTATATATACTCTTCCGTTGTGTCGGCAAGTATTATGGAGCTTACGCAAGTGCCAAAATTACCAAATGCTCACCAAATATTTGCAAATATCTGGGTATAACTCTGTTCCCTCAGGCCGGTGTGGCTTTAGGCATGTGTGCAACAGCAATGCAACTTGGCGCTGATGAAGGCGCACTTATAAGAAACATAACTCTTTTTGCGGTGCTGATTTATGAACTGGTCGGACCCCTTCTTACTCGTCAGTCCTTGCAGGCAGCAGGAGAAATTCATCCTATTGCAGATGATATTAAACATCGCAGGCAGGCAAAGCTTGATGCTGCATCTAATAAATAAATTAAAACAACGTCTGAAAAAATCAGACGTTGTTTTTTGTTACGGGTTACATTTTTTGCAAGGCGATAGACCTGCTTCATCAAGATTGCTTTTTATGCCTGTGTAGCTGCGCCTGGCATCTACAGCAGTTGATTTTATTTCAGCACATTCGGGCAAGTGATAGAGCTTTGTGTCTGAACAAGCAATATATATTTGTTTGATTTCCGGGTAAGATTGTGGCTTTTCGCTTGATTCGTCATAGTCATAGGGCTTGCTGTCACCTGTTGAATAATCTATGACTACACCTTCCTGAACATTAAAGCAATAAATGTTAAAGCAGATGCCTTTGCCGCTGTCCTCAATAGAGTATGCTTCTATTTGCACACCTGACGCTAATAGGTTGTTGCCCTCGAAAACCGGTGTAACTCTGTATAGGACGCGGTTGTTGGTTTCTTTAATGTATTCGGCCACATAGTTTTCGTAACCTGCCATAACATTATTGTTCAGATGGCGCGTGCCTGTGAAAAGGTTTTTACCGTTGGCACTTTCGGCGGTAAGCTGAAAGGCGATAAGATGGCATCGGTTGTAAAGATACCTTCCCTCAATAAAATCATACATTATTGAATGCCAGCCGGTCGGTCTGATTTCGTGGGCTTCTTCTCGCTGAAGGGTAGGCATCAGCTCTGCTCCTATGCAAGCAAACGCTACACCGCAGCGCCCCAGCTCATCCAGCTCACTGTAGTGCTCAAATGGTTTAGACCTCATATCTTCTTCGGTGAATTGGGGCATATTGTCATTGACGACAACATAGTCAAAACCGGTATGTTTAGGTGGGTTGTTGGCTACATCTGTGATTATGGATGACGGATACTGCTCATCAATGTAGCTCTCAACATCTTCAATAAAACCGCAACCTAAGCAATTAACAAACAAAACCCAAGCAGTTGCTATAAGTAATGATTTTTTGAGAAGAGTCAAGTGTCTGCCCTCCCGAAAACTTCAAGTGTGATTTTTTCGTGGGATGACCCAACAAACTCTTCTTTGCTTATACGCTTAAAGCCCGACTGCTTTAGGTCTATTTCAAAATATTGGTCGGCAGGATACCGTCTGTTCCAGTTGAACAAATAGATTTCGCTTGCAGATGATGCATCTACAGGTGTGTTTTCAACAAAACAAAAATCATCTTTGCCTGCTATTTGCAAAAAATCTTCATCAGAAATGATTTTACATTCATCTGCAAACATTTTGGCAGAATATCCGTTCATATAAAGAGGGGAGTCACCGCATATTTTCGCGATCTTTTGTCGTACTGCAGAGTCCTGACTCTGACGTCGGTTGTTAAACATCATGCCGTTGTTTTTGTCAACACATACAATGATTTTCAAGCTTTTCACCGCCTAACAAGATTTTGCTATATTATAGCATCTGCTAAAGTAATTGTCCATAACAAAAGCCGATTTTCGGGTGTTGCGGTTAGGTATCAATTGGTTTTTAAGATAAAGTTGCACCTTAAATAGATATATTTTAGTGGAATAACAGGCGAAAAGCCGTGGTAATGCTGATGCATACCACGGCTTTTTAACACATTAGACCGCAAAAATTTGCTTTATAGACTTTCCATCCCTAAGCACAATACCCGTTTAAAATCGGCTTAATGTTTTAATTGCTGGTGCCAACGGTTACGGTTAGCTCAATATATTTTTCGTCACGGTATATTCTGAGCTTTAGCTTATCGCCGGGCTTATGAGCTTTAATTGCAGAAGACAGCTGATTATAATCAGTAATTTTCTTGCCGTCAACAGCAACTATAATATCTCTTGCTTTAACGCCTGCCTTGTCAGCGGGGCTGTCAGACATTACAGACGATACATAGGCACCGGCAGGTAAGCCCTCGCTGTTGTCAGCGGTGTAGTTTGTGTTGATGCTGACACCGATATAGGGTTGGCCGTTGTCTTTGCCTGTTATAATTTTATCGCAAATTTCGGTAACCTTATCAACTGGGATGGCAAAGCCCATACCTTCAAAATCTTCACTTACAAGCTTTGCGTTGGTAATGCCGATTAATTTGCCTTCGTTGTCAACAAGGGCACCACCTGAGTTGCCGGGGTTTATGGCAGTGTCGGTTTGAATCAGACTCATTTGCATTGAGTCAATGGTAAGCTGACGGTTAAGACCGCTGATATAGCCAACGCTGACCGAGCCCATAAACTGTAATCCTCCGGGATTACCTACGGCAACAACGTTTTGACCAACCTTCAAATCTGAAGATTTTCCTATTTCTGCTGCAGGTAAAGATTTTGCGTTGATTTTAATAACTGCAAGGTCAATAGTTGAGTCATAGCCAACGATGGTAGCGCTGTAAGGTTCATCCATCTTATCGGAAAGATAAACCTTAATTTTGCCGCTTTTGCCGATGGCGGAATCAATAACGTGCTTGTTGGTTATGATATAGCCGTCGGAGGTGTATATAACACCTGAGCCCGAACTGTCAGATGAGCTTGAACCGCCAAAAAAGTTGTAAGAATTGGTTGAAACGGTAATACCAACAACGCTTGGCTGTACCTTTTGAGCAACAGCTTCAACAAAGTTTTCGGTGGTGTTTGTTATGGTGGTGTTGGTGTTTACTCGGTTACCGCCGTTATCGTCATCTTCGCCTTGCGATGCTCCGCTACCTGCTGAATCCATTGTAAACATGGTGACGGCCGATGACACAACAGTGGATAAAACGGCACAAACTATGATGCAGATTATAAGGGTTGTTACCGAGAAACCTTTTTTATTGCTGTTGTTATCTTGTGTCGGGACGTTCGCGGTGTAAATGGGCTGAGTGCGAGGTGTTGTCTGATAGGTATAACCGCTTTGTTGACCTTGAGGAGAAGAGGTGTAAGAATACTGTGGTTGCTGAGGAGAGGGAACAGGTGTGTAATTTATAGTGGGCTGTGAGCTTGCGGCAGGCGCATTGTTACTTGAAGCTGAGCCACCTGTAACAATCGGCTGCTGCGGCTGATTGTCATTGCTTGAGTTTGTGAAATCATCAAATTGATCCATGATAAAACCCCTTTCATAAAATGGATAAGTAAATAATAACATAAATTTATATATTTTGGTATCAAAAATATTAATGAATGGTTAATAATTGTGGACATTTTGACAATTTTTATACAAAAGATAAAAAATTTAAGTTTAAAGTGGAAAATTTAATCAGTATGTGATATTATTATAACACAGTATAATATAAAATTAAAGGAGTTTTTTATGACTACTCAAGAAAAAATAAAAGAGCTTGGCATATTGCCCGTTATTGTTATTGACAATGTTGAAGATGCTTGCCCTCTGGCTGATGCATTGATAGCCGGTGGAATTTATGCAGCAGAAATAACCATGCGTACCGCTGCAGGTAAGGATGCTATTGCGGCAATGAGCAAGGCACATCCTGAAATGCTGGTTGGTGCAGGCACCGTGCTCAATGCTCAAGCCGCTGAGGATGCTATTGCAGCCGGTTCATCCTTTATAGTCAGCCCCGGCTTAAATCCTGTTGTTGCTGAGGTTTGCGCAAAGCACGGTGTGCCTTATTTACCGGGTGTTGTAACTCCTACCGAGATTGATCAGGCCCTTGCTTTGGGACTCACTTGGCTGAAATTTTTCCCTGCAGAAGCATTTGGCGGTGCAAAAACCATCAAGGCACTCAGCGCACCTTATCAGGATGTTATGTTTATGCCTACCGGTGGCATATCTCTTGATAATCTTGATGAATATTTGAAGGTAAAGAGCATTTATGCCTGCGGAGCCAGCTTCATAGCCGAGCGTAAGCTTATTGCTGAGCACAATTGGGACGAGATTACCCGTCGTTGTGCAAACGCAGTTGAAACCGTAAAATCAATCAGAGGTTGAGTTTGTAATAAGGTTAAAATAATGTAACTGGATTTTTACAAGATTTTGATATATATTACATAATGTATTATAGTATTTTATAAGGAGGCGACTATCCGATGAATAATCCGTTTGATAATAAACCCAATGTTGACCGCACATCGGGTGTTGACCGTACTTCGGGTGTTGCCCGTACTTCGGGTGTTGACCGCACTTCGGGCGTAGACCGCACATCGGGTGTAGACCGCACTTCCGGTGTAGACCGCACTTCGGGTGTAGACCGCACTTCCGGTGTAGACCGCACTTCCGGTGTAGACCGCACTTCGGGTGTAGACCGCACCTCTTCATCACATCCAATAGTTTTGCCGGACGGAACCATCCCTTCTGATGAGGCCCTTCGCAAGGCGGCAGAGCACGATTATTTTCCCGGTCTTTACGGCGATGATGTTGCAGAAGAACCTACCGATATTTATTCAGGCAGGCAAATAACCGACGACACAGCTGCCGAAGTTGACGCTGCTGAGCCGGTTGATATGTTTTCGGGCAGCCATAATACTTTTTACGGTGACAGTCAGTCTGACGAGGATGACGGCATTGAGAATATTTCAAGCTCAACTCCCAGAAACACCCATTTTATTGACGAAATGGTTGATGAGCCGGTAAAAAAAGGTGGCCGAAAGAAAAAGAAAGATAAAAAACTTACCACCGCTCAACGCGTATTGCGCACAACTGCCAAGGTTCTGCTTTCCGCATTTTTTGTAATGGTGATTGTAGGATGTATTGTAACCGTTGCGTTTATGGTATATGTATTTGGATTTGTTGACGATTCTATAGAAGATATTCGACTGGATGAGTTGACGCTTAACCTTACTACAACCATTTATGTCAAAGACCAAGATTTTAAGCCGCAAAAGGATAAAGACGGCAATATCGTAGGCGATACTGAAAAATGGGTTGAGTATCAGGATTTGTGTTATGAAAACAGAACCTGGGTTAATCTTAACAACATCAATCAAAATGTTATTGATGCATACGTTGCTGCTGAGGATGAGCGTTTTTATACCCATAGCGGTGTTGACTTTAAGCGAACGTTCCTATCCTTTGTAAATATGTTTGTTGAGATTTATGACTCCCGACAGGGTGGTTCAACCATTACTCAGCAGCTTATTAAAAATCTTACCGGTGATGATGAACAGTCTCCTATAAGAAAAATACGCGAAATTATGAGAGCGCGAAATCTCGAGATAGAATATCATAAGGATACCATTATTGAGTGTTATCTTAATGTTATATATCTGGGAAATAATGCTTACGGTATAGAGGCGGCGGCCGATTATTATTTTGGTAAATCGGCGAAGGATTTGTCTATTGCAGAGTCGGCGTGCATAGCGGCTATAACCAAATCGCCTGACATCTATGACCCAATGAAGAATCCCGACCGCAATAAATCCCGACGAGAATGGATTATTAACAATATGTATGATATTGATTTAATAACCGAGGAAGAACGGGATGCAGCACTGAAGGAAAAGCTTAAATTTGCCAAAAAGACTGCTGACGAAAAGCAGGAAGAGCAGGTGGAAGATCCAAGCACGGCGTATTCCTACTTCACCGACGCTTTGTTTGAGCAGGTCATTGAAGACCTTATGGAGACAAAGGGCTACTCACGTGAAGGTGCTGAAAATGTTATCTACCGTGGCGGACTTAAGATTTATGCTACTATGGATTCTAAGATTCAGAGTAAGGTCGACACCGTATTCTGCACCGACAGCAATTTTGCCAAGGTTAATAATATTAAAGAGTCTGCTCAAGCGGCCATTACCGTAATGGATTATAAAGGCAATGTAGTTGCAATTTACGGCGGACGAGGCGTAAAAACAGACAAGCGTGGCCTTAACCGCGCTACTCAAGCCGACCGTCAGCCGGGATCCACAATGAAACCCTTGGGCGTATACGCTCCTGCTATTGAGGATAATTTGATAACCTGGTCAAGTAAGATTGATAACAGCAAGTTGTCTATTGGCGGCTACAATTATCATAATTACGATCGCACTACCAGTGGTCCGGTTGTTGTGCAAAACGCATTGGCTCGTTCTCTCAACCTGCCGCCTGTAAGAATCCTTAACAGCTACGGATGCACTAAATCCTTTAAGTTCCTGACCGAAAAGGTAGGCATAACCACACTTGTTGAGTCAGAAACCAAAAACGGTAAAAAGTATTCTGATATCGGTTTATCGCAGCTTGCACTGGGCGGTGTTACCTACGGTGTAAACACTCTTGAGTGGACTGCCGCTTATGCAATATTCGGTAATGGCGGTATGTATTATGAGCCGAGCTTCTATTCAAAGATAACCAGTAATGACGGTAAAGAGGTGTATCTTGAAAAGAAGACCGAAGGTGTTCGTGCAATAAGCGAAGAAACTGCTTATATTATGAACAGAATGCTTAATACTGTTGTTACCGGCAGTGGCGGTACCGGTGCCAGCGCTAATTTTGACGGATGGGGCTCTTATATGTTCGCAAAAACGGGTACAACCTCCGACAACAAGGACCGTTGGTTTGTTGGTGGCACGCCTTATTATGTGGCCTCTGTTTGGTTCGGTATTGATAAGCCCAAGCCCATGAACAGTTTGTCAACCCGTTCAAACCCTGCAATGCTGTTGTGGAAGCCCGCAATGAAGGCGATACATCAAGACCTTAAAAAGGTTAATTTCCCAAGCTGCAAAACAGTTAAGGTGCTTAAATATTGTGTTGAAACGGGCGGAATTGCAACAAATGCCTGCAAGACCACGGCTACGGGTTATTATAAGAGCAAGTTTGCTCCTGTTTGTCCCGGTCATGATGCCGATTCCGGATCATCGGGTGTTCAGAGTGGTCAACCCGTTACTTCAACGCCGACAACTAATGTTTCCGGTGGTGAGAACTCTACCACTTCTGTAACTCCTTCCGAAAGCACGGCACCGTCAGAGGAGCAGTCAAGCAATAACGCTGCTTAAATTAAATAAAAGCTCATCAAGCAAAACTTGATGAGCTTTATTATTTACAGTTCTTTTTCAATTAGCTTTACCAACGCTTCTGTATAACGGATGTCATCCTTTTCGGTGCGTTTTTTCGGCCCTTTTAAGCGTCCTCCGGCGCGTCTGATTTTTTTGGTTATTGCACGTGTTTCCAGCATAGATGAAATGTTGCCGTCATTATATACTGTTCCATTCTGGTTTAGTGCAAATGCTCCGCGAGACAGGCACATAGCGGCAAGTCCATAATCTTGGGTTACGGCAATATCTCTCGGTGCAATTATATTTACCAGCTTAAAATCCACACTGTCGGCCCCTTTGTCTACCGTTATAACTTCAGCGTCGGATAAATCGAATTGATGGGCTGTGTCGCACACCACAATGCATTTGATTTTATATTTGTTTGCTATGCTTATTGTTTGCTTAACTACGGGGCAACCGTCAGCATCAATAAATATTCTCATAAATACTCCTTTACAAAATTGGCCATTTGATTTATAATTGGTGTGATGATTTGAGGTGATACTTTGAAACAAGAAAAGATAGACAGAATCAATGAGCTTGCCCGCAAAGCAAAAACCGTTGGCCTTACCGAAGAAGAAACGGCCGAGCGTGACGCATTGCGTCGAGAGTATATTGATTCCTTCAAGGCATCTCTTGTGGGCCAGCTGGATAATACTTATATTCTTCGTCCTGACGGTACCAAAGAAAAATTAAGTAAAAAAGATTAAACGATAACCTCGGTTTGTTGAACAAGCCGAGGTTTTTAATTAATATTCAAAGGTATATATTGTTTTGTGCGTGCCTATTGTTGTTTCGCAATAAATAATTTTGTTTGAACCTTTATCGGTGCAAATATAAATTTCATCAATTGTTGCTGAATTGCTTATTGCAAAATCTCTGTTGCGATACTTAAATCCTGTTAAAGCCCCTTTGTGAAAATAGTTGTGGAAGTCATATGAAGGGGTGCGGCTTGACATTTTATAAATAAGCTCATTATTGTCGTGGGGCTTATAACTGCCTTTTGACTCATATGAGTATGTGGTCTTATTATCCTTAGTGATCGACTTGTAGGTAATCTTTTCCAGTTTATCTTCCAAAACGCATACAACCGAACCTTCGGTAACGGTATGCGTGTATTCAAAATCACCAAGATCTTCTTCTGTGTTTGTGTCATACTCTATAATGTCTATTTTATAATCCAGCTTGTCGAGTCCCTCCAACAGATCGTGTACTGTGGCTACAGATGTTTTACTGCCGTTGGTAACAACTGCAGATTTGTAATCTGCCGATTTAACAGCAGATTCAGTTCCGCCGGTAGAAACCAGCAAAATAGCCACCGCCGCAACTACGGCAAGGGCAGAAAAGGTAACACCGTAAAACATTTTTCTTGCCTTGACAACCTTATTGTTTTTGTCGGTAAAAAAACGCTTAATCTTTTTAAAAAAACGTTGTGTTTTATTTTTCATAGCTAACTCCATATATTTTTTAATACATTATACAATAAAATGCTCTTGTTTTCAATAACCTGTTAAAATAAAAACCGAACTGTAAAGTTCGGTTTAATTTATTAATTGCGACTGAGACGATAAGCCGAGTTCTGTCGCGGACAGTTATCTATCTCGACGGCAGATTGCTCTGCCGCTCAAGCCACCCATCAAAAGCACATCGGGCAAATGTATAGCTTTTTGTCGGTGTTGCACCGGATAGGGTTTACATGGCCGCGCTGTCTCCAACGCGCCGGTGAGCTCTTACCTCGCCTTTCCACCCTTGCCGAATAATTCGGCGGTATATCTCTGTTGCACTTTCCCTAAGGTCACCCTCGGCGGCTGTTAGCCGTTATCCCGCCCTGTGGTGCTCGGACTTTCCTCACGGTAAAAACCGCGCAACTGTCTGTCTCACTCGCAAAGGTATAATACCATTTGCACTCTTTGTTTGTCAAGAGCGCCTTGAGGTCATTTTTTCGACCATCTTGAGCTGTCTTATATCGTTTCCCTCAAATTTTATGGGCTCAAAATTACCGATAATTCTTGATGATACACGTTCACCGTATGACTCAGCCAGCTCAGCAGGAGACAGATTGGTAGAAATAATAGTGGGCTTGCCCTCCATTATGCGGCTGTTGATAAGCTCGTGAATTGCGCTTGCGGTGAACTGGGTTTGAAACTCTGCACCCAAGTCATCAATTATCAGCAGATCACATTCGCAAAGGAGTGCAATTGTGTCGCCCTCGGCACGTCCAAAGCGCTCTTTTTCTATTTTGCCTAAAAACTCGCTTGATGTGCCGTAAACAACTCCATATCCTTTTTTCAGCACCTCATTGGCAATGGCAAGAGACATATGGGTTTTGCCTACACCTGTTTTGCCCATAAAAATCATACCGGTGTTGCCAAGCTCAAAATCGGCTGCGAATTGTTTGCAACGAGCAAGCACGCTTGTCATCAAATCATGAGCCGAACCCTTGTAGTAGCGCAGCTCAAACGAGTCAAAGGTGCAGTCCTTGATAGGCATTTTGCTGCTCATTTTATCAAATTCAAAAGTTCTGGCAAGCTGAATTGCGCACCGGCACAAACGACCGTTTGCATAGCCGGTGTCATCGCAAAGCTTGCAGGTGAAAGCAGGCTCAAACTCTGAAGGGTCAATATTGTTTTGCTTGAGCAAAATGACCCTTTCGCTTTCAAGACGTAGATGTTGCTCGTGGTACTGATTAACAGCTGTGCTGCCCATTCTTCCGGTAGCTGCTTTTATGGCTGCAATGCCGTTTAAAGACATTTTGCGGTCAAGCTCTTCCAATTCAGGGATTGTAGCATAGGCCTGAATAATACGCTGCTTTGCACGTTCGGTTGCAGACTGATGACGAGCATCAATTTGCTGTAAAGCATATTCATAAGCTTCTTTTGTGTATCCCATTTTATCAGCCCTCCTTTTTACCGTTAAGCATTTGCTCAAAAAGGTCTATATCAAAGCTGGGTGTCTCGGATGACCCCGACTTTTTCTTTTTGCTCTTTGAAGGAGTTTTACCTTCATCGGATTTAATTGCATTAACTTTTTCGGGAGAGTCAATGCCCGCTTTGTGCCATCCCTCAAGAATGGCCATTGTGTAGCTTATACTGAATTTACCTGTGTGGTCAACGCACTCGTCATAGGCAAGGCGAAGCATTTTGTCTGAAAAAGCCCAATCGTTAACCCACAAAACTGCAGCTTCCTCTTCTTTTTTGCTGGGTCTGCGGCTGTCTATGCCCATGGCACGGCTGACAACTCGCCACGCACTGCGCTTCACATCAGCCTCCTGCATTTCTTTTTCGGCGGCTCTGACAGAGTCAATGCCCTCATTAGCCCATTTTACAGCGGTGGATTCCATAAAAGCAGGGGATAGCTTGCCCTCTGCCTTGGCAAACTGAACGAGCATAAGCGTAACCGATGCCTTGAGTCCTAAACTGTCCATTATGTATATAAGTGAAGATAGTTCCGATTGTTTTAAGGTTCGACCGAACACCAGCTCTGCTTGACGCAACACGTGTGCTATCTCGCCGGATTCGGCTATTCTGCGTGCGACCTCTGTTCTGTCAGGATGCTCGTTGCGAGCAATGGCAGGGGAATCGGCAACACTGCTTTGACCTGCGCTTGACGACTCTTTTCCGTTTTCTTTCAGAATTCCCAGATTAGCCCAGTAAATATATGCCTCATCAAGCTCTGCTTGAGTTATGCCAAGAGTTTTTGGAGTGCTGTCATCAATTGCTTCAATACCGTTGCGCATAATAAACAGCAGCACCTTAAGTGCAGAGTGTGTGGCAAGCTTTATGTGCTTGTCAACAACATCAACGGGTACACCGAATATATTTCGATATATCGCAGAATCGATAAAGTAATTCATTACTATTTCTCCTTGTGGATTTTAACAAAGGGTGCACAGACCAGTCCCAGCACCGTAAAAAAGCCGTAATAAAGATGCATTAAAAAGAATATAAAGGGCAGTACAAGCATAGGTAGCCAAAGCTTTTTATCCTTCTCTTTTTTGATTTCCAGTGCAGTTGCGGCAAAAGCAGCCAAGAAATACGCGCCGAATATGGCGATTAACGGTAAATACAAATTGAATATTAAACCAACTGCCAAAGCGGCAAATATTCCCAGCACAAACCCCATAGGAACGAAGTTGTATAAAGACAGGCAACCGGGACACCTTGGGAAGGTGAGCCCTATCCACCAGCCGTTGCCTTTTTTCTGCTTAAGCATACTTTTTAGAGAGCTTCTGGCGTGAAGGTAGGAACAAATCTCAGGAAATTGGCAAAACTTAAAGCCCGCTTTACGCATACGGTAATGAATTTCATTATCTTCTGTGCGAACAAGACCTTCGTTGAAATTGCCGACCGCGTCAAAAACCTTCTTTTTATAGGCGGCGTGCCCAAGAGTTTTAACATATTTTTTCGGCATCTTTCTGCGGTATGAAGCTACACCGCTGCCAAAGGGTGAGCATTCACCGTGAGCAAGAATTTTAGCCCAACTGCCTTCACCGTCAAAAACGGTTATTCTTTGGCCGCCCACAATATCTTCGCCTGAGTCTATTGCCTGTGCTACATTGGTTAGAAAGTCACTGTCTATTCGGCCGTGACCGTCGATTTTAATTACAACCTCGCCCGTGACCTTTTCAAGGGCAACGTTCCAACCGCAGGCCAGCACTTTTTTTGGATTGTCCAGCAGAAAGCAGGATAAAAAATCATTGTTGTTATAAAAGTCAAGCATAACTTTTTTGGTGTCGTCAGTGGATGCACTGTCAACCAAAATAATCTCAATATCATTGTGAGGGTAATCTTGCTTTTTGAGGTCTTCCAGCAGATTGGGTAGGTACTGCGCCTCGTTATATGCGATTGAAATAAATGAAAATTTGGGCACAATTTGACCCCCTTTAACAAAATTGATTGACAAATATAACTGCCTAGTTTAAAATTATAACAAATTTTGAGAGGTAGTGCAATATGAATTATCGAGAATATAAAAAAGATGGTGCAAAAATATCTCTTTTGGGCTTTGGCGGTATGAGGTTTCCCACAAAAGATGGCAAAATTGACCGCGAAAAGTCGCAAGAATTGATTGACAAGGCGTATAACAGCGGGGTTAATTATTTTGACACTGCTTATATGTATCACAACGGTGAGTCAGAGCTTTTCTTTGGCGAAGCCATGGCAAAATACCCGCGAGACAGCTATTATCTTGCTGATAAAATGCCTGTTTGGATGGCAAAAGAGTCGCAAGATGTTGAACGCATTTTTAATGAACAGTTGAAAAAGTGTAACACTGATTATTTTGATTTTTATCTTCTTCATTCTGTTAATGATGGCGTATATAAAGATTCAGTGCGGCTTGGCGCTTTTGAAAAGCTTGACGCATTGAGAAAAAGCGGAAAAATCAAGCGTTTGGGCTTTTCTTTTCACGGCAGCATTGAACTGTTGGAAAAGGTGCTTGATGAATTTGAGTGGGATTTTGTGCAAATTCAGCTTAACTACCTTGATTGGGATTATCAAAACGCAAAACGTCAGTACGAGATGATTGTAGAGCGCGGACTGCAGGTTTTAGTTATGGAGCCAATGCGCGGCGGTGCGTTGGTAAACGTGCCCGAAAAGGCAGAAAAGATGTTCAAAGCCCTTAAACCGGACGATTCTGTTCCGTCTTGGGCTATGAAGTTTGCTGCATCTTTGGACGGAGTCTTGTGCATTTTGAGCGGAATGACTACTCAAGAAGCCCTTGATGATAACTTAAAAACCTTCAGCAATGATATTGATTTTGATGCTTCAATGCGCGATATGGTTTTTGAAGCAGCAAAAATCATAATCGAAACAAAAACAATACCCTGTACAAAGTGCAACTATTGCTCTGATTGCCCCCAAGGTATTGCTATACCCAAGATTTTTTCGATGTATAACGGCGCCCGTATATCTGAAGACTCATTCTTTTTCAAAGAGAGCTACTTTGAAATGGATGATGATAAAAAACCGCACAACTGCATTAAGTGCGGCATATGTGTCCAACGTTGCCCTCAAGGTATAGATGTTCCGTCAAAGCTTGAGACTGTGCTTGAATATGCTAATAGCCAAGGAGTATAACTGAAGTTATGAAAAAAAGAAATAGCTTAACCAATATGATTTTGTGCGCAATGTTTATTGCTGTGGGAATTCTTTTGCCTTTGGTTACTGCCAACAATCCTCAGCTCGGAAAAGCCATTTGCCCAATGCATATTCCTGTATTTATATGCGGCGCGGTGTGCGGTTGGCAGTGGGGAATGGCAGCAGGGGTTATAACTCCTTTGCTGCGCGCTGTAATATTTCCTTTTCCGTTAATGTATCCCGACGCCATAGCTATGGCCTTTGAGCTGGCTGCATATGGATTGATTATCGGTCTTTTGCTTAAGCTTCTCAGCGGCAAAACAGACAGGGTTGCTTCAATATACATATCTCTTACTGCTGCAATGGTTATCGGCAGAGTTATTTTGGCATTTACTCGGTTTGCACTGTACGGAATGTTCGGCGGTGCCGCTTATACCTGGTCAACCTGGGTTTCGGCATCGGTTGCGGGCGCCGTTCCTGCGCTGGTTATACAATTTGCAATCATACCTCCCGTTGTATATGCTTTTGGCAAATACGGCGGACGCAGAAGATAAAATTAAGGTCGGTTCGGATTACTCCGAATCGACCTTTTTGTTAAACCTTTTTGAATTGTTTTATATCAATTTCACCTATATTGTAGCTTTGAATGTAATCAAGAATTTCTGCAGGGTCGGTCATAACGGCATATAGGGATTTTACCGATTCCATTATAAAATCTTTTTTAACGGCCGTCTCCATCATGCTGAGCATATCGTCATAATACCCGTCTGTGTTCATAATTACAATAGGTTTGTTAAGCTGTGCCAGCTGCTTAAGTGTCAAGATTTCAAAAAACTCTTCAAATGTGCCGATACCGCCGGGAGTGATAATAAACCCATCAGCGTTGTCTTCCATAATTTGTTTTCTTTGACGCATGGTATCGGGACGAATAAGCTCATCGCATTTATCGTAAAGCACGCCGTCCACATTGAAAAATTTAGGTGCTACACCAATAATATGACCGTTGCCTTTGGTGATTCCTCTTGCAACAGCGCCCATCATTCCGTTAGCACCGCCGCCAAAGGTAAGACCTATTGAGCGTTTAGCCATTTCAAAGCCGAGTTTTTCACCCTCTTCAATAAAAATGGGGGATATATCATTGCTGGATGCACCGTATACACAAATTCTCATTGCATAGTCCTCCTTGTCTGTCGTATATAATATGCTACGCTTAATCGATTTTATGATTGTCGTTATTATATCATATATATTCTTCGATTGAAAGAATTTTTTACTTGATTAGTTGAACCAAAAAGTATATAATCAATATATAATCTTTAAAGGAGAGCCAAATATGAAAAAAATATCAGCGTTTATAATCGCTTTTATCTTACTTTTCACTCTTACTGTGCCTGCGTTTGCCGCAAATTTGCCTGCTCTTCAGGTAGAACTGAATGCAGATAACAGCACCGTTAACGTCGGTGAAGAAATCAAAGTTACCTTAAGCTTCAACAATGCTTCTGATTATCCTTACGGATTGGCTGCGTTTTGCGCCTATTTAACTTATGACAGCAACATTCTAAAGGTTAAGTCGGTTAATGTTGCCGCCCCTCGCAGCAGTGTTCGTCATAACAGTATGAAGGGCGAGCTAAGGTCAATTTATACCTTCGCAAGTGCACAAAAGGAGCCGGGTTTTAATACTGATGGTGCATTTTATACTGTCGTTTTTGAAACCTTGGCAGCAGGAAGCAGTGACATAGCCGTCACATTTGATACAATGATGGTAACCGATTACGATGCTGAAGAGCTGAATTTTAAGGTTGACTATAATTCACCTAAAATTCTTGTTAATGTAAAAGACCCTGCATCAAACGACTCTTCAACCCCTTCACAGGGTGGTTCAACCTCTTCCGACGTTGCCTCACAGAAGGCACCGACTAATGACAAGTTTCAAGATGTTGCTGATTCGGGTCAAGATACAATAAAAGATGTTTTTGGTGAAAACAATGAGATAGTTGAGCAAACTGAATCCAAAGCACCGAACAAAAATACCTCATCAGAAACCGTAAGTGCCGGTAAGGACAAGGTTGATACAAGCTCAACCAACGGCTTGCCGAATTACGTTTGGTATGGTTTGATAGCTTTTTCAGTTGCTGCTTTGGCCGCTGTCATTGTGTTTATAGTAGTTAAATCTAAAAATAAATGATTGACTTTTTAGTCTGTCAGTGTTACCATAAAATAAATCGATGAGAAGGAAAGTAGCTGTCACCATTTCAGCAGCAGAGAATAGGTGCCGTTGGCTGAAAGCGCCTTGCTGATTGTTACAGTGAAGACCACCTTTGAGTGTGTGCCGAAATAAGGTGCGCCGTAAACCTGCGTTAAAGGTGTCAAGTGGCTGATTTTATCAGCAATTTGGGTGGAACCGTGGAGTTTTATGCTTCATCCCATTTTTAGGGATGAAGCATTTTTTATTTTTAAGAGTTGTTGCTCTTTATGAAAGGAATTGTATTATTATGAACATTACTTTAAAAGGCGGCACTGTCAAAGTCTATGATGCTCCCATTACTGCTGCCGACGTTGCAAAAGACATTGGTATGGGCTTGTACAAATCGGCTTGCGGATGCCGCATTGACGGTGTTGTGTGTGACCTTCGCACTGTTATTGATAAGGATTGTGCTCTTGATATTCTTACCTTTGATGACAAAGATGGTAAGCATATATTCCGTCATACCGCTGCACATATAATGGCGCAGGCCATAAAGCGTCTGTATCCCGAAACCAAGCTTGCCATTGGCCCTGCAACCGACGACGGCTTCTATTATGATTTTGATGTTGCAAAGCCCTTTTCTCCCGATGACCTTATTGCCATTGAGGAAGAAATGAAAAAGATTGCAAAAGAGGATGTTGCTCTTGTAAGACGCAGTGTTACTCCCGATGAGGCCAAGCAGGTTATGAGCCAAAGAGGGGAAGAGTATAAGCTTGAGCTTATTGATGAGCATGCCGCAAAGGGCGATAATATCACCCTTTATGAGCAAGGCGAGTTTATCGACTTGTGCGCAGGCCCCCATCTTATGTCTACGGGTGCGGTTAAGGCAGTTAAGCTTACTCAGTGCACCGGTGCGTATTGGCGTGCTGATGCAACAAAGCAGCAGCTTTGCCGTGTTTATGGCACCGCATTCCCCAAGGCAAGTCAGCTTGAAGAGCACCTCGCAATGCTTGAGGAGGCAAAAAAACGCGACCATAACAAGCTGGGTCGAGAGCTTGAGTTCTTCACAACGGTAGATGTTATCGGTCAGGGCTTACCCATTATGCTGCCTAAGGGCGCAAAGGTTATTCAGATTCTTCAGCGCTTTGTTGAAGATGAAGAGGCCAAAAGGGGATACCTGCTTACCAAAACTCCTCTTATGGCAAAGAGTGATCTCTATAAGATTTCCGGTCACTGGGATCATTACAAAGACGGTATGTTTGTAATGGGTGATGAAGAAAAGGATAAAGAGGTGTTTGCCCTTCGTCCTATGACCTGCCCCTTCCAATATCAGGTGTTTCTCAACCGTATGCGCTCTTATCGCGACCTGCCTATGCGCTTGGGTGAGACCTCGACTCTGTTCCGCAATGAAGATTCCGGCGAGATGCACGGACTTATCCGCGTTCGTCAGTTTACCATTTCGGAAGGTCACTTGATTTTGCGCCCCGAACAGTTGGAGGAAGAGTTTAGAGGTTGCTTGGAGCTTGCCAAGTTTATGCTCGAAAAAATCGGTCTTATTGATGATGTTTCCTACCGCTTCTCACAGTGGGATCCCGATAACCGCGAAAAGTACATCGGCACTGAAGAGCAGTGGGATGAAGCTCAGTCGGTTATGAAAAAGATTTTGGATGACCTTGACGTTAAGTACGAAATCGGCATTGGCGAAGCTGCATTCTACGGTCCTAAGCTTGACATCCAGATTCGTAATGTTTTCGGTAAAGAGGACACTCTTATCACTATTCAGATTGACCAGCTTCTTGCTGAGCAGTTTGGTATGGAATATGTTGACGTTGACGGCAATAAACGTCGTCCCTATATCATTCACCGCACCTCGATGGGCTGCTATGAACGCTCACTTGCACTTATCATCGAAAAATTTGCAGGTGCACTTCCTTTGTGGATGTCGCCTGAGCAGGTTAGAATTCTTCCCATCTCTGACCGCCATCACGAAGCTGCCAACGCATTGCTTGAAAAGCTTAAGGCGGCGGGAATCCGTGCTTCTGCCGACTTGCGCAATGAAAAAATCGGCTACAAGATTCGTGAAGCTCAAATGGAGAAAACTCCTTATATGCTTGTTATGGGCGATAAAGAGGTTGAAGAGGGAACAGTATCTGTTCGCTTACGCGGCAAAGGCGATATAGGAACAATGTCTGCTGATGACTTTGTTAAAAAAGTCGTTTATGAAAATGCCCAAAAGCTTAATGAACTTGAGTAAAAATTGTTGTTGACAAATTGCATAAATCAGAGTTATAATTGTTACAATAAAAGGGAGTAGCTTACGGTAAATCCGTTACTTCGGCGTCAGTACGGCATCAGCCCGCTGTGGTATTAAAAAGCGAGACTTTTATCACAACCTAACGGGCGTGATAAAAGTCTCTTTTGTTTTGTTAAGCTACTGCTTGAAGGAGGAGTATTTTTGCAAACCATACTGGATAATATTCTGTCAATAACTTGGCAACAAGGTGTAATGATAGCCATTGGTGCTGTTCTTGTTTTCTTGGCCATTAAGTTTGAGATGGAACCTACACTCTTGCTGCCCATGGGCTTTGGCTGTGTAATGGTAAATTTGCCCGGCGCACACGTTGCAGCACTTGAAACTTTGTTTGATGCGGGCATATCAACCGAGCTGTTTCCGTTGATTTTGTTTATCGGCATAGGCGCAATGATTGACTTCACTCCGCTTCTTACCAATCCCAAGCTTATGATTTTCGGTGCCGCCGCACAGTTTGGTATATTCTTCACCTTGTGTATGGCAACCCTTTTGGGCTTTGACATTAAAGACGCTGCTTCTATCGGTATTATCGGTGCTGCAGACGGCCCCACCTCTATTGTTGTTGCTAACAAGTTTGACTCAACCTATTTGTCGGCAATAATGGTTGCAGCATATTCCTATATGGCTCTTGTTCCCATTATTCAGCCCCCGGTTATTAAGCTTGTAACCACAAAAAAAGAGCGCCTTATCCGTATGGATTACACTGCAAAAAAGGTGCCCAAGATTGTTCTTATTCTTTTCCCCATACTGATTACTGCGGTCGCCGGCTTTGTTGCACCCTCAAGTATTGAACTTGTCGGTTTCTTGATGTTCGGTAACCTTATCAGAGTTTGCGGTGTTCTTGACAGTCTTTCCGAGACCGCTCAAAAGGTGCTGGCAAACCTTATTACAATTTTCCTTGGCATTACCGTTGCCACAAGCATGGAGGCAAGCCAGTTCCTCAAGCCCGAAACTCTTATGATTCTCGGCCTTGGTCTGTTTGCTTTCGTCTTTGATACTGTTGGTGGTGTAATGGTAGCAAAGGTTTATAACATTTTTGCCAAGAAAAAGATTAATCCTATGATTGGTGCAGCAGGTATTTCTGCATTCCCCATGTCAGCCCGTGTTATCAATAAAATGGGTCTTGAAGAGGATAATCAAAATTTCCTTCTTATGCACGCTGTCGGTGTTAATGTATCGGGTCAGATTGCGTCTGTTATTGCAGGCGGTATGATTCTTACCCTTTTCGCTAATTTATAAGGAGGTGTCTTGAATGTTTGATGAAAGATCATTTGAAAATTTTCAAAAGGTGCTTCCTAAATCGGGACAGAGCTGGCTTTGTATATTCGTTGTAATGTTTGTGCTCATTGCAGCCATCGCTTTGCTTGGCCGTATTAAAACCGATAACAATGAGGGTGCTGATGAGGAAACTGCCAAAAAGGCAAAGCTTCGATCTGTTGCACTTTCGGTTGTTGCTGTAATTGTGTTTGGCGCTTTGATAGGAACATGGGCTTTCTTTGCTCCTGAAACAGCTGCACAATACTGCTCTAAGGGTGATTATGCCCAGGCATATGAAGCAATAAAGACCGACGCAAAGAACGAGATTGTTGTTGAGAATAACGTTGCATTTTGTGCAAAAGACGCTGCCGAGCAGCTGAAAGCAACAAAAAGCTTTAAGATTGTAAATGCTTATCACATCACCAAAGAAAGTAATGAATTGATTGCTTTGCAGGTTAAAAACGATAATAAAGACATTTATCTGCTCTATACAAAAACCAAAGATGGTTGGAAATATAACGATGATGTTGACGGTAGCACAGCTCTTATTGTTGAGTTTGCAATAAACGATGAAAACAAAGTTGATGAAAAAGTAGTTTCAAGAATTAATAAGCTGTATGCAGACGGCAAATTTGATGAGCTGAAATTTGTAAAAATCGATAAATAAATCTTAAAAAAGAGGTGTTTACAGCACCTCTTTTTTTGTAGTTTATTGTAGACAATAGCGAGATTTTGTGCTATAAATATAAATAAATGTATATTCAGGGGGTAGGGCAATGAATTATGCATCGGTAGAGATTTCGCTTTTGGCTGCGTTGCCGGCAATTATTCTGGCTGTGTATATTTTTATTGAAGACAAGGTTGAAAAGGAACCTATAGGATTGCTTTCGATTTTGTTCTTCTCCGGTGCTGCGATTTATGCTCCTGTATATTTCGTCCGAAAGTATTTGATTCAGCTGTTTGATGCTGCTTTTGCAGGCAGCATACAGCATACCGTTGAGGGCTTTGCGCAGTATTCAAATTCAGGTGTTGAATTTGCCCATAAGGGGCTGTGTGTATTTGTTGCGATTGCTCTTATTGATGAACTGTTTAAATGGATACTTATATTCTTTGTTACACGAAAAAACAAAAATTTTAATTGTCTGTTTGACGGGCTGGTTTATTCTTGCTTTGTTTCACTGGGATTTGCGGCGGCTGAAAATGTTGTTTATGCTTGGATGAATGGCTGGGACACCTTGCTGCTGCGTTCTGTTTCATCAGTGCCCGCACATCTTTTGTTCGGTATTGTAACCGGCTATTTTTATACAATATGGCATATGTATTATATCGCCAAAAAAGAAGAAAAGAAGCTTGAGCAAGCAGGGTTTATTTCTATTGATAAGCCCTATAAATCATCTTACTGGCTGGTAATGAGCTTAGTGCTGCCTATTCTTGCGCACGGTTTATACGCTCTTACATCAGTGGGTGAAAACACTAAAATTACATCTATGATTTTTTATGTGCTTATATTTGCCGTTTATGTGGTGTGCTTTATTGTTGTTGATAAGATTTCAGATTCTGATTCCACATATAAAAAGAAGGTTGTTGGGCTTATAAAAAACAAGTATCCGTCTGTTGCAGAGAACGAAAGGGCAATTTCGCTTTTAACGGGCGAGGGTGAAGCCGATGAGTAACACAAGACGCTCAAGGCGCTCAGGTTGTATTTGGTGGATATTGCTTTTTGTAGTTTTTGTTGTTCTTGTTATAAAGCTTGTAGGAATAGACGATAAACCGGCCGACAAAAAGGTCGATATGACAGACTTTTATTCCGAGACCAATCCCAATCACGAGGGCTTGTATGATCAACTTAACGATTTTGAAAAGGGTTTTTACAACGATCTTTATGAAACCGTTAAGTCGGGCAAGCTGACCTTTGAAAAAAGCGGCGTCAACTATTCTGAATACAGAGACGCTTTTTCCAAAGCGGTTAACGCGCTGTTTTATGACCATCCTGAATTTTTCTGGATAAACGGCGGCGCAAAAATGAACTGCAAAGGCGTTGCGTTAGATACAAATTCTGATACCGTTGTGGTTACGCTGGGCTGCTATGACTATTGGAACTACGTTATAAAGCCGGAAAAGTATATTGATGAGCTTAATCAAAAGGTGCAGGAATTAGCCAATGAAGCAAAAAAATACAGCACCGATTACGAGCGCGTAAAATTTGTACACGACTATCTCGTGACAAATGTAGAATATGACCACTTTGCTGCAGATGAAATAAACAACTCTGTGCGTGCGGCATCCTCCGAGCATGCTTATTCGGCATATGGCTGCTTGGTAAAAAACAAAGCTGTTTGCTCGGGCTATGCCAAGGCATTCCAGCTGGTTATGAAAACCTTGGGCATTAAGTGCGATTATATTACAGGTGACGCCGGCGGCCCTCATGGCTGGAATTGCGTTTACATTGACGGCCAGGGCTATTATATGGATGTTACCTGGGATGATGCCGACGATAAGGATGCTAATGGCAATCTATGTTACCCCGAGGGCGTTGAGTATAAGTATTTTTGTGTTACTACACAAGAATTATCAAGAAATCATACCGTTGATAACGGGTTTACACCGCCTACCTGTGTTGCAGTAGAAAATAATTATTTCGTCAAAGAAGATTATCTTGTTGAAAAGTATAATTTTAATACTGTTGATGAAATTTTCGAAAGGCAAAAGAATTTGCAAATCAAATCGGTCAAGTTTGCTTCTTACTATGAGTACTTAAAGGCCTATAATGATTTGTTCGGTGATAAAAAACGCTGGTGTGATTTAAAGGTTGCCCAAGAGTGGGAATCCATTCGATACGGATATGATAAAAATATGTATGTATTGTGCATAAAAACTGAGGAGTAACAGTTATGAAAGACTTAAAAACAACAAAACTTTTAAGAGCAATACTTGATTATGCAGAAAGCTTAGCAAAATCAAAGGGTTGTAATGTATCAAGCCCTGAGTGGATTTTGTTGGCTTATATGGCTATTTTATCTGACAATCCCGACGCATCTCTGAACAAGGCAATAACAGAGCACTCTGCCGGTGAGGAGTTTAGCGAAGTTCGCAGCATTTTGCAAGGTGTAATTTCTGATATTTCTGTCAGAAAAGCTGTCTTTGAGGGCTTTTTGATTGAACATAAACCCGATGAGTTTTTAACTAAAATTCTTATGCAGCGCCTTAGCGCCGAGGCCGCAAATAACGCTGCTGCCGCAAAGGTTGACGAGGTTACAGCTCCCATAATGCTCAGGTGCGTCCTTGACCAGGCAACGCCTGATATGAAAAAATACATTTCAAGCACAAACTTTGCCACCGATTCGGGCACTTCGGCTCCTTTTGCCGACCAACCAAAAAATCAAGGCCCTGTTCAAGCAGAGCCCGCAGCACCTGCAGTTGAGCCCCAGCCCGATGAGAGCATAGATGATTTAACCAAGCGAATCAAGGGCTATCAAAAGACATTGCTTGAAACAGTTTTGGGGCAAGAGAACGCCGTCAACACCTTTGTCAGCGGCTATTTCCAGTCCGAACTGATGCATAAAACCGACTTGGGCAGAAAGCGCCCAAAGGCAACATTCCTTTTTGCAGGCCCTCCGGGGGTAGGCAAGACCTTTCTAGCAGAAAAGATTGCAGAGGTGCTGGAGCTTCCTTTTGCCCGCTTTGATATGAGCGAATATGCCGATAAAGAAGCAAACATCGAGTTTTGCGGCAGTGATAAAGTATATAAAAACGGTAAGTCGGGTAATGTTACATCCTTTGTTAAAGAGCATCCCAAGTGCGTGCTTCTGTTTGATGAAATTGAAAAATGCCACAGTGTAGTTATTCATCTGTTTCTGCAACTTTTGGATGCAGGTCGTTTGCGCGATAATTACACCGATGAAGAAGTGTCCTTTACCGACGCCATTGTTATTCTTACAACCAATGCGGGACGTCAAGTTTATGAGGATTCCGATTCTCTCAATCTTTCGAGTGTCAGCCGCAAGGTGATTATAAAAGCCCTTGAAACTGATATTAATCCTCAAACCAAGGCACCGTTTTTCCCCGCTGCAATATGCTCACGCCTTGCATCGGGCAATGTGGTTATGTTTAACCATATCGAAGCCCATACATTGCGCAGTATTGCTCGCCGTGAGGTTATTCGCCACGCCGAAAACAATGAATCGAAGCTTGGCATAAAATCAGAGTTTGATGAGCGTTTGTTTACAGCGTTGCTCTTTTCTGAGGGTGGCGCATCAGACGCACGTACTATCAGAGGCCGTGCGGAAACCTTCTATAACGAAGAGCTGTTTGAGCTTTTCCGCCTTGTGGGCAAGGATAATTCAGGTGCGTCGGTTGATGCCCTTAAAAAGATTAAATTTACCGTTGAGCTTCCTACTGATGACGCCGAGGTGACAGCGTTATTTGAAAACAAAACAAAGCCCGAGGTTTTGCTTTTTGCCGACGATGCTGTTGCTGACAGTATTTATTCAGATGCCTTCACCGTTGTTAAGGCAAAGGATGTTGTTACAGCAGTTGAATCCTTCAAAAGTCATTCTTATAGCTTCATTGTGTGCGATATTTATTGCGGCGTCAACGGCAGCAGTACTGATTGCCTTAATGCGGGCGATATCCAGTCTGCAGGTCGCGATTTTATTCGATATGTATCTAAGCGTTATACAGAACTGCCTTTGTATATTATGCAAAAAAGTGGTGCTGTTTTCAGCGATGAAGAAAAAATTTCCTTCTTTAAAGAGGGCATTAGAAACGTTGTTACATACGATTCAAACAATACAAGCAGTATTGTTGCCGATTTTACCGCAATATGTGACAGCTTGCATCAGCAACGCAGTATGCTGAATTTGGCCAGAGCCAATAAGCTGGTTGAATTTGATACTGCACAAATAATTCACGATGACGGTCAAACTGCGGAAATTAAGATTTTTGATATGCGTTTGGCTGTTGCCGTTGATGCAGGCGATGAAAAGAACATATTAAGCAACATATCAAAGCCCGATGTGCGTTTTGATCAGGTTATCGGTGCGAAGGATGCCAAAGAAGAGCTGAGATATTTTGTAGAATATCTTAAAAATCCCGAAAAATTCAAATCAACAGGTGCGCGAGCACCCCGAGGCGTTATTCTTTACGGCCCGCCCGGAACCGGTAAAACTATGCTTGCAAAGGCAATGGCCAGTGAATCTGATGTAACCTTTATTACTGCTGAGGGCAATCAGTTTATAAAAAGCTATATTGGTGAGGGCTCACAGTCGGTTCACGAATTGTTTAAACTGGCACGCAAATATGCTCCTTCAATTATATTCATTGATGAGATTGATGCCATCGCCAAAGAGAGAAAAGGCGGTAGCTCTGACAGTTCCAACGAAGCAACTCTTACCGCATTTCTTACCGAAATGGATGGCTTCAAGAGTTCTTCCTCCAGACCGGTGTTCGTTTTGGCTGCAACCAACTTCAATGTTGAGCCGGGCACAGACAAGAGTCTTGACCCTGCACTTATGCGCCGATTTGATCGCAGAGTGTTTATCGATCTTCCCGATAAAGACGGCCGCATAAAGTATCTTGACATGAAGCTTTCTTCTAATCCGGCTTATCAGTTGACCAAGGAATATGTTGATAATATTGCTATACGTTCAACCGGAATGAGTCTCGCATCTCTGGAGTCGATTATAGAGATGTCTTTGAGAATTGCAATTCGTGCAGGTACAAATATTGTTACTGATGAAATTTTTGAAGATGCTTTCGAGACCTTTACCAACGGCGAGGCAAAATCATGGAACGCTGATACTCTTGAGAGGGTAGCCCGTCATGAGGCCGGCCATGCATTTATGTATTGGTACAGTGGTAACACGCCTTCTTATATGACTATTGTTGCAAGAGGAGACCACGGCGGATATATGGCTCGCAACGAAGAGAACAAACAGCTTTATACCAAAGAGGAGTATTTGGCTCTTGTTCGTACCTCGTTGGCAGGCCGCGCTGCAGAAATGGTTTATTACGGCAATGAAGACGGTGTTTCTACAGGCCCTTCAGGTGACCTTCAAAGCGCAACATATCGCGTTATCAATATGATTTGCTCTTGCGGTATGGATGAGCAGTTTGGCCTTGCATATGTCAAACCTGAAAATGCCTTGAATGGTGAACTGTCAAGCGAGGTTAGAGCAATTGTAAATAAGATTCTTAGTGAAGAGCTTGAAAAGACCATTCGCATTATATCCGAAAACCGTGCAAAGATTGACGCGTTGGTTGAGGTGCTGATGGTTAAGAACCATCTTAACGGCAACGAGATTGCTTCTATTTTTGAGTCGGCAAAATAATATAATTTTGTTTTGGAGTAGAAATGGAAATATTTTGTTTAATAGTATTGGCAATAGCTTTTGCTGCGCCTGCGGTTGCTGTTGTGATTGCAATAAGATCTGCAAATTCTAAAAAAAGTCATACTCTTAATGCTTGGCATATTGTAACACTGGGCATTGCAGTCGCACTGTTTGCTATCTTTTTGCCCTCTTTTTACTGTGGCTTTTTCAATAATGGCAAATATTATTACAATTATGTGACGCCTGTTTTGCTCTCAATTGTAAATGTGGGTCGCGCCTTCTTGTTGGATGGGCAATTTGAACTGACAAGAGACACAGCCAAGGCGATAGATAATCATATTCTTCAATGTGTGTTTTTGCATTACGGCGCAATTTTACATTTAGCTGCTCCCATTATGACCGCAGGATACATTTTGTCAATCATTAAAAACTTTTTTGCAAATATTCGCTACTCTTCCGCAAAGAAGCATAAGGTTTACATAATGTCTGTTCTAAACAATCGATCAAAGACCTTAGCTTATGATATTTTTGATACCAGCCCGGAAGGTGAAAAGATACTTATAGTTTTTGCGGGTATTGATAAATTCAAAGACCTTGACGATGAAGACCAAACCTTTTTAAAAACGGTAAAAGCGGTTTATCTTACTCGAGACATTGATGACCTTTCAACAAAAAACAAGCGGCACGTCGAATTTTTTCTTATTGATGAGGACGAGACCGATAACCTTAACAAGGCAAGAAAAATCATCGATAAAGAGACCGATGAGTTTGAACGCTATGTTTTTGTTTATGCTCGAAGCGAAAGCGTGGGAGTAGTTCTTGATTCTGTTAAACAAGACAGAAATGTTGACAAATTTAAGATTCGCAGAGTTGATGATGTCTATTTGTTGACCCGCCGCACCTTGCAAAAATCAAACATACATCAAATCAGAATTAACAAAAAGAAGAACAGGGATATTATATCTATTCTCATAGTAGGTATGGGAAAATACGGTGTTAATTTCTTGAAAAATTCTCTTTGGTTCTGCCAAATGTACGGTGTTAAGGTCGAGATTAACGTGGTTGACAGACGCCCTGAAAATAAGGACGACACCTACAGCGTTATTAAAGAAATAGAGCACGATTGCCCGGAGTTGCTTAAATTCAACGATTGCGATATTGACGGTGAAGCAAACTACAGCATACGCTTTTTCACGGGTGTGGACTGTTTTACTTCAGATTTTGACAGTTTGTTTGATAGCCGCCAAAATCACGACGCCTATGAGAGAATCAAGCGCACCGATATGGTCTTTGTTACCTTGGGCGATGATGATATGAACATTAATGCGTCGGTTATGATAAGAACATTGTTTGACCGCATTAACAATGTGAGTGCAACCGATGAGACCTTAGCAGAAGAGGATTTACCCGTTATTTATTCAGTGGTTTATGACTCTGTAAAAACCGAAAATCTCAAAATAGGCGAGCAGGCCTTTTCTTTGGTTAACCAAAGCAATATTCCGTATCATATTAATTTCATCGGTTGTTTGAAGAATGATTTTAAGTATGATATGGTTTATGATAAAGCTTGTGAAGAGCAAGCCGTTTGCTATCATATTGATTGGGTAAATGCTGAAGAGAAAGCAAAACGAATTAACCCGGATCAAGCTGCCAAAAAGCGAAAAGCAGAAATTGTAAAATATGAATTAAAAGAGTATTACCGTGTTTCTTCAATTTCAAAAAGCATACACAAAGCTGCTATAAAAGAATTGCTTGATAATATGAGCGATGAACAAAGATGCATCACAGAACATATGCGTTGGAATGCATATATGCGCACTATGGGTTATGTTTACGGACCCGTTAAAAATGAGCGCGCTAAGGTTCATAATAATTTGGTGGAATACTCAAGATTAAGTGAAACCGATAAGTCAAAAGATTAAATTAAAATCACCGCAACAAAAAAGTTGCGGTGATTTTTAAATTATTTGTTTTTCTTTCTTTTAAACAGGCATTTTTTTGAGGTTTTATAATTGAATAAGATTTCATCATATCTAAGGCGGGCTGCTCTTACTGAATCCTCCCAAGAATAATAAACATATTTATTGGCGTTGTCACCAACCTGCTTAAGATGCTCAGCATCAGAAATAGCTCTTTTTATTGCGGTATAAACATCTGCAGAGGTTTCTTCGCACAAAAATCCCGACACATTATCCTCAACACCCTCTGCCGCGCAGCTTCCTCTTACAATTACGCTGGGGCAATGACAGGCGGCGGCTTCTTTGACCACAAGCCCTGATGTATCATAGGTGGAGGGGAAGAGAAACAAATCGGCCATACTGTAAACGGCGCGAAGCTTGGCGCGGTCATATATGGGCCCGGCAAAAACTATTCGGTCAGATATGCCGAGCTGCTTTGCATACTCTTCAATGGCTACGCGGTCGTCGCCGTTGCCTGCAACTATAAATTTAAAGTTGATATTATCGGCGTTGAGCATCTTTAGTGCCTCAAGGGAAAGGCCTATGTTTTTATACCAAAACAGACGACCAACAAAAAGGAAGACGAGGCAGTCGTCTGCTATACCGTATTCCTCTTTGAGCTTTGCTGTTTCACTCGGGTCTGCTTTACCGTTGGGAAAGTCAGTTCCGTTAGGCATAACACGGTATTTGCCCTTATAGCCCAAGCTTGTAAGGTTTCGACCGGCACCCTCAGATACTACCCAAACCTCATCAACTTTGTTGATGTTGTTGATGATGAATTTTGTGACTATGTGCCTGAATCCGTGAATATGAATTCTTTTTTCAATATCAATATCAAATTTAGTATGATATGTCAGCACAATTGGAATTTTCTTTTTTGACAGTGCCTTGATGGAAGATGCAAGAACCGCAGACGCAAAAGGGCAGTGGGTATGCAATAAATCAAAATTTTCTAAATTTAGGTCAGACAGGGTGATGGGAGAAAAGGGATTACCAATTCGATAACCGATAATTTTATCGGTTGAAATGGAGCCGTATCTGTACACCTTGTATTTGTAGTTATCGTTAACATGAGGGTATTTCGGGGTGATAACCACCGGTTCATCGCAACCCTCAGAGAGTATGTCGGCATAAGCTTTGACTGTATTTGCTACCCCGTCAATAGCAGGGGGGAACGAGTCATTAAGAAGTCCGATTTTAAGTCCCATAACAACCAACTCCTTCGAATTTATTATACATTGTTTCTTTTGTTTTGTCAATTTGATAAAAAGGTTTTACTTTTTTGAATATTTGTTATATAATAGAATTGTATAATTATATTTTTCAATAATCAGGAGGTTAATTATGCATACGGATTTTACTGTTTCTCTTAATAAAATAATCAAAGATTTTTCTTTAGAGGTTTTAAATCTTCCTGCCGATGAAGAAATATTGGTTTCTTCTGCTGATATAAATCGACCCGGTTTACAGCTTGCAGGATTTTTTGAGCACTTTGATGCTAACAGAATTCAGGTTTTGGGTAAGGTTGAGCATGAATATATTACTGCCAATGATGAGGATACGGCGGTAGAAATATTTGAACGCTTTATTGAAAAGCACCCCGTTGCGGTTATCATAGCAAGAAAGCTGCCCCTTACCGACAGAATGATTGATATTGCAAAAGAGCATAATGTTCCTCTTTTGCGAACTGAAGATACCACTTCGGTTTTTGCAGCTGCACTTATATCCTATTTGAACGTTGAGCTTGCTCCCAGAATCACCAGACACGGTGTGTTGGTTGAGGTTTATGGCGAGGGCTTGCTTTTGCTTGGCGAAAGCGGTGTCGGTAAGAGCGAAACAGCTATTGAGCTTATTAAACGCGGCCACCGTTTGATTGCCGATGATGCCGTTGAAATAAGAAAGGTGTCAAACAAAACGCTTGTTGGCTCGTCTCCTGAAAATATACGACATTTTATCGAGCTTAGAGGTATCGGAATAATTAACGCCCGACGCATTTTTGGTATGGGTGCTGTTAAGCAGACCGAAAAAATTGATATGGTTATAAATATGGAAATTTGGGATTCCAATAAGGTTTATGATCGAATGGGAATAGATAACGAAACGGCGGATGTTTTGGGCATCACTCTGCCGAGTTTGACAATTCCTGTTAAGCCGGGACGAAATCTTGCAGTTATTATCGAGGTTGCCGCAATGAACAACCGCCAAAAGAAAATGGGCTACAACGCTGCAAAAGAGTTGCTTAAGCGCCTGGGTATGGATGATGCTGATGCCAGCTTCAGCGCAGGTGATGATACCGATTGGACTAATTATTAACGGGGTGACCAAATGTCAAATATAAATGCTGTAAGGGACACTGCAATTAAAGTTGGGTGTGCCTATTCAGACAATGAGCCGTTATCTAAATATACAACCTTTAAAATTGGCGGAAATTGCACCTTGATGCTTTTTCCCGAAAACAAAGAGGCATACATTGCTGTTATTGATGCTTGCCTTAAAAACAGTGTGCAGTTTATGGTTTTGGGCAACGGCTCCGATATGGTTTTCGGAAGCGGTGGATATAAAGGTGTAATTATATCCACTTCAAAGTTCAATACTGTTTCTGTTTGCGGCAAAACAATCAAATGTGATGCAGGTGTTGGCTTGGGTGTGCTGTGCAACACTGCTTGCGAAAATGGATTAAAAGGAGCAGAGCGCTTGTTTGGCATTCCCGGCTCGGTTGGCGGTGCTGTGTGTATGAATGCAGGTGCATACGGCGGACAGATTAACGATATTCTCGTTGAGTGTGAGTACTATGACGGTGAAGGGCTGGTTGTAGCGGATGCTCAAGCAATTGACCTATCTTACAGGCACAGCATTTTTTCATCAGGTGATAAGTATGTTGTCAGTGCCACATTTAGATTCGAGCAGGGAATTAAGAGCGAAATAAAGTCCGAAATGGCCGAGTATATGAACCGCAGAAGGGAAAAACAACCTCTGGAATATCCAAGTGCGGGAAGCACCTTTTTGCGTCCTGAGGGCCATTTTGCCGGAGCTCTTATTGAGCAGAGCGGACTAAAGGGATATACCGTTGGCGGTGCTCAGGTCAGTGAAAAGCACGCAGGGTTTGTGATTAATATAGGTGACGCCACCAGCAATGATGTAAAAGAATTGGTTCAGCATATTAAAAACACGGTTTTCGAAAAATTCGGTGTTGAGCTTCAGTGTGAAATTAAATTTGCAGGTGAGGATTTATGAAATTTGTAGTAGTGACCGGTATGTCGGGCTCCGGCAAATCAAAGGCAATGGAATACCTTGAAGATATTGGGTATTACTGCATTGATAATGTTCCCCCGGCATTATTGTCAGAATTTATACGCCTTTTTTCCACAACCGATACGGTTTCCGATATGGTTGCACTGGGTATTGATATTAGAGGCGGCGAGCTTTACTCTGATTTAAGCAATGCCTACAACAACTTAAAAAAGCTTGCTATCGATTTTAAAATTATGTTTCTTGACGCGTCTGACCACGTTTTGCATTCAAGATACAAAGAAACCCGTCGTAAGCATCCACTGCTTGACAGCTGTAACGGAATGCTGGCCGATGCTATTGCAACTGAACGCAAGCTTATTACTCCCGTTCGTCTTATATCAGAGTATTATTTAGATACTTCTTCCTTGGCGCCATCCGAGCTTAAATGGCAAATCAACCGACTGTTTTTGGATGAGCCAAACAAGGGCATCAGCATAACCTGTGTCTCATACGGTACAAAGTATGGGGGATTTAGCTCCGCAGATTTGAATTTTGATGTCAGATGTTTGCCTAACCCGTTTTATATTGAAGAGTTAAAAAACAAAACCGGTTTGGATAAAGATGTTTATGATTTTGTTTTTGATAATCTAACCGCAAAAGCTCTGAAAAACAAATTGTTTGAGCTGGTTGATTATTTGATACCACTTTATATAGCCGAGGGGAAAACCCAGTTGATGATTGGCTTTGGATGTACAGGCGGCAAGCACCGCTCGGTTGCTTTTGCCAAATGCATTCACGAGCATTTATCACATCACGGCTATGATGTTTCTTGTCATCACCGCGATATAAATAAAAAATAATTTAAGGAAGCGGCCTATGTCTTTTTGTTCGAACGTAAAAAATGAGATATGCAACCACAAACTTAATAAACGTTGTTGCCGTCGTTCTGAATGTGAAGGACTGCTGCTTGGCGTTAAAAAGAAGAAGGATACTACATTAACTTTTAAAACCTCCTGCCAAGCTGTGGCAGAGCATGCTTTCCATATTTTTGACAGAGCTTGCTTTAAATGTCGATTGATCGAAAGCAGCGAACAACATTTTAATGTGGCTTCTTTTGAAAAAGGCGTTGAATTCACCTTGCCTTTGAAGGTGTATGACACGGATTGCTGCCGTTCAGCGTATATAAGAGGCGCCTTTTTGGCTTGCGGTCAGCTTTCTAACCCGGGCCGTTCATACCGAATAGATTTTAATCTTGGTAATGAAGAGCTTGCGGTTCACCTGCAAAAGGTGCTGAATTCTGCCGGATTTGAGCCGAGAATCAGCGTTAAATCCAACGGAAAAGCAACAGTATATATCAAAAACAGCACGCAGGTTGAAGATTTAATGACCTATATGGGCGCACCGCTATCTACGTTGGATTTGATGGAGGTAAGGGTCGAAAAGGACTATAAAAATCATATTAACAGAGCCGTTAATTTTGAAACGGCAAATTACGTCAGATCCTTTGACGTTGGCGAAGAGCAGGCAAAAGCGATTGAAAAGCTTCAAACAGAGGGTGTGCTTGATGACCTCCCGGAGGATTTAAAGTCAACTGCCCTTGCCCGACTTGAATATCGGGACGCTTCTTTGTCTGTGCTGGCGCAGCTTTTAGGTATCAGCCGTGCCGGTGTCAACCGACGTCTAAAAAAAATCATTCAAATATCAGAAAATATATAAGGTAATTTTATGAGCTTCGTACATCTTCATGTTCACACTCAATACAGCTTGTTAGACGGGGCTTGTCGCATAAATCAACTGGTTGACAAGGCGGCAAGTCTTGGACAAACTGCGCTTGCGGTTACTGATCATGGCACTATGTACGGAGCTGTTGAGTTTTATAGGGCTTGTAAGGATAGGGGAATCAAGCCGATAATCGGCTGTGAGGTTTATGTTGCTCACCGTTCGCGCCACGATAAGGTTAAAGGGCTTGACAGTGAATATGATCATTTGGTGCTTTTGTGTAAAAACGAGGTGGGCTACAAAAATCTGATAAAGATGGTCTCTCTTTCCAACACGGAGGGCTTTTATTACAAACCCCGTGTGGATATGGAGCTGCTTTCTCAGTGCCACGAGGGATTAATTGCTTTGTCTGCTTGTTTGGCAGGCGCCGTGCCGGGTGCGTTGCTTCGCAATGACTATGAGGATGCACTTAAAACCGCTAAAATGTTTAAAAACATATTTGGTGAAGGCAATTATTATATTGAGCTGCAAAACCATTATTATAAAGAAGAATTGCGCATTTTACCTGCCCTTAAAAGAATATCTGCCGAAGCAGATATTCCTCTTGTTGCTACAAACGATGTACACTATATCGATAAATGCGACAGCGATATTCAGCGTATGCTTTTGGCTATAAACACAGGCAAAACGATTGAAGATGTTAGGGCCATCGCTTTTGAAACCGAAGAATTTTATCTTAAAAGCGAAGATGAAATGCTTGCTTTGTTCAGTGATGTTCCTCAAGCGTTGCAGAATACGCAACGCATTGCCGATATGTGTGATTTTGAGTTTAAGTTCGGGAAAACAATTCTGCCTCACTTTGATATTGGCGACAGGGATCATCTTGAATATTTTACCGATTTGTGTAATGACGGCCTTAAAAAGCGTTATCAAAAGATTGACGATGAATTGACCGAGCGTTTAAATTATGAAATATCAATAATTAATCAGATGGGATTTGTAGACTATTTTTTGATTGTTGCCGACTTTGTCAACTTTGCAAAAAACAAAAGCATTCCCGTTGGCCCCGGCAGAGGAAGCGGAGCAGGTAGCTTGTGCGCTTACTGTATAGGCATAACCGATATTGACCCAATAAAATACAACTTGCTGTTTGAACGCTTTCTTAACCCCGAGAGGGTTACGATGCCCGACTTTGATATTGATTTTTGTCGCGACAGAAGACAAGAGGTTATTGATTATGTTGTTGGTCGGTATGGTGCTGACCGAGTATCTCAAATTATTGCCTTTGATACTCTGGCGGCAAGAGCAGCGGTAAGAGATGTTACCCGTGCGTTGGGATATCCCTATTCAGAAGGTGACAGCGTTGCTAAGCTTATACCCAAGGTTGTCAATATGACCCTTGAAGAAGCTCTTGAAGAATCCAACGAGCTACGTCAACTCTATTTTCAAAGTGAGCACGCTAAAAAAATTATAGATTTTGCAAAACGTATTGAGGGTATGCCCAGAAATGTCACAAAGCACGCAGCAGCCGTGGTGATAACTCGTGAAAGACTGTTTGATTATGTGCCTTTGGGCAAGAGCGACGAGTCGGTTGTTACTCAGTATTCCATGACAGCCATTGAGCAACTCGGCCTTTTAAAAATGGATTTTTTGGGTTTAAGAAATCTCACCGTTATTGATAATGCTCAAAGATTAATACGAACAAAAGACCCCGACTTTGATATTAATAAAATCCCCCTTGATGACCAAGCAACCTTTAAAATGTTTTCAGCAGGTAATACCGACGGAGTGTTTCAGTTTGAATCAGCAGGCATAAAAAAGGTGCTTGCACAGTTAAAGCCCGACCGAATTGAAGATTTGATTGCGGTTACATCTTTGTATCGCCCGGGCCCCGTCAAAAGCATCCCGCAGTATATTGAAAACAGATATAAAACTAAAATTGAATATAAGACTCCTCTGCTTGAATCTATTTTGGGCGTTACCTTTGGAGTTCTTGTTTATCAAGAGCAGGTAATGCAGGTTTTCAGAACTTTAGCCGGTTATTCCTTAGGCAGAGCGGATATTGTTCGCAGAGCTATGGCTAAAAAGAAGCACGATGTTCTTGAAAATGAACGGCACAGCTTTATTTACGGTGACGATGAATGCTGCGGTGCATTGAAAAACGGAGTGGATGAGACAACTGCAAACGAGATTTTTGATGAAATGATGTCGTTTGCATCATATGCTTTCAACAAATCTCACGCCGCCGCTTATGCACATGTAGCTTTTCAGACCGCATATCTCAAGTGTCACTATAAAGCGGAGTATATGGCGGCTCTTATATCCAGCGTGCTTGATTCAACCGACAAGACAGTGCTGTATGTGGGAGAGTGCAAAAGAATGGGCATTCCTTTGCTGCCACCCGATATAAACCGTTCGTTGTCGGGGTTTACTGTTGAAAACGGTGCCATAAGAGTGGGAATGCTTTCAATCAAAAATTTGGGCAATAATCTTATTGACAAAATTATAAACGAAAGGTCCATAGGGGGACATTACAACGGCTTTTGCGATTTTTGCACGCGTATGAACGGCGGAGATGTTAATAAACGTGCTTTGGAATCGTTGGTACTTTCCGGCGCGTTTGACTCTATTAATCCCAATCGCAGAAGATTTGTTGAGTCTGTTGACAGTATAATTTCATCTTGCTCTGATAAATTTAATCGAAAAATGGTTGGCCAGGTCGGCTTGTTTGATGAAAGTAACTATGATTTGTGTGATGATTCATCCTTGCCGGATGTGGCTGATTATCCAAGAGAAGTCAGGTTGCAATATGAGCGCGAATATATTGGCTTTTATGTGTCAGAGCATCCTATAACTGCGTTTAAAGACCTTGCAGCACAGCTTAAAGCCGTTAATATATCCGAATTGGTGTCAAACGAAGACGGATATAAATATGACGGTAAAGATGTTGTGCTTGTTGCTCAGGTTACATCCTTCAAAATACGCACTGCAAAAAACGGCAAACAAATGGCGACAGCAACAGTGGAGGATTGCACGGGTTCTATCAATGCAACCTTCTTTACCAACGCTCTTGTAAAATTCGGTGCTATATCCAAGCCGGGCTCGTCACTTGTTTTGCGTGGCAGTGTGTCCTGTTATGAAGAGCGCTCTCCCGAATTGGTGGTGTTTAGCGCAGAGGTTGCCGCCGTGCCTGTCAAAAAAACGATTGTGAAAGATGAAACGCATAGCAAGTTGCTCATAACTATTGAAAGCACTGCCGACCGCAGCTTTGATAGGGTAAAGGCCTTGCTTTCAATTTTTGAGGGAGAAACCGATGTTTATGTGTTTGATAAATCCAGCGGCAAAAAGTTTAAAGCGCCCGCCACTATGCGCGTAAGCATTAACAGGCCCATGCTTGATGAGCTTAAAAAAATTGTGGGCGAATGTAATGTGAAATTGTTGCATTAATATGTAATATAGTCTCATTTGATTGACATTCGCAATCTTTCATATTATAGTAAATTGAACGAATTTATTTATTATACACGAGGTGTTTTTATATGAGTATTAAAACGATTGGTGTTTTGACCAGTGGCGGCGACTCTCCCGGCATGAACGCAGCCGTTCGTGCTGTAGTTCGTACCGCTATCGAAAAGGGTATTGCTGTTAAAGGCGTTATGCGCGGCTATACCGGACTTATCGAAAACGATATTGTTGATTTAAACCTTCGCTCGGTTTCTGATATTATTCATCGCGGCGGAACTATTCTTTACACTGCTCGTTGTCCTGAATTCAAAACCGAAGAGGGCTTGCAAACTGCTATTGCCAACTGCAAAAAGAACGGCATTGAAGGCATCGTTGTAATTGGCGGTGACGGCTCTTATCGCGGAGCACGCGACTTATCTGAGCGCGGCATTCCTTGCGTTGGCATTCCCGGCACAATCGATAATGATATTTCTTCTACCGATTACACAATCGGCTTTGATACCGCTGTTAATACCGCAATGGAAATGGTAGATAAGCTTCGTGATACCGCTCAGTCACACGACCGCTGCACCGTTGTTGAGGTTATGGGCAGAAGAGCAGGTTATATGGCTTTGCACACAGGTATAGCTGTTGGAGCAACAGCTGTTCTTGTTCCTGAGGTTGAGTGCGATTTCCAAAAGGATGTTATTGAACGCATTAAGAAAACCCAAGTTATGGGTAAAAAGCACTTTATTGTTGTTGTTGCCGAGGGCGTTGGTAATGTTGAAGGCATTGCCGAGCAGATTTCACGCGGCTGCAATATAGAGGCGCGCGCTACCATTCTTGGTCACATGCAGCGTGGCGGTTCTCCCACAGTTCGTGACCGTGTTATAGCCAGCACAATGGGTCACAAGGCCGTGGATTTGTTGGCAGAGGGCATAGGAAACCGCGTTATGTGTATGGTTAAAGACGAGATTGTTAATAAAGATATATTTGAAGCTCTTAACGAAAAGAAAGAGTACGAGTTTAATCTTCACAGAATCGCAGACACAATTTCTATCTAAAAAACAAGGCACTGATTTTAAATCAGTGCCTTGTTTTTATTCATATGAATTTTTAAACTGTTTTGGCGTGAGCTTGGTTTTTGATATAAATGCCCGATAAAATGTAGAATAGTCACCAAATCCGCATTTTTCTGCAGTTTCGTTAGCAGTCATACCTGACCGTATCAAACGGCGTGCGAGGGCTATTCTTTTTGAAAGAATATAGTCATAAATGGTAAGCTTGGTATATTCTTTAAAACGTCTGTTCAGATAAAATTTACTGACGAAAAATTCATCGCAGATTGTATCCAAAGACAGTTGCTCGGTATAATGTGAGTTTATGTACTGTATAACAGATGAAATAAGATTGTCTTCATAAGATACCGGGGGCTTTTCACTTTTATAGAACTTGCTTCCCAAAGAATAAATAAACGAGTTAAGCATAGTTAGTTTATAGCTGTCATTTTGGTTTTTTTGCAAAATCTCCAATGCCAGGTTTTTGATGAAAATGAACTCGTTACCGCTGTAATTGAGTAAAAAGTTATATTCATGACGGTATTTTTTATATCGATTGTGCAACTCTTCATCTAACTCGGTCAGTTTGTCGATATAACCGGGGTCAAGATTTAATACAATTCGTTCGTACTTTTTGCCGTCAGCGTAGTTTACAACCGATTGATGCATTTTCCCGGGTGGTATAACAATAATATCTCCAAGAACCATATCGTAGACCTTGTCTTCAACGTAGTATGTTACATCACCGTCTAGGTAAATATATATTTCCCAGTTGTCATGGCAGTGAAATTCGCAAACGAATTGGCCGGCTGTTGTTGACCTGAATCCCGAAAAAGCACTGTCTATTTTAGAATGAATTGCGTCGGTTTTTGTTCTATTGCTGCTCATTTTTAATCACCGCTGTAAATTATACATCACAAAGTCAATTTTTGCAATGTTTTTGAGCAAATTTTGTAATATTAATTGGTTATAAATTTTGATAAAATTATAACCAAAAGGAGAGATGTTTATGAAGATTGGAGTACAGGGCTATACAATCAGAAAGTTTTGCCAAGATGAAAAATCGTTGGCAGAATCTCTTAAAAAGGTAAAAGATATCGGTTATACCTCAATCCAGGTTTCGGGCTTTTCAGGCGTATCACCAGAACTTATCAGGTCTCTTTGTGATGAAAACGGTTTGCAGATAATTTGCACTCACACCAATGCCGACCGCATTTTGGAGGATACCGATAACGTTATAAAAGAACATGAGATATTAGGCACCCGTCACGTAGGCATCGGTATGATGCCTGTAAGATACAGATGGAGTCTTGAGGGCACCAAAACCTTTATAAAAGATTTTGCGCTTGCTGCAGACAAACTTGCCGAAAAAGGAATGAAGCTTCATTACCATAACCATGGCAACGAGATTACCAAGTGTGGCTCTCTCACTATGCTTGAAATAATGGCCGAGCTTACCGATCCTGAAAAATGGGGCTTTATATTTGATACATATTGGTCACAGTTTGGCGGTATGTGTCCGGCCCAGATGATGTATAAGCTTCAAGGCAGAATTGACGTATGCCATTTTAAGGATCTGCTTTATACTGCAGATGAAAACGGAGACGGTAGCTTTTATCATCATTTTGCTCCCGTCGGCTCCGGCTCTATCGCGTGGGATGAGGTGCTCGAGGCCTGCAAAAAGACCGGCATTAAATATGCTGAAATTGAGCAGGATGACAGCTACGGTAAAGATCCCTTTGACGAGTTAAAGCTTAGCTATGAATTCCTCAAAAAAATGAATTGTGAATTTTAACAGGAGGGAAGAGGATGCCTAATTTTTTATTATCCTGCTTTGCCGATGAGGTTTCTGCCGATGTTGAAAAGCAGATAGAGGCCATTAAAAGAAACGGCTTTACTCATATTGAGCCCAGAAACGTTGACGGAACCAATATATCCGACCTTACCGTTGAGCAGGCCCAAAAGTTTAAGGCGCAGCTTGATGCTGCAGGTATCAAGGTCTCTTCGCTTGGTTCACCAATAGGAAAAATCGATATTTATGACGATTTTGAGCCCCATTTCGAAAAGTTTATGCACTCGGTTGAGATTGCAAAAATTCTTGGCACAGATAAAATTCGCCTTTTCAGCTTCTTTGTTAAAGACGGCAAATACGAAGAGGCGAGAGACGAGGTTTTGCGCCGAATGCAGCGTATGTGCGATTATGCCGTAGCTCACGGTATAAAGTGCTGTCACGAAAACGAAAAGGGTATATACGGTGATAGCTATGAGCGTGTCGTAGATCTTCTCGATAATGTTGACGGCTTGTATTCCGTTTTTGACCCTGCCAACTACATTCAGTGCGAGCAGCGCCCGGGCGATTTCGTAGATAAACTTGCATCCCGCACAGAGTACGGCCATATAAAGGATGCGCTGTTTGATGACGGCAGCGTTGTGCCTTCCGGCTGCGGTGATGGTGAAATTGCAAAGATGGTTGCTGCACTTGCACGGCAGGGTGATGATGTCATCTTGACTCTTGAGCCCCACTTGTTTATTTTTACCGGTCTTTCCAATCTTCAAGACGAAGAGCTCAAGCACAAATATGTTTATAATAGCCCCGATGAGGCCTTTGATGCGGCTGCATCTGCGCTTAAAAAAATAATCTTTGACGGAGGATTCACAATATGAAAGAAGTAAGAATGGGTATTATCGGTATCGGTAATATGGGTACCGCACACGCCAAATCGTTGAACGAGGGCAAGGTCGAGGGAATGCGTCTTGCCGCTGTTTGCGATATTGACCAGTCTCGCCTTGATTGGTGCAAAGAAAATCTTTCTGAAGATGTAGCTGCTTTTGCAGATTATAAAGAGCTGATTGCAAGCGGCCTTGTGGATGCTATTCTTGTAGCCGTTCCTCACTATTTTCATCCTGAAATTGCTATTGCCGGTTTTGAGGCAGGCCTTAATGTGCTTACCGAAAAACCTGCAGGTGTATACGCAAAGCAGGTAAAAGAGATGAATGAAGCGGCTAAAAAGAGCGGCAAAATTTTTGGTATTATGTTTAATCAGCGAACCAATCCTTATTTTGCAAAGATGCGTGAGGTTGTTCAGTCCGGTGAGCTTGGCGAGCTTAAGCGCAGCGTTTGGATTATAACCAATTGGTACCGCACTCAAAGATATTATGACTCAGGCAGCTGGCGCGCAACCTGGGAGGGTGAAGGCGGTGGCGTTCTGCTTAACCAGTGCCCACACAATCTTGACCTCTGGCAGTGGATTTTCGGTATGCCCAGCAAGATTCGTGCTACCTGCAATTACGGCAAGTGGCACAATATTGAGGTTGAAGATGATGTTACCATCTGTGCCGAGTATGAGAACGGTGCATCCGGCGTTTTCATCACCTCTACCGGTGATTGCCCCGGCACCAACCGCTTTGAAATTACCGGTGATAAGGGAAAGATGGTTTGCGAAAACGGCAAGCTGACATGGTGGAAGCTTTCTGAGCCCGAGAGAAAGGTTTGCTTCGAGTCTGATAACGGCTTCTACCACGACCCCAACCTCGTTGTTGAAGATGTAGAAACCGACAAGACCGAAACTGCACATATCGGCATTCTTCAAAACTTCACAAACGCCATTCTTTACGGTGAAGAGCTTCTTGCTCCCGGTTATGACGGAATTAACGGTGTTAATATTGCAAATGCCGCACATTTGTCTGACTGGCTTGGAGAATGGGTATCTGTTCCCGTTGACGAAGATTTGTTTATGGAGCGTTTGAACGAGCGCAGAGCAACTTCAAAAGCCAAAGAGCATGTTGAAAGCATCGTTAGTGACCTTTCCGGCACCTATAATGACCGCTGGAAGGTTAGATGAAGTTGAATATCTAATAAAAAACAGAGAGGTTTTATTCCTCTCTGTTTTCTTTTGCCCATTTGCTGGGCGATAGTCCTGTTAATTTTTTGAAAGTGGATGAAAAGTTGTTTTGATTGTAAAATCCTACTGCCAGAGCGGTGTTATATACCGATTCGCCTCGCTCAAGCATTTCTTTTGCTGTTGTTATTTTAAGATCTAAAAAATATTGATGTATGCCCTTCAATGCATAACGGTTAAATATACGCTTAAGCTGAGATAAGCTTATGTTCAGTTCATCTGCTATTTGCTTGGCCTTTAAGGGTTTGTCGACGTTTTTATTCATAATTTTAACCGCTGCTGTAAAAAGTGCTGCATTGCCGACTGTGTTTGGCTCAATATTGGTTTCGTGTTTTGAGAATTCGTAAAGTAAATATTCCAGAAAAACGGTGAATTTTGCTGCTTTCTCTTTGTCACTTCTGAATTTTTGAGGCATATAGTTGCTGTCGGGCCCGTTGGATTCGATTTCACTTCTCAGTGTGTTTAGTGCTTCAATACCTTTTTTATCGAGCATCAGCACCTTGTTGAACATTTTATTTATATACTCGCCTTTAGCATTGAAAGAAACTACTGTGAACTCAAGCTCTTTTTTGCCTGCATTCCATATTCTGTGAAATTCGTTCGGCTTATGAAAAATCAAAGAGCCGGCGCGACATTTAAGGATTTTGCTGCCGGCAGTTATGCCTGCAGTTCCTTCAGAGATGTAAACCATTTCCCAAAAGTCGTGGCTTTCACCGGGAAAGATATATCCTTCGCCTCGGCTGACGGTAAAGGCAGAAACCAGAGTGTCTATTCTTATTTGAGGCAAAATTTCAATAGGCGACATTGTAGGTATTTTTACTTTGCTCATTTTTTGCTCCTTTAGGTCTGTTTTAATATATTCTTGAACTAAAAAGATATAGAAATAATAAAAAGAACCTATTACACTATAACATAGATATAGTTAAAATGGAAGAGAAACTATATATTTTTTATTAAGGAGTTAAGAGTATGGAGCACTATAATCTTATTAAACCGGAAGATTTGGGCAAAGGTTCAAGCATAAAACTAGATGTTTCCCAGGCAGAGGTCGACATCTATTGGAAGGTTGCCATAGAGGTTCTTGAGTTGATATCCGAAAACAATAAAAAAGGCGAGCCCACCGTTATGGTTGTGCCTTACGGTCCGCTCGGCCCCTACTTCAGACTTGCTTATCTTGTAAATAAATACAGAGTATCCCTTAAAAATTGCGTATTCATCAATATGGATGAATACCTGGCTGATGATAAGACCTATATTGATATTAATGATCCTTTGTCATTTCGCGGCGGTATGGACAGGATTTTCTACTCCGTTGTAGATGAAGAGCTTAACGTTTTGCCTGAAAACAGAGTTTTTCCTGAGCCCGGCAACGAAGGCAAGGTAATGGATATTATCAATAAATATGGTAAGCTGGATATGGTTTTTGGCGGTGTAGGCATCAACGGTCACTATGCGTTTAATGAGCCGCCTGAGCCCGGTGAGGTTGTTTCGAACGAAGAGTTTGCAAACCGCGCAACCAGAGTGCTTAAAATCAGCCGCGAAACCAAAACGATAAATGCTTATATGAACTGTGGCGCAGACCTTGAAGCCATCCCCGAATATTGCATTACTGTGGGTATGAAAGAAATGTTTATGGCTAAAAGGATAATAATGATTATGCCTCGAGACTGGAATGCGGGAGCACTGCGTAAGATTTTGCACGGTGACATAACTGCAAAGGTTCCTTGCTCACTTTTCCGTAATCATCCCGATGCCACTATCTATACTATTGCTGAAGCAACCAAAAATCCCATCCCCGAAATCCGCGTGTATAACAAATGAGAAAAGGATCTGTATTAATTAAAAATGTTAACGCTGTTGTTGATGGAACAATATCCAAATCTGTTGACATACTTGTGATTGACGGAAAAATCCATAAAATAGACAAGCATATCAAAGCCGATTATGTTGATAGCTTTGACGGCAATGGCTGTTGTTTGTTGCCCGGTTTTGTTGATATGCACGTTCACGGTGGCGGTGGCGCCGATTTTATGGATGGCACTGTCATTGCCTTTGAAACTGCTGTCAAAGCGCATTTAAAGCATGGCACAACCACTTTGGCTCCCACGGCGTTAACTGCATCTAAAGAAGAATTGCTGAGATTTGTTAATGCCTATCTGGCTTTTAAGACAGACAGCGAATATGCTGATATAGCTTGCGGAATTCATTTAGAAGGCCCCTATTTTTCAAACTCCAACAGCAAAAGCAAGGGCGCGCAAAGCGTTGGGTATATAAGGCCTGTTGATATTTCCGAAATTGAAGAAATGCTTTTGCTGGCCGGTGAAAACCTTATCAGATGGGATGCTGCACCGGAAATTGAAAACAGTGCAGAGTTTGCTCGAATTATGCGCGGCCGAGGTGTTATTTGCGGAGTTGCGCACACCAATGCAACAGCAGAAGAGGCACAGCGGGGCTTTAAAAACGGTTTTTCCCACATAACTCATTTTTATAATGCAACAACAGCTTATATGAAACGAGACCAGGTTGTTACTGCAGGTGTTGTAGAAGCAGCTTATCTTGATGATGATGTCACTGTTGAGCTGATATGTGACGGCAGACACATTCCCAAGGCCTGTCTGCAGCTTGCATTAAAGATCAAAGGTGCTGATAAGGTAGCAGGAATAACCGATGCAACACGTATTTCCGGCTCAAATTTAAAAGACGGCAAGCTTGGCAGCAACGAAAACGGCACCTATATTATTGTTGATGACGAGGTTGCAAAGCTGCCCGATTTGTCATCCTACGCTGGCAGTATATGCACTATGGATAAAGCGCTCAAGGTGCTGTGTGTTGACTATGATGTAGATCTGATAACCGCATCAAAAATGCTTTCGTCGACTCCTGCAAGGTTGATGAATATTGATGATGTTGT
>JAZRNV010000148.1:0-8253 GCA_045648425.1 Acutalibacteraceae bacterium | reverse complement strand
GTCAAACCAATCACCTCAAGGGTATTTTACTATCAGACGATAGTAAAATCAATACTATTTTTTGATAGTACATATACTGAAATCAAGAGGTGAGGGGATATGTACTACTCAAGGTTGAGGGATTTACGGGAAGATAACGATTTGGTACAAAAGCAAGTTGCTGATTTGCTTGGAATCGATCAAAGGGTTTACAGCAACTATGAAACCGGGAAAAGAGAAATACCTACCCGATTTGTTGTGAAGCTTGCTAAATACTATAAAACCTCTACTGACTATATTTTAGGTTTGACTGATAATAACAAACCTCTTTAAAAAATAAAAAACATCCTGCAAACGCAGGATGTTTTTGCTTTTTATCAATCGCAGGAATAGGGGAGCAGAGCGATCATACGAGCGCGCTTGATAGCAACGGTAAGAGCACGCTGATGACGTGCGCAGGTGCCGGTAGCTCTGCGAGAGAGGATCTTGCCTCTTTCAGAAATATACTTGCGAAGACGGGCGATATCCTTATAGTCAATGGCCTCTACACGGTCAACGCAAAAGTTGCAAACCTTTCTGCGGCCTTTGCGGGCACGCATGGGTCTGTCCATCTTTTCGGTCTTTTCCATTACGGAATCCTCCTTTTCAAAATGTTAGGTAAGGCAAAACTGCCTATGGTTTTAATTAAAAGGGCAAATCATCGCCGCCGTCAAACTCGGTAAAGTCAGACGAATCGGCATTGCTGATTGAGGGAGCGGCGGTTTCACTGCGGCCTGCAGGAGCGGCGCCGTCACGCTTTGAATCGGCAAAATAAACCTGATCTGCAACAATTTCCCATGCACGGCGCTTGTTGCCGTCACGGTCGGTGTATGAGCGCACCTGAATGGAACCCTCAACTGCCACCTGCATACCCTTGGTAAAGTACTTGCTGGCAAATTCTGCGGTGTTGCGCCAAGCGACTATATCGAGAAAGTCGGTAACGCGCTCGTCACCTGAGCGGAAATTGCGCTCAACTGCCAGGGTGAAGGTGGTAACGGGTATGTTGCTGGATGTGTGCCTGAGCTCGGGATTATCGGTCAAACGACCCATAACGATAGCACGGTTAAGCATAGTTTAACCACCTTTCTTACTTTTTGATGATCATAGAACGCAGAACACCGTCGGTAATACCGAGAACACGGTCAAGCTCTGCAGGGAACTCGGTGTTAGCGGTAAAGTTAACCAACACGTAGTAACCCTCTGACTCTTTGTTGATGAGGTATGCAAGTCTGCGCTTGCCCCACTCGTCAACGGAAACGTCAGTAGCATTTTCGGTAATCATGGTCTTGAATTTCTCAACAAGAGCGGCAGTTGCCTCTTCACCTTGTTTAACAGAAAAAACCATAACAATCTCATATGCATTGCTGATTGCCATTCTGTTGCACCTCCTTATGGACATTAGACCCTCTACTGAGAGTAAGGGGAACCTGCATAGTCGATTTACAGGCAAAGTACATAATATCACACATTTGTCAACAAGTCAATAGTTAATATTCTTACAAAATACCGCGGTTTTATTTGCTTTTTATGGCTATATGGTCTATAATTAATCTATCAAATCGGCAGGTGAAAAATATGAAAAGCATAAAGATAAACCAAACAAAGCTGTCCGCCATAACCTTTGGCACAGGCGGCAACGTTGACGGCGACACCCTCTTTAAGCTGCTTGATAAATACTACGAGCTGGGCGGCCGCACCGTAGATACCGCCCGAATGTATGCCCAGCTTGGCGAAAGCAGTGAGGCGGTTATAGGCCGCTGGATAAAGAGCCGTGGCGTCCGCAAGGATATTGCTCTGGTCACCAAGGGCGGCTTTCCTGCCCAAAGGGCCAACCCCGATGACATCCGTCAGGATATGCTTCAAAGTGTGGATGCCCTTGACGCTACTCCCGACATTTATCTTTTTCACCGAGACACTCCCGCCATCCACGTGAGCGAGTTTGCAGAGCTTGCCAACGAACTTATAAAGGAGGGCTACACCACCGATTACGGCCTGTCTAACTGGAGTATGCCTCGTGTTGAGCAGATGTGCCGATATGCCATGGATAATCAGCTTGCGCCTCCTCGTCTCTCCCAGATTCAGTGGAGTCTTGCCTCCACAAACTGCCAACGGATGGGGGATGATACCCTCGTTTGTATGGATGATGCTCTTTTGGCAGAGTATGAGCGGCTATCCCTTCCGCTGATGGCCTTTTCACCCCAGGCCAAGGGCTTTTTCTCAAAATATGCGGCAGGCATACCCTATTCTCAAAAGGTCATAGACCGCTTTTTAAGCGAGGAAAATCTCGCCAGGGCAGAGCGAGTCAAGCGGCTGTCGCAAAAACTGGGCGTGTCTGCAGCGGCCGTCACTTTGGCTTATATAACGAGCAGGGTACCTTTTGCCGTTGCCGTGGTGGGCTGCCTTACCGAAGCACAGCTTGAAGATTCAATGACCGCCTGCACGCTTGAGCTTACAAAAGAGGATTGCAGGTGGCTTTATGAGGGATAATATGAACAAATACCTTTCACCCTTTAGGGATGGTATGATTTTTGATACCCATGCCCATTATGATGATGAGGCCTTTAACACCGACCGAGACAAATTGCTAAACTCCCTTAAGCATTCGGTATGCGGCATTATCAACTGCGCCTGCAACAGCAGCTCGGCTAAAACCACCCTGGCCCTGGCCGAGCAGCATCCCTTTATATATGCCGCCGTGGGCCTTCATCCCGAGGATACCGAGCCGTTGGATTTATCGTGGATAAGAGAGGCCGCCGCCCATCCCAAATGCGTAGCCATCGGTGAGATAGGCCTTGATTATCATTGGGACAGCGTGCCCCGTGATGTGCAGCGCGCCAATTTCATCAGTCAGCTGCAGCTTGCCGAAAAACTGGGCAAGCCGATTATAATTCACTCTCGTGACGCCAATGCCGATACCTTTGATATAATTAAGCAATATCGTCCCAAGGGGGTAATGCACTGCTATTCGGGCAGTGCCGAAATGGCCCGTCAACTGGTTGATATGGGCATTTTCATCGGCCTTGGAGGGACGGTTACCTTCAAAAATGCACGCAAAACGGTTGAGGTGGCGGAGCAAATCCCCTTGGAATACCTGCTTCTCGAGACCGACGCGCCCTATATGGCTCCCGTGCCACTCAGGGGCAAGCGATGCCATTCGGGTATGATTATTAACGTCGCCCGTCGTATTGCCGAAATCAAGGGAATATCAGTGACCGACGTGCTTAATATTACAAGAGATAACACCCGCCGCCTTTTCGGTGTGTAAAAGTTAACCCCCGTCGACCGACGGGGGTTAATCATTATTTATGCTCGTTTATCAATATTCATATCTACCGAAACGTTAATGTTGGGCCCCGTAACCAAATATTTCATAGATTCAATTTTAAAGTCATTGTCTACCGTTACGTTAACGTAGCAATTGGTTACGGATTTAACTTTTTGATAATCGACGTCGTAAAATTTGGCCATATTATCCACCAACTGCAACATATAATCGTCAGTACAGGTGAGGGCGATTATTTTACTATTACCGTTTGTATTTTCAAAGGTGATATCGGTTACGTAGTTCATATCAATATACGTAGTGCCAATATATTCCGCCAAAAGGGCAGCCGCCTGTTCGGCTGAAAATGGTTGCTTATCAGCGCCTACCGAAAGATAGCCGTTGCTGTAGCTGGCGCTTGCTCTGCCATATGAAATGGTAAAGGTTAAGCCATTGTCAGATGCCATATTGTAATTAAGATTGTACTTTGTATTTGCATACAGCTTTTGACCTTCTTTGTTGACAAACATAACGTCGTGGTTGATAATAAGCTTTTGATTTTCGGTTGCAACATATTCTGCAATAGCGTTGGCAATCATACCGAAATAACCGGCGTTGGTTATTTTTTCGTGCTTTTCGGCGCCCTTAGGTGCAGATATCTCTGACTTTTTGCTGAAGTTTGTTTGAGATATTAAAAGCTCCAAGTCGTCACTGCCGACTGCCTTGCCTTTAATGGTTATCAGAATTTTCTTAAGCTTGTTTTTATTGTCAAAGGTGGCCGTTACCGAGGCTTCTGTGGTCTCGCTATATTTTGCGTCGGTCTGCTTTGTCAGACTTTCAAGCATTTCGGAAGCCTCGACAAAACAAATATCGTCGGGCTCTGTCAAGGTCAGGGTGCTGCCTTTGTCGGTGCGCTCAAAATCCACCTTATCGAAAGAGTCTGTTTGGATATCCATGGTTTTTGTGGTGTCTGACAAAATTTCCTTAAGTTGGTCGGAGGTTGTTTCGCTCACAAGCTTTTTATCGCCATAGTTGGTATAGAGTTTGCCGTCAACGTAGGTCATATAGGATGTGTATTCTTCTTTGCCTACCTTTGCTGTGATTTCGTTGGTCATTGACAGATAATTGTTATCCTCATCCCGCTTGACCGAATAGAACGAGTGAAATCTGCTTGAGTTGGTCACGTCGCCGTTTGTGACCGAGATTTTATAATTCTCTTCATAACTGGCCGATTTGGTGTCCGGCCCCATATAATACTCGTATTCTTCCGTAATAGCGGTTTTAACCTGCTCGTCGGTCATTCTCTTGGCAGGATTCTCTTTTATGCTGTGGGGTAGCTCGCATCCGCAAAGCAGCGTCAGCAAAAGGGTGCATATTAACGCAACTGTTTTTTTCATTGTTTATCACCTTATTATCAAACGGTACTGCCGGTTGGCTCAATGGCAGTATATTTCAAAGCGTATTCCATCAGACAGCCGTCGGCGGTGGCAAAGCGATATTTAACGCCGACAATTTCTTCGCCCGAAACGGTTATTTCTAAATAATTATCCGTAAGGGTGTTTATGGTGCTGTGCTCGCTGTACGTTGCTTTTGCAACCTCGTTCATAAGGTCGCATCCGGTTTTTGATGAGGGAGTCAGCTTTATCACCCTGTTGCCGTCGGCATTTTTGCTTACGCTTATTTGCTCAATATCAGATATTTCTATGCCGGATGCAGGCGTCACGCAAAGCATAACAAAGGCTTTGGCTTGTTCCTCGGAAAGCTTTTTGCTAGAGATGCCCTGGCCGTTTTTAACCGTCAGCCTGCCGTCGGTCAGTGAATAGGCGGCACCCTTTGAATAGCCGGCGAAAAATGATTGTTCAGCGGTTAAGGTGCCTGAGTTTTTCTCAACCGTCATTGTGTATCCGTTTTCAAAGGGAGAGGGGCATCCCTTTATTATTGTGGTCATTTTTGATTCAGCTTTGTAGTTGTTGGCATAGGGCAAGGATGACAAGCCGTTTTCAATCATATAGTAATAATGAGCGGCTTCAACCGAGGTGTATTCGTGGTCGTTTTCGGGCTTGACAGGATCACACTCATCGCTGAAATCGGACATCTCTATGGCAAGGGTGGCAACAATGCCTGACTGGGATTCACATTCAATGACAAGGCGTGCGCTTACAAGCTTAAATTCATTGTCAAACTTTGCAACTATGGTGGTGCCGGTTACCTTGTCGACCATACCGTTCATATAGCCCAGACTTTTCTCCAAATATTTTTCGGTCTTGATAAGGGAGTCAACCTTAAGGTCGCTCATCGTCAAAATATAGCCCTCGTCCTTGGGACCGAATTTAATGGTGTTAAAGTCGGCACTGCTGTCGGGCAGCTCGGGACCGAATGAAAAAGCTTCCTTGACAGCTTTTTTGTCGGCGGTGCTTTTAATTTTCATATCCTTGCCGTCGCTGTAATAAAACACGCCTTCGTAATATGTAATATCGGAGGTTACCGAAACGCTGTCTTTCTTGGCGGTAGAGGTATACTTGTAGAACACATAGTAGTCATCCTTTCGTTCATACTGCAGACTGCCTGTAGATTTAATTTCGGTAGTAGAGGTGCCCGACGAAAGAACAAGGTTCGTAGTAGTGGAATAACTGCCTTTGTCGTTTTCGTCGTTAGTGTAGCGGTCAACGATTTCGACAGCTGCCGCCTTTGTGGGCTTTTTAGGATGGTCGTCCTTTGTGCAGGAGCATAAAGAGACCGCCATTATAAGAACAATACAAAGGGCGAGCAATGATCTTTTTTTCATAAGATGCACCTCAATTTTGCTGATTGAGCAAAATATGGTAACTTTGCTCAATTTCATTATAAACCATTCACATATTCTTGTCAACTATTAACAACAAATACGAATTTGTTCACTTTTTGATAAAAAAAGACCGCAGGGCAGCCAGCTCTGCGGTCTTAATAAAATTAACTTAAGCGGTCTTCTTTTTGCCGGTGATGAGCTTGATAACTACAAGGGTAGCAACCATAAGCACAACAGCAATAGGCAAGCTGATGTGCCAGCTGGGAATAAAGCCGGCAATCAGATAGGATACAAAGGATACGCCTGCAACGGTTAAGGCGTAGGGCAACTGAGTGGATACGTGGTTAACGTGCTCGCACTGTGCACCTGCGCTTGACATGATGGTGGTGTCTGAAATGGGAGAGCAGTGGTCACCGCAAACAGCACCTGCAAGGCAAGCGGACATACCGATTATCATATACTCGTTGCCTGCGGGGAAGATGTTTAAAACAATCGGAATAAGAATACCGAAGGTGCCCCAAGAGGTGCCGGTGGCGAAGGCAATGCCGCAAGCTACAAGGAATATAATTGCAGGCAAGAATTTCTGCAGCTCATCTGCTCCGGCAAGAGCGGCTTGAACAAATCCGTCAGAGTCAAGCAATGAGGTGATGTTTTTAAGGCCGGTTGCCATGGTAAGAATAAGAATGGCAGGAACCATGGCGATAAAGCCCTTGGGCACGCAAGACATAGCGTCCTTAAAGCTGATAACACGGCGGGCAACAAGATAAATAATAGTCAAAACAAGAACCAAAAGACCGCCTAAGGGCAATGCAACGGTAGCGTCGGTATTACCGAATGAACCGACGAAATCCATATAATAATCGCCCTTGCTGTCAAAGAAGCCACCGACGTAAATAAGAGCAACAACGGCAACTGCTATAAGCACAAGAATGGGCAGCAAAAGATCAATAACCTTGCCTTTGGGGTTGTATTCACGCTCGTCATCTACGTTTACAACCTCGCCGCCATTGGTGAACAGATCGCCATTTGCAGCGTTAAACTCGTGCAGCTTCATGGGACCGTAATCCAATTTCATAATTGCAATGGCTATAATAAACACAAAGGTCAGCAAAGAATAGAAATTATAAGGAATGGCTTGACAGAAAAGGGCCAAGCTTGATATCTCTTCACCGGCAACAGTAACGTCTTTGGTGTATTCCGAAACGGCGGCAGCCCAAGAAGAGATGGGAGCAATCATACAAATAGGTGCTGCGGTAGCATCGATGATGTATGCCAGCTTTGCACGGCTGATTTTTTTGCTGTCGGTTACGGGGCGCATAACAGCACCTACGGTAAGACAGTTAAAGTAGTCGTCGATAAAGATAAGCACGCCAAGAACGAAGGTGCAAACCGTTGCGCCAAGCTTGGTTTTAATGTGCTTTTGTGCCCAGCGACCGAATGCAGCAGAACCGCCCGATTTGTTAATAAGGGCAACCAACACACCAAGCAACACCAAAAACACGAAGATTCCTGCAGTGCCTGAAACGGAAGCAATAAGGCCTTCGTTGGTTATTGCATCAACAGTTTTAACTACGTCGAAGTTGCTGTAAATTAATGCACCTGAGAGAATACCGACAAAGAGAGAGCTGTAAACCTCTTTGGTTATAAGTGCCAGCACAATGGCTACAACAGGGGGGAAGAGTGACCACAAAGTTCCTACGGGCTCGGTGATGTCGCCTGTAATCACACATAAAGCCGCAAAGGAAACCAAGAAAGCCAGCATAATAATTTTTGGAACAATTACTTTTGCTTTCATTTTTAAAACTCCTTTAAGTTTGGTTCTCACTCATTATATTACACCCCCAAAAGAATGTCAATTATTAGTTTTTTCAGAAAAATAGTGTCCTTTTTTATAATGTATAGATAAAAACATATTCCCCGATTCAATATCGCACCGCTAAAATGGGAATGATATACGCGTTTAAAAGGCGCTTTTAAAAATAATGGTGGAAAAAAGCAGAACAGTGTAGTATAATAAGGTATACTTTTATCAGAAGGAAGTAAGTTCATGAAGATTATTGTTGTGGGTTGTGGCAAAATCGGACGCACCATTATTGAAAATCTGGTTGTAGAGGGTCACGACGTGGTGGCTATCGATAACAATGCCGCCATAATTGACGAGGTTACCAACACCTACGATGTAATCGGT
>JAZRNV010000147.1:0-5797 GCA_045648425.1 Acutalibacteraceae bacterium | reverse complement strand
GCTTTTTGCCTTTTATTCCACTAAAATTTATCTTTAATATGCTCGGTGTTTTAGTTTTGCTATTACTGCTTGTGTTTTGTAGGCAATTAAGGCCCAACTACAGAAAGTGTTGTGAGCGATGTTGCACTTCACACCAACATGGCCGATGGGTTGATTGAGTTCTTCCATGAACCGGTCATTTTGTGTTTTTTTACAAATCATTTTTGATAATAATTATAATTTTGTGTGTCAATTATATTGATTTTTTTAGTGCTATGTGTTATCATCTATCTGTAAAAATTGTTGGTTTACCGACAACTTATTATTGAAGGGATGATTGTGTTTATGAAGAAGGTTTATGAAGGCAAAACAAAAGATGTTTACAGTCTTGATAATGGCAATGTAATGCTCAAGTTTAAGGATGATTGCACCGGTAAAGACGGTGTTTTCGATCCGGGTGAGAATACCGTTGGTCTTACCATTGAGGGTATCGGCAAGGCAAATCTTCGCACATCTGTTTATTATTTTGATATGCTTAAAGAGGCAGGCATCAAAACTCACTATGTCAGCGCTGATGTAGATAACGCAACTATGGAAGTCCTTCCTGCTACCGTTTTTGGTCATGGCCTTGAGGTAATATGCCGCTTGGTAGCAACCGGCAGCTTTATTCGCAGATATGGCGAATATATTGCCGATGGTACTGTTCTTGAGGGCGGTTATGTTGAGTGCACCTTTAAGAATGACGAAAAGGGTGACCCCCTTGTGACAAGTGAGGGCCTGGCTGCTCTTGGTGTTATGTCTGAAGAAATGTTCGCCAGCATGAAAGAGCAAACTCTTAAGATTACAAAAATTGTTGCCGATGACCTTAAGACTATTGGCCTTGACCTCTGGGATATTAAGTTTGAGTTTGGTTACAACAACGGTGAGGTTATTTTGATTGATGAAATTGCTTCAGGCAATATGCGCGTTTATAAAGACGGTAAAATTGTTGAGCCCGTTGAACTTACTAAGCTTATTCTTAACAGATAAAATTTTAGGCCTCGATAAACGAGGCCTTGATTTTTAACAGGTGATATTATGGAACGTGAAAAATTCGGTTCAAGATTGGGTTTTATACTCATATCTGCCGGCTGTGCTATCGGCCTTGGCAACGTTTGGCGCTTTCCCTATATTGTTGGTCAATATGGCGGCGCTGCTTTTATTTTGATATATTTGCTGTTTTTGGTATTGTTTGGCTTGCCGATTATGACTATGGAGTTTTCGGTTGGACGTGCGAGCCAACGCAGTATTGCCAGTTCTTTTGATGTCTTGGAACCTAAAGGCACTAAGTGGCATCATATTGGATGGATTGGTATGGCCGGAAATTATATGCTTATGATGTTTTACACCACCATTACCGGCTTGATGTTTGCTTATTTGTTCAAAATGATAAAGGGCGATTTTGTTATTCCTGAGTCCTTTGTTGGCAATGAAAGCGCATTTATTAATAATGAATATGATTTGTTGGTTGGTTCACCGTGGATAATGATTGGATTTATGGCGCTGACTGTTCTTCTTGGCTTTGCTGTTTGCTCTTTTGGCCTTAAAAACGGGGTAGAGAAGATTAACAAAATTATGATGCTTGCGCTTCTCGCTATTATTGTTTTTTTGGCTATTAGAACAGTAACCCTGCCCGGTGCAGCAGAGGGTCTTAAATATTATCTTGTTCCTGATTTTGAGCGTATGGCTGAATCCGGCATAAGTGAGGTTGTTTTCGCAGCACTTGGTCAGGCGTTTTTTACCCTTTCAATAGGAATGGGCAGTATGGCTATTTTTGGTACTTACATTAGCAAAGACAGAAGACTTTTAGGCGAGTCGGTTTCTATTGCTACTCTTGATACTGCCGTTGCTTTTATTGCCGGTCTTATTGTTATTCCTTCATGTTTCGCCTTTAACATTGATCCCGCCGGTGGACCGGACCTAATATTCAAAACCTTGCCTAACGTATTTAATTCAATGGTAGGCGGCAGAATTTGGGGTTCTCTCTTCTTCCTTTTTATGGTTTTTGCAGCTATGTCGACAGTTACTGCTGTGTTCGAAAATATTATTTCCTTCGGTATGGAGAAATGGGGCTGGAGCCGTAAAAAGTCTTGCGCAATAAACATTGTGGCTATAATTGTTTTGTCTTTGCCTTGTGCGCTTGGTTATAATTTGCTTTCTTCTGTTCAACCTTTAGGTGCTAATTCATCTATACTTGACTTGGAAGATTTTATCATATCCAACAATATTTTGCCTCTTGGATCATTGGTCTATGTGCTTTTCTGTACTCTGAAAAGAAAGGGATGGGGCTGGAATAACTTTATCAACGAGGCCAATACCGGCAAAGGAATTGCAGTTCCCAAATGGTTAAGAATTCATTGCTCGTTCATCATACCGATATTGCTTATAATACTTTGGGTATGGGGCTGGGTTTCTAAATTTATTTAAACTAAAACAAGCAGTGTTGTTTTACACTGCTTGTTTTTTTATGCTTTTGCACATTTATTTAGTTTGTATAATTCTTCGGTTGCAATTCTTGTTTTGGCAACTACGTCGCCACAATTTTTAGGGAAGCAATAGTAAAGAACATTCTTATTTCCAATACATATTACATCTCCGATTTCGTACCAAAAATAGTCAGAATATAAACTGTATGAAGCGGTGGGCTTTTGTATATAGTTTAGCTTACCGTTGCATCCCGTAAGAACAAACCCTTCTTTGGTGTGTGTTAGATGCCCTTCACCAACCATATAAATTGCTTTATGGTTGACAAGCATACCGATATCTACGTCACATTCTAAATTATACTCGTCGTTTTCAATTTCGTTTCTGACGCATTGGCGTTCCCATTCATACCAATCCGGGATATGGTCAAATCTTGTATCACCGTCGGTTGCGTACAAGTGGCCAAATTCATCAAGTGTGTATTCTTTACCGCAGTTAGAGCATTTTAACGTGGTGCCCTTACCAATGGTAGTGCCCTCGGCTTCACAGTGAGCGCATCTGTATAGAATTCTGTTTAATCCGTCTGCTCTAAATGGTTCATCAATTTTGATTTTGTTTTCTTGCTGCCATTTGAAATTATCAAAACTAAACTGTTCGTTTAGTTTTTTGTCAATCTCTTCAGCAGAAACGCTTTTTAGTTCATCTCTGCTGAACAGGCAGATGACTTTTGCAGAGACATCAACATCTCTTATTTGCAATCCGTTGTACAATGGATCTCGTGAAAATGCACCTTGAGTAATAACGGTAACAACGGGCACATCCAACTTTTTAAGTAAGACACCCAATCGCTTTGGAAGGGGAGTGGCTCGCCCATCAAAAGAATAACTTGCTTCAGGATACATAAGAACGTTGCATTTTTTCTTTTTTAGAGCATAGTTTATGTTGCCAATCAGTGACAGGTCGGTAACAAATTTGTTTGTAGGGATGCAACCTATAAGGCGCATAAGCAAACTTTTTCCAACAAATCCGTCTGTGGTGCAAACTATTGAAATTGGCTTAGGATAAAAAATCTTATATGCGATTTTGAGGTCTATAAAGCTGGAATGATTCATTAAAATCAGGCAGGGGGAGTTACCGATCAAGTCCATTCGTTCTGTGGTGTATGTAAAATTTGCTTTGTGTAAATCTAAAATGGACAAAATTCTGATTAGTGTTCTGAAAAATATATTTGGCTTGAGGGGGCGAAAAGTCTTGGGCTTCGGCAGATTTATTGCTCTGTCATAAGCCAATGGCTTTGTTTTTATTTTCATTCAATCACATCCTAAACGTCATAATAACACATTGTCATAATTTATTCAATAAAAAAGCGCACAGCTCTTATTTTAAGTGTTGTGCGCTTGAATTAATTTTAATTTGACTCTTGCTCTATTTTTTCTCTTTTAAGATCGTTTAATACCCTGGGATAAAGCTGTGAGGACATACCGCCGTCAACCATGATTTCAGCACCGGTGATGTTTTTTGATTCATCCGAGCCGAGAAACCAAGCTGCATTAGCAATATCTTCAAAGTCAGAAATATCGCCAATGGGGGTCAGTTCACCGTTAACAATCTGCTTGCTGCCCATTTTTACCCAACGCTCAGTTTTTATGGTGCCCGGCAATACAACATTGCTTCTGATACCAAAGGGGCCAAGGTCGATAGCCAATCCTTTAGACATTGAGTTTATGCCGCCTTTTGAAGCACAGTAAGCAGTGCGGTTGGGAATAGCTCGGTAAGCTGTGTTTGAACTGATAAATACTATTGCACCCTTGTGTTGCTCTTTCATTCTGATTGCTGCTTGACGAATTATCATAAAATTCCAAACAAGATTGGTTTCAAAAACCTCTTGAAACTCATCTACAGACACGGTCCAGATATCTTGACCTGCAGCAGGATTTTTATGGTTAAAGCCCATATTTGCCGCGTTTAGCACCACTGCTTCAACAAAACGACCTGTTTTGTCAATATCATCAAATATGTCAATAATCTGCTGCTCGTTGCGAATATTACATTCGTAACCCTTTGCAAAAATTCCGTATGTATCTGCCAACTGTTTAGCTGATTTTTCTGCGTCTTCGCTGCGACGGCTGGTGATAAAAACATCCCATCCTTCTTTTGCAAAACGCTCGGCAATTGCGTATCCCGTGCCCTTTTGAGCGCCTGTTATAAATACAGCTTTTTTCATAATTCGCTCCTAACAGTTTTTAGATAATGTTACATATATTCATTGCAATATTCAATAAAAAATATTAGCCGATAATAACAGTATTTTAGTTAAACTCTGTCAAAAACACGAACGTAGTCAACGATAAATTCGTCGGGCAACTTTGCATCGTATAATTCAGGTACGGGATTTCCGCCCCAAACGTTAGCGCCACCTTCAGCGCCTGCATCTACAACCTCGTTTGCAAAGCAGCGATGGTAACCGTGGCATTCGGTGGATACAAGTATAAATTGTTCAACCTTTGAAACAGCTACGTCCGGTGCCATTTGTCTTAAAACTTCTTTGCCGTCGAAGTAGAAGATATATCCTTCCTCGCTCCAATCAACGGCATAGGTGTGCCAACCGTCTTCAGTTTCAACGTAGGGGACTCGTACGTGTCCCGGCCAAACCGATTCGGCACCGTAACCGCCATATCCAACACCACCAATAATTACACCGTCGGTGTGCTGACGATAGTTTTCCATAATGTCGCACTCAACGCCGCATTGTGCGGGGTCGGGATGGGTGCCAATACCGGGTGCCTGAAGCCAAAATGCTGCATGCCAACCCGTATATTTAGGCAGTTTGCATCTGATTTCGTAATAGCCAAATTTGTGCATAAATTTGGCTTCGGTTTTTTTGCCAAAGGGCCAAAATCCAGTTCTGCCTTCATCTCTGGGGAGGTCGAAGGTTAATCCGCCTGTTTGAAGGTGGGCGGATTTAAACACGCCGTCTTCATATAACAAAGGAATGTGCAAGCAGCTATCCTCAACAGATACCTTATCGGTAAAAGAGGGGGAAAGCTTGCCCCAAAAATATTTTCTAAACCCCCACTTGCTTTGATCAAGCTCAGTGCCTTCAAATTCATCGGACCAAACAAGATTCCAATTTCCTTCGGGCAAATAGCTGGGTACTTGGCCTTTAACGTCATATTTCTGCATAAGTTATTCTCCAATTAAAAATAGAATTCTGTTTTAGCAGGTCTGATGTCTGTCAATGCGCCGGTGTAATGTCTTAATGTGTGGGGTTGATAAGGGTGCTTTAAGCACTCTTCTTCGTTTATCTCTATGCCAAGACCCGGCTTTTCAGGAATTTTAATATATCCGTCAGCAT